>JACQAC010000156.1 GCA_016195245.1 Pseudomonadota bacterium
GGGCAGTACACGCAAGTCTCAATGATGCTGAACACGTTTGGCGTTCAACTTGACGAGGGCCAAACGCTGGATCCGGATTTGCGAGCCTGAAACGGACACGCGGCGAAGTCCGAAGCCTTCGCCGCGCGCCTCCCGCGAGAACAGTCGGCGCGGGGAGCGATCCGCTGCTCTCAATTCAAGGTTAGAAGCGATAACCGACCGTGGCCGAAACCACCCATGGATTGATGTCGACGCTATCGTCTGCATTCACTGCGCCGCGAATGCGCACATCGGTGCTGATCCAGATGCGACGCACATCAAGCCCCACCGACCAGTGGTCATTCAGCTTGTAGTCGGCGCCTGCTTGCAGCGCTGGACCCCACGAGGAGCTATAATGCACCCGAAGGCCAGCTGGCGGATCGCTGTTGATGAAGTTCGTGTAGTTTACACCCGCCCCGACATACGGCTGCAGCGCGCCAAAATTGGTCCAATGGTATTTCAGCGTCACGGTCGGCGGGAAATGCGTAACATGACCGAGGTTTACCGCCCCGTGGGCTGCACTGACATTATGGGTCGCAACGCAGCACAGCAGTTCCGCCGAGATATTGTCGTTAAAGAAATACTCGATCTGGGCGGTTGGAACGGTGGCGTTGCCGATCGAGGCTGGAATAGGGCTTCCGCTCTCGTCAGGTGCGATCTCACTGATGCCAAGCCGAATTTGCCACGGCGTCAGCTGATCAGCCGAAGCTACCGCCGGCGCCCCAATCGCCAATCCCAAGACTGCGACCGCGACAACGCCAAATTTACTCATAACCAAGCCCCTTCTGTTGCTATGGTATTTAAAATGACGCTGGCGTCACTTTAAATATTGAGCGAAATCAAACGGCACTGGCGGCAATTTGGCGCGCCGCAGCCCGATCCTGCGGGAAGCGCAATGGCGGGCTTGAGGCCGCGACGTTAGGTTCCCCCAATGGCGGAGAGTCTAGAGACAGCGCTAGTTCCTGGGCGCACCTGCGATGGCTGCACACTCTGCTGCAAGCTGGCGGAGGTGAAAGCTCTCGCGAAACCAATGGGCGTCTGGTGCAAGCATTGCGACGTCGGCGCAGGGTGCGTGATCTACGAGACGCGTCCCCGCGAGTGCGAAGTCTTCTATTGCCTCTACCGAACCGCCAAAGGCATCAGTGAGCTTTGGCGTCCGAGAGACAGCCACATGGTGATGACTCATGAGCCACAAGCGACGCGGATCAATGTTTGGGTCGACACCGAGTTCAGTGGCGTCTGGCGCAATCCGCAATACCTCCGGCCTCTGAGACAACTGGCGCAAAACATGCTCCGTCGGCGCGGCTCGCTCATCGTCTGGGAAGGCAATCACGGCACAGCCATCCTGCCGGATCGCGAAATCAATCTGGGTCTCGCAATGCACAAGCAGATCGTCGTCATGGGGCGCGATGGTCCCAACGGCGAAGAATATAACGTCGAAGCATGGGAGCGTGATGATCCGCGCCTGACACAGATTTGAGCGGCGCCGTGGATTACCCCAACATTCCCTACACTTCGCTGCCGTTCGCCTACACCCAGCCCGGAGCGCTCGCCGCACTGGCGATGCTGTACGGTTTGTCGCCATCGCCAGCGGATAAGGCTGCCGTTCTCGAACTCGGTTGCGCGAGCGGCGGAAACATCATTCCCCTCGCCGCACGGTTTCAGGGTGCGACGTTCGTGGGCTTCGACATTTCCAGCGAAGACATCGCGCTCGGAAGCAAGCGCATCCAAGCGCTTGGGCTCCCCAACGTTTCATTGGAGGCAGCCGACGCAGTCGAGTTCGCCGAGCGCGCGCAAAACAGGCAGCGGTTCGACTACATCATTTGCCACGGGCTCTTGAGCTGGGCGCCCGAACCCGTTCGCAGGGCAGTGTTTCGCATCTGCTCCGAACAGCTCAGCGACAACGGCGTGGCCGTCGTCAGCTTCAACGTGAGGCCAGGTTGGCACGCGCAGCACATCATCCGCGACATCGTCATGCGCGGCGTCGATCCCGCCGCACAACCATTTGTGCGCGCCGAGCAGGCTGTGGCGTTGTTGCGGAAACTGGCGCCGAAACTCGCCAGTTCGCCGTACGGAATGATCATTCAGCAAGGCGCCGAGCGGCTTGCTGCGTTGCCGCCGTCTTACCTGCTGTGGGAGCATCTGGCGCCCATCAACGAAGCGTTCTTCTTCGACGATGTTGTTCGTGACGCGGGGTCACACGGATTGCACTACGTGACCGAGGGCGAGTTGGCGATGGCGGCTGCGGAAAGTATGGCGCCGCAAGCTGCGGATTTGGTTCGCGAGCTGTCGGGCGGCGACCGCCTCATGGCGCAATCCTGGCTCGATGCGATTTCGGGCAGAATCTTTCGGCGCGCGGTGTTTGCCAAGCGCCCCAGCGGCGAGGCGCCAAGCGCCGGCGCATTGAAGCACTTGCACGTTCTTGGGGCCCTGCAGCCAACAGACTCTCGCCGCGCCTATCGGATTGAATCAGGCCACGTCGTGAACGCTCCGGACGACGCAATTGCGCGCGCATTTGCTGAAATCGGCGAGGCCTTCCCCGCAAGCGTTCCGATTGCGCGTCTCGGCGGCGGCGGTACGATGGCCGCGATCCTTCTGCAGCTCGCCCAGGCTGGAGCACTCAGGTTGTCGTCCGTGCCGGTCGTGGTGGGGCGACAGACGGATTCTGCGCCTCGTGCCTTCAACGTTTCACGTCTTGAAGCAGCGCAGCGGCAAGGTTGGGTAACGACCCTCCTGCATCGCTCCTGTAACCTGACGCCAGACCTTGCCGATGTTCTGATTGCGCTCGATGGAAAAGATCGAAAGACGCTTTCGGCGATCTTTGGCGAGGCCAGGCTCGGCGCGGCCCTGGCTCAGTTCGAGCGCGAGGCGCTGCTCGCACCGTAATCGGGTACGCCTGGATAAGCGCTCAGCGTTTCTCCAAGTGCGGCCTTTAGCGGACCCAGCCACGGCTCGTACGGTTTCCAACTGTCCAGCCCACTTGCGGAAATTGGTTGCCGAACCTGCTCGGAACTCGCCGTGTGTACCGGCCTCTGGGTCTCATGCGGAGCAAGCACGGCTGCTTCAAACGGGAGATCGCAATACTTGAGGAGCCGCCGGATTTCGGTCTCGGGATCGGCTACCAGTTGCTCATAGATCACGCGATGCACGCGCCCTGGCAGCACAGTGTCGAAGTGCGCCATCAGCGCGACATAGTCGGCGTAGTAGCGGCCGATCTCCGCGAGATCGTACGTGAAGAGCTGCCCCAGCGCGAAATGCTGCTTGAAGCACGACCACCCGCACGCCAGCGGATGACGGCGTACGTCGATGATCTTGGCGTTTGGCAGGATCAGGTGAATGAGGCCGGTGTGCGCGAAGTTGTTCGGCATTTTGTCGATAAAGTGCGCGCGCCCGAGCTTGCGGTGACTTCTTGTTGATTGAAGATAGGATTCACCCAGCCCCCTAAGCTCGGCCCTGCTCAGCGCCTGCAACCTTTTGAAATGCTCCTCCGGATCGTTGGAGCCGGCAATGCGCATCGCGAGCATGTTGATGTCCGGCAATTCCATGGTGCCTTCCACCTGCGAGTGGGAGGCCAGGATTTGCTCCACGAGCGTCGAGCCTGCGCGCGGTAATCCAACGATAAAGATCGGATCCGTTGCGGGAGAACCGGTCTCTCCCAGCTCTTCGAAGAATTCGCGCGTGAAGACACTGCGCGCCGCTGGCGCGAACAAGGTCAGCGGCGGCCGCTTCGCCACCGGCTGATGAAGACGCGCACCAGCGCTGTAAGATTCGAATGCGCGCGCCACCTCTCCACGCGCTTCATAAGCGGCGCCCAATGCGTACAGCATGCTGACGCGATCGGGAGCCGCAAGCTTTCCACTTTGCAGCTGCCACGTCATGGTCGCGACGTCTTCATCGCTAAACTTGAACCGTTTGAGATTGGCCAAGCTCCAGTACGCATCGCCCTGCGCGGGATCCAGCGCGATGCTCTTGCGATACGCCTCAACGGCCTCGCCAGTTTCGCCCATGGTCTTGAGTGTATGGCCCAGCGCCAACCAGATCGTGGGTTGCGCGGCGTTATCAGCAAGCAGACGCCGATAAATGGCGACTGCTTGTTCGTACTCGCCGACTAAGCCAAGCGCGGCAGCGAGCAGCTTTTGCGGGCCAACATTGCCAGGATCAGCTTCCGCTAGCGCCCGCGCGACGCTCACGGCCTCATCATATTGCCCAAGCCCCATCAGCAATTGCCCGAGACTGTGGCGCACAGGCAGATAGCCAGGGACGAGATCAATGATGCGGCGAAGCCCCTGCTCCGCCTCCAACGGGCGATCCTCGCGAGCATTCGCTTCAGCCATCATCGAAAGCGCGATCGGATCGCTGGGATGCTGCGCCAGGTATGGCCCAAGGATGGCGCGCGCCTGTTCGGGCTTGCCTTCACCGAGCGCCGCCGATGCGCGCAAGAGACGCGGATCGAGCGCGGCGCGCTGTACGTGGTTAAGGTACGCGGCCCGCGACGCTTCAACGTCGCCAGCCGCGCGCAACTGGGCGGCCAGCTCGCACCAGACGTAGGCGTGCCCTGGATTCAGTTCCGACGCGCGCGCCAAAGCGTCGGCCGCAGCTCGATGCTCGTCGCGGCTTGCCTGCACCAATCCCAGCAATCTTTGTGCGGCGAACCAAGTGCGGTCATTTTCTGCGAGCGGCTGAACTTCAGCCAGAGCCGCGTCGAGATTTCCCTCGCGGCGCAGCGCTTCGGCTAAAACGATGTGGGCATCGCGATTCTGCGGTTCGGCTCGGATCAACTCGCGTGCGACGCGCGCGGCGCGCGCTGGATCGGAGGCGAGCGCGGCGATTGCTTCGGGCAGCGCTTCCGTCATTGAACCGCTGCAAACGCGACGGCGCGGTCAACCAACTCAGTCAAGGCCGGCATCACGGCCTCGATCTCCGCGCTGCGCGCACGCCATTTGTCCGCCTTCGGCGCGGACACGGTGTGAGATGAAAGCGGCAGCTCCTTACCGAGCGTGCGATCCCACTTCAGACCCACCCGTAGGCAGAGCCTTCGCATCTCCGCGTCCGGATCGCGCAACAGGTCATCATAGAGAACAACGCTGCGCCGATCGGCGGGGATTGCTGCGAGATCGGCAAGCAGCGTGCGCACGGACGCGGCCCACTGCGCCGCGACGATTTCGTTCAGCGGAAGGTACGCGAGCTCGCGCCAGCCCGGGGTGAGCAGCAAGGACCAAGGAAACTTGCCTGCCCACCCTGGTAAGGTTGGATACGTACGGAAGCGCCCTGACTCCCAAGCTTCAAGCATCGACCCCAGCACCTCACGCACATCGCGGTAGAGGAAGACGAATTGGGCGTCTGGAAAGCATTCAGCAATGAAGGGTATGCGCAGGGAGTTCTTTGGCGTCTTCTCCAGCATGCGAATTGCGGGGCCTTGCGGCGGGGCGCCGTTACGGTCGCGCAGGTTGTCCGCAAAACTGCGCTGCAAAGCGCGCACAATTTCGGGGGTAGCGTCCGCGGCGGTGAGCCTGTTCGAGTCCCAATTGTGCGCCAACACGCTCAACGGACCGATGTTCTCGATAACCAGGTGGCTTTCGCCGCCAACCGTGTAGAGATCCGGCGCTTGCGCAAGGGTTTCAAACAACAGTGTCGAGCCGGAACGCGGCGGACACACTACGAAAATCGGCCGGTCGAACTTGGCAGACTGCTTAGACACAGCGGGTTTGGCCGGCGCGGGCGCAACACGGACCTCTCCGACGGCGCGCGTACGCGGATCAAGCAACGCAATGTCGAAGACAAGGTGCTTCAGCGCGGTGAGGAAATTCGCGCCATTGCGAAGTGACAGGCTTTCGGCGCCGCCCAGCTTGAGCGTATCCGAAAATGTTGTCAGAGCCTCGCGATAGGCATCGCGCCCCTCGTCGCTTTCGCCGTAGGTTGACCAAAGCGACCGCCAGACGTGAAAGAAGTGCGCCATCGCCTGATTGGCGATGGGCGAAAGTTGGCTTTGCTCGTCCAGTTCCGCCAGCAGAAAGTGAACATGATCGCGGACCTCCCACGGCGTCATAACCCGCGGAAAGTTGGTATGCTCAAACTCAAGACTGCTGATTGATGCGCCGAAGGGCGCCACCGGCCGCGGCGTCCAGCCCTCGGCGCCTGGCATATCTGGCGTGCGACCGTTCGAGGCCAGATTCCAGAACCCCTTCCCGCCCACGGTGTCGATAACCAGGTGGGTGCGTGACTTCGGCGCCGCGTTGGTAACGCGATGTAGCCGCCAAGTGTCGAAGATCCAGCACTCCCCTGCCTTCATATGGAGCGAAGACGGACCACAGTGAAACGTCACTGTCGGCTGGGTGACGATCGGCACATGAACGCGCATGCGGTCACGCCAGTAATAGTGGATGTCGACGTGTGGGATGACATCGGCGCCCGGCGAAAGGCGCATCAGACGCGTGCGCCCCAGCGAACAGCCGATCGTCGCGAGAACATCGGTGAGATACGGGCTCTTCTCTAAGTGCCGTGTCGGTCGCATCGGCAGATCGAACGCTTCGTTGGCCGGTTCGCCGTTCGCGGCGATCAGCGGCAGAAAGTCGTTGCCCTCGAAACGCTGCGGATGCGGCAACCACGCGCTTTCGTCGAACCGAGCGATCTCCTGCGCGAGAAGATCGGCATCAAAGCTCACGGGCAGCTGAACGAAGGGGACTTGCAGTTTCATGGCTGGTTTTCGCGTGAAGCCTTACCGGCGTCCCTGGGGCGGATGCAACACTGCGCTGCAATTGGATGAACCAGGGCGCGCAGCGCCCGCCCAACTCGCCGATTACGGATGTCCCTTGCACCCGGGGCGCTTCGCGATTCACACTGTGCCGATGAGACTTGCCCAGAAGCGCGCCATTGTCGTCGGCGCCGGTCAGACGCCTGGCGACACGATCGGCAACGGCCGCGCCATCGCCACCGTCTTTGCGCGCGAGGGCGCCAAGGTCCTCTGCGTGGATCGCGTTGCCGAGCGCGCCGGAGAGGTAGCCGCCGAAATTGGCGGCGTGGCTTTCGTGGCTGACATCACTGACCCAACTGCATGCGCCGCTATCGTCGCTGAGGCGAAGGCTCGGTTCGGCGGCGTCGACATTCTGATCAACAATGTCGGGATCGGCGGCGGTGGCGATGGGCCTGCGCACGTTGCGACAGAAGCCGCGTTCGATCGCATTATGGCCGTCAACCTCAAGGGAGCGTGGCTGACGATCAAGGCGGCGATTCCGAGTCTACGCGAGAGCAAAGGCGCGATCGTCAACATCTCGTCGCTCGCTTCGCTCGCGGGTGCGAACATGATTGCGTACGAAATCTCCAAAGCGGCGGTGAACCGGCTGACACAGTCGGTTGCGCTATCGAACGCCAAACACGGCGTGCGTTGCAACGCCATCCTGCCAGGGCTCATGGATACGCCGATGGCAATCAACACTGTGTCGGATGTGACCGGTGTCGATGCCGAGGCGCTACGCGCCAAGCGGAATGCGCAGGTGCCGCTTGGCGCCAAGATGGGCGACGCTTGGGATACGGCGAACGCCGCGCTGTTCCTGGCGTCAGACGAAGCGAAGTTCATCACCGGCGCGCTCTTGCCGGTCGATGGCGGCATGTCGGCGCGCGTAGGCTGACGTGGCTTGGCGGAAGACCTATGCGGGCGCCGAACCACAGCGCGTAAACAAATGGCTCGCCCAGGAAGGCGTTTGTTCGCGGCGCGAGGCCGAGGCGCTGATCGCGGACGGCAAGGTGCGGATTGATGGTGAGCGCGTCGACGATCCGGGGCGCAAGATTGAGCGCGGACAAACGCTGGAGCTTGCCGCGGCAGGCGCCGAGGCAGCCTTCACCGCCGTGCTGAATAAGCCGGTTGGCTACGTTTCGGCGCAGCCGGAGAAAGATCAAATTCCAGCGGCGAGATTGCTGACGCGCGCCAATCTCGCCGGCGAAGGCGGGATCGATACCAGGTCCATGAGCCTCGCGCCGCTTGGGCGCCTCGATCAGGATTCGCGCGGTCTTTTGTTGCTCTCGCAAGACGGCGTGCTGGCGAAGGCGCTGGTGGGTGAAGAGTCGAAGCTTGACAAAGAGTATTTGGTGCGGGTCAGCGGGCAGATCACGGATCGCAAGCTCGCTGCGCTTCAGCACGGACTTGAGCTTGACGGCCGGAAGCTGAGGCCGGCGAAGATTAGCGCGATCGAGCCGCAGCGGCTTCGGTTCGTCCTACGCGAAGGTCGCAAACGGCAGATTCGGCGCATGTGCGAAATGGTCGATCTTGGCGTCACCGATCTGCTGCGCATTCGGATCGGGCCGCTGAAGCTGGGTACGCTCCACGAAGGCAAGTGGCGCGTCCTTGCGGCTGCGGAGCGCTCCGCCTTGATCGCGGAATCGCGCAGTTGATTTGGATCAATGCCTGCGCGAACCCGCGTTCGCATCCTACGCGGGGAGATTACGCATGGATCTGGCATCTACACCTTGGTTCGTCTGGTTCGTCGTGGGCGCAATGGCGCTGTTTGGCATCGTGCTTGGCCTGACGGCGCTCTTTACCGCAAGCAAATGAGGTTAGCGCGAGGCCTGCGGGCCACCACTGTCGGACACGCCGGCCGCGCGGCGCCGTAGTTCGGCCAGCAGACGATAGTCAAACGCCGCTGCCGGGGCGCTGTTCAGCTGGGCAATAACACCCTCCATTTCAGCCCGCTGACGCGCGGCAGCGAGGCTCGGCGCGTCCAGCAAATGGCGATTGAAGAGATATTCGTCTGACTCGCCAGTCAGGATGAAGGCCGGCGCCCAGTGAAAGCCGGCCGCCTTCGCAAGTTCATTCGTGCAGTTCGAAAACAGCGTGTTGTAGTAGCGCGGCGTGTATTCGAGCGATTGCGTGCGGGTAAGCACATTGCGCAACATAGCCTGCATCTGATCGTGTGGAATGTTGACCGGATAGATCATGACCCGGTGCTGCAGCATGACAGCGCGGCGGGTGAGCAAATCGCGCGCTGTGCCCCAGAGATAGGAGAGTTCGAACTGATTGAACGTGCCGGCAAGCGCGGAATAGTCCTCGTTGGCCTCACGGCGCGCCTCAATGGTAAGACCGAGCAAACGGTCGTCCGGGAATTCGAACAACATGAAGGTGTGTGCCGCGAATGAGAGGTTCGGGTCGGGCTCGATCACGAACCAAACCGCTCGCACATCCGAGATATTGTAACTGACGCTGACATAAGTCTGGCTCGTCGGCCCGGACGCAGCGTAGCTCCAATCCGTTACTGGAGCGGCAGTAAAGCGGTCGCCCTGCCTGTCAATGCGCGTGGTGTGCGACAGATAGGGATACCAGTTGCGTTGCAGGCGGGCGGGGTGGTCGGCGAACTCGGTGGCGCCCAAGAGCAGGATGAGCGCGATAGCGGCAATCGCCGGCCTGAGCGGGTGCGCGTTGAACCACTTGAACACTCGCTCGCCCTCCGCCGGTAACGCCCAATTCACATAGAGGCATTCGCCTGGCGGGTTAAGGCGCGCTTGCGGCGGTTTTCCGCCACCCCATCTGTCGATAGCGGCGGCTCCGGCGTCGTGCTACTTGGCCCCAACAGCCGACAGGAGATCCTCCCATGGCGCTACGCATTGGCGATAAAGCCCCCGATTTCGAAGCCGAGACCACTCAAGGCCGCATCAAATTCCACGACTGGATCGGCGACAGCTACGCGATCCTGTTCTCGCACCCGAAGGATTTCACCCCGGTCTGCACGACAGAGCTGGGCTACCTCGCCAAGCTCGAGCCGGAGTTCAAGAAGCGCAACGTGAAAGTCGTTGGCCTGTCGGTCGATCCCGTCGGCGATCACGACCGCTGGAAGAGCGACATACGCGAGGTCACTGGCGGCGACGTTCAATACCCGATGATCGGCGACAGTGATCTCAAGGTTGCGAAGCTCTACGACATGCTGCCGGCCGACGCCGGCGACACCAGCCAAGGCCGCACTGCGGCGAACAATCAAACCGTCCGAACCGTCTTCATCATTGGACCCGACAAGCTCATCAAGGCGACGCTGCAATACCCGATGTCGTCAGGACGCAATTTCGATGAAGTGCTGCGCTTGGTCGACTCGATCCAGCTCACGGCCAGCCACAAGGTCGCAACGCCTGTGAATTGGAAGAATGGCGAGGACGTCATCATTGTCCCAGCGGTGTCGGATGACGAAGCCAAGACACGCTTTCCGAACGGTTGGAAGACGGTGAAACCCTACCTGCGCATCGTGCCGCAACCGCGGGGCTGAGATCACACCTAACCAGCCGCGCAGGGGGCGCGGCTGGCGGGGTTTGCATCGGCCTGCGGCTTAGGCTTCCACTGGTTTCACTTCCGCCGAATGGCGCTTGAAATAGGCGGCAGCAAAAGCGCAGCTGGCGCGCAGCTTCATGGCGCGGAATTTGGCGTCCCCGACCACTGCATGCATCAGCTTGGACGCATGCCCCCTTCCCCGGGCTTCGTGGGGCGTATCAACATGCATGATGACTCGGACGGGCCCGATATCGCGGTACTCCGCGAACGAGCGAAACCCCTCGATCTCAAGTTCGTAGCGGTGCTCGGCAATGTTGTCGTGGAAGCTCATGAGCGGAGGCTAACATACTTGGCGATGCGCGGCGCTGCCGCTAGGCCAACGGCGTGAATTATCGTCACGCCTTCCATGCCGGCAATCATGCGGACGTGCTGAAGCACCTAGTGCTGGTGCTTTGCCTCGACGCGCTGAAGCGCAAGCCCACGCCGTTCGCAGTGCTCGACACACATGCGGGGTGCGGCGCTTACGATCTGCTGGGCGATGAGGCCTTGCGCAGCCCTGAGTGGCAGGACGGGATCGCCCGGTTATGGGAATGGCAGGGCGCGCCGACTGCGATGACGGGCTATCTCGAAGCAGTCCGCGCGTTCAATGGCGATGGACCCCTGCGCACTTACCCTGGCTCGCCGGCGTTGATTGCCGCGGCGCTGCACGAGGACGACGTACTCGACGCCTGCGAACTGCATCCCGAAGACGCGCGCACGCTACGCAAAACACTACGGACACCAAACGTGCACGTGCACGAGCGCGATGGCTGGGAAGCCCTTGGAGCACTGCTGCCTCCAGCGCAGCCACGCGGCTTAGTGCTTATCGATCCGCCGTATGAAGAGGTAGGCGAGCTTGAGCGCGGCGCGCGAGCGCTGGGTGCGCCGCTGAAGCGGTTCGCACATGGCCTGTATCTGTGGTGGCGGCCGATGAAGAGCATGAGCGCGCTCGATGCGGCGGATGCGGAAGTAAAGGGGCAAGGCGCGCGCGAGACATTGCGTGCTGATCTCTGGATCGACACGCCGCAACCGCAGGGGCGGCTAACCGGCTCAAGCATGTTGCTGATCAACCCGCCGTTCGGCTTGCGTGAGACCCTGCAAGAAACGCTGCCTGCTTTGGCGGCGCGCTTGGCGACCGGCAACGCCGGCTGGCGGCTCCAATAGCAAAGGGCGCGGATTGCTCCGCGCCCTTCCCCCTTGCCACGCGCGCCGCACTCTATAGGGCGACGGCCATCGCGGCTTGGTCTTGACGGTCAGGAGGATTCTCCAACGGGGCGGGGCCCGCAAGACTGAAATCCAGCCGGCGCCAACGGACTGGTGGATAATGGCGCCGCAACGGAGGCGGCGTAGTAACTGCGTGGCGCCTATGTTGCACCTGCGTTGCAGGCGCCAAAATCGAGATGAATCCCGCGTAAACCACGGGTTTGCCGCTTGCGCGGGCGGAATCACTCGATCATAAGCTGAACCCGCCGGCCAATGTTGGGCCGGAAAGGTGCGAAGTTCCGCAACGTGCGGCAGAGTAGTCTAACCCCATCAACGCAGAAATTCGCGGTGACGTGCGTGCGCTTTTGCGTGCGCGCGGCCGAACGCGTGCGTTCGGTTCGATCAGGACAGTAGGAAATGAGTTTCGACGACGATTTTAACGACGACAACGACAACGATAAGAAAAAGGATCGCAAGCGCGGCCGCGACAGGGGTGAAAACAATCCGGAATTCGGAGGCGGCGGCGACAGCTTCGGCGGTGGCGGCGGCGGTTATAGCGGCGGCGGTGGTGGCGGCGGCGGTTATGGCGGCGGCGGCGGTGGTGGCGGCGGCTACGGCGGCGGCGGCTATCGCGGCGGCGGCGGCGGATTCCGCGGCGGCGGTGGCGGCGGCCGTGAAGGCGGCGGCGGCGGTTACGGCGGCGGTGGTGGCGGTGGCTATCGCGGCGGCGGCGGCGGATTCCGCGGCGGCGGTGGCGGCGGCGGCCGTGAAGGCGGCGGCGGTTATGGCGGCGGCGGTGGCGGTGGCTATCGCGGCGGCGGCGGTGGCGGCGGTGGTTTCCGCGGCCCACGTGAAGGCGGTGGCGGGTTCGGCGGTGGCGATCGTCCGCCTCGGCAACCGCTCGGTGATCCGCAGGACGGCACCGTGAAGTTTTTCAATGGCGCACGGGGCTTCGGCTTCATCACGCCGGACGGCGGCGGCGCTGACGTGTTCGTGCATGTGAGTGCGGTCGAGCGCGCCGGCATGACCTCGCTCAACGAAGGTCAGCGCGTAAACTTCCAGACGCTGCCCGACACCAAGGGCAAGGGTCCGAAGGCAGTAAACCTCAAAGTGGTCGAATAGTCCGCTTCTGAGCCGAAAAGCGAAGGCCCGCTGGAGCGATCCGGCGGGCCTTTTTGTTTGGCGTCTCGGCAGGGCGTTAGCCCAGCGGGATGAAAATTTCGATCTGCGCAGGCGTTGATCCGTCTGCGCTGCCGGGATTTTGCACGACTTCCCAGGGCTTGCCGCCTTCGCGGATAGCGATACGGTGCGCCTGCAGGTAAGCGTACATCTGCCCATAGGTGTTGCGAACCTGCTCGCGCGTGCCGCGCACCATGACGTGCATGGCCTCGCCTGACGGCGTCTGCCCGATCTGCACGCCCACCACCGTGGTGGGCACGGCGCTCGCGAACGGATAGCCGACACGGAAGCTCATGCGTGCACGGGCTGAATCGTAGTTGGTGACGACACGCATCAGCGGCGCCGATGCGGTTAGGTTGTATTGGCTCATGAACTGACGCACTTGCTGCAGCGCCAGCGCTTCGGCGGAATCGACTTGAGCCTGGTCGTTGGTTGGCGTGTCGACGGTCGAATAGACGAAGGTTTGCGGCTCGTAGCTGTCGAACTGCGGGTTCAGGTGCTCGAAGTCGATATTGGGCAGCTGCTCGGCGAGCGTCTTGAGACGGCGCAGACCCGCATCCATCCGGCGCTCGACCACCGGACGCATCACCAGGTTCATGTAACGGCACGGCACGTTGATCGCGCCCGGTCCGCACTCGGCCGACACGGCCCACGCGACCGTCGTGGAGCCGGCGCCAAGGTGAAACTCCATGTGCGAGTTCAGTGTGGCGCGATTGGTGATGTCGAGAATGGCGTCGATGGATTGGTTCTCGACCGAGTTCACGATGGACATGCGGCCCGTGCCGATTTCACGATTGTTGCTCGACCAACGCATGCTTTGACCTGCGCCCGGGCCATCGCCGCCGAAGCCATAATCGGCATCAGGATCCTGCGCGTAGAAGGGCGACCACTCCTTGGCGATGCGCAAATCGTTCGACATCGCGAACACAGCCGCGCGCGGCCGGTTGATCGCAAGCGTGCGCGTCACCGCCAGCGAGTTCGGCAACAGGAACAGGCCCACGCCGTAGAGCGCGCCGCAGACGAGCGCGATCACCAGCACCAGCCCTAGAAACCACCTCATGCCGCGCCCTTCCCGACCGTTGGGAACCGCAAGCCATTACCACCAGTGGAATCCGCGGGCCACGCCGGACCATGTGCGCTTGCATGCGCGCACACGCGTTCCCGCCAAGCGCGAGCCATTAAGTATGAAGGCGTCAATCAGACCCCCGACGACGCCCACCCAGCCTTGCCCGTGGTTACCATATGGAAAAGGCGCCCGTCAGCCTGTGGCCGCAGTCACCCGCGCGTCGCGTCCCACACGTCGAATTCGTAGGCGATGCAGCGTTCCATCATTTCGCGCCACACCGGTTCCGCGATGCCCCAGGAAAGCCCCATGCGCGCGGCTTCGGCCTTCACGTTCTCGAGCACCTGATTGATGCGCGCTTCATCGCGCACCACGGTGCGGGACGGTTTGACGCGCGCGGCGGCATCCATGTAGCCCTGCCGGCGCGCGATCAGCGCCACCAGCATGCGATCGATCTCATCGACGCCCTGGCGAACCTCCTTCATCGTTTCGCAGAGGTCAGGATCAGGCGCCGCGAATGGGCCGGCCGCTCTGGGGCTCGGGAGGCGCACGTCATCCATGGCTTGGACATGGCCTGTGGAGGGACCGCTGTCGAGGGTGCATGCGGTCGCGCCTTAGTTTGTCACCCGCCGATAGGTGCGAAAACCCACGGTGCAGGGCTCATGTGAGCAGTGGCGAAGCCAGATTCGCAGCGTGTAGTCGGCGGCGCGCGGCGGCGTGATGGTGAGCACGGGGATGGAGTCGCCGTTGATGTCGGAGGCGATGCGTTCATTATATGAATTGCGGATTTCCATGTCCGCGTTGTTGCACTGCTGGTCGCAGGCGCCCTGGAACAGATACGTGACGCCGGCTGCAAGATGCACGGTCCAGGAATGACCCTCATCGTTCAGCGCCAATTGCTCAATTTGGTCGTCGCCCAATTGGCGGTAGCCAGCTTGCTCATGCGCCGCGCCTTGGCCTTCGAGCTGCGCAGCCACCGCAAGATGATTGGCTTCGTCCTGGCTATGCCCGAGATCACTTTCGCGCACGGTTTCGCCCACACGCGGCACAGCCGCGCCGCCTGAGACCAACCGCATGCCGACAGTGCAAGGCTCGGCACTGCATGCGTAGAGCCACACGCGAACATACGCGCGGCCCGTCTGCGTTGGCGTGATCTGCACATACGGCGTATCGTTGGTCGCTGTATCGCGGTCGGCGAGATTGCCGGCGGCGTCGTAGATTTCCATGTCAAGATCGCTGCAATGATCGTCGCAAGCGCCATAGGCGCGATAGGTCACGCCACGCGTCAGATAGACCGGCCAAATGAACGGATGATCGAGCCGCAAAGGCACGATTACGTCGGGGTTGCCAACGTCGCGCGAATACCCAATCCCGCGATGCGCCGCCATGCCGTTCTCAAGATAGGAACGCACCTGCGCGCCATGGTTCTGCTGCGCCGCCGCTGTTCCAGCGCCCAGCAGTAGCGCTGCGCCAATTGCGGCAAGCAAAGCGCGCATGAGGGCCTCCCGTTCTGGGCGATTCCAACCGTCCAAATCGGCCTTAGGCGCGACCAGCGCTGGGATCAAGCGGCGCGCGACCCCATTGTTATGCGCTAGATTGGTCCCGTGACCGGCGCCGATAAACCCGCCCTGCCCGCACTCGATGGCCTGCCCGCCGAGGACGCCCCGACGCCGCAACTCAAAGGCATCGAGGCGATCCGCGACGCGTGGAAACGGATGCCTGCGCGCCCCGGCGTCTACCGCATGCTCGGCGCAGACGGTGAGGTGCTTTACGTCGGCAAAGCCAAGAGCTTGAAGAACCGCGTTGCGATGTACGCGCAAGGGCGGGGGCACACCAACGCCATCTACCGGATGATCCATCAGACCGCGTCGATGGAGATCATCGTCACCGGCACCGAGACGGAAGCGCTCCTCCTCGAAACCAACATGATCAAGCGGCTGAAGCCGCGCTACAACGTGCTGATGCGGGATGACAAAAGCTTCCCGTTCATCGCCATTCGCACCGATCACGCCATCCCGGCTCTACAGAAGCATCGCGGCGCCAAGAGCTTCAAAGGCAAGTTCTACGGCCCCTTCGCCAGCGCCGGCGCCGTCAACCGCACGCTCAACACGCTGCAGAAGGCGTTCCTGCTACGCTCCTGCACGGACTCCACCTTCTCCGGCCGCACACGCCCGTGCATGCTCTATCAGATCAAGCGCTGCTCCGGGCCGTGCGTTGGGCTGGTGAGCGAAGCCGAGTACGGCGCGCTGGTCAAAGACTCTGCCGACTTTCTCGAAGGCCGCTCGACCGAGCTGCAAGAACGCCTCGCCAATGAAATGCGCCAAGCTTCCGACGCGCTGGAATTCGAGCACGCCGCGCGTCTGCGCAACCGCATCCGCGCGCTGGCCAGCGTCCGCGCTTCACAAGGCATCAATCCGTCGACCTTCAGCGAAGCCGATGTGTTCGCGCTCCATTGCGAGGGCGGGCAGTCCTGCGTGCAAGTGTTCTTCTTCCGCGCTGGCCAAAACTGGGGCAACCGCGCCTACTTCCCGCGCCACGGCGCCGAAGAAACCGCCGCCGACGTGCTCTCTGCGTTCATGGCGCAATTCTACGACGACCGCGAACCGCCGAAGCTGATCCTCTGCAATATCGATCCGAGCGATCGCGAGCTCTTGGAAGAAGCACTCTGCGCGCGCGCCGAGTGCAAGGTCGAAATCCGCATCCCGGAGCGCGGTGAGAAGCGTGAGATTGTGGACGCCGCCCTGCTCAATGCCCGCGAAGCGCTGGGCCGCCGCATGGCGGAAACCGGTAGCGTCGCGAAACTGCTCGATGGCGTCGCCGAGACGTTTGGCCTACCGCAGCGTCCCGAACGCATTGAGGTTTACGACAACAGCCACATCCAAGGCACGAACGCGCTGGGCGCCATGATCGTCGCGGGCCCCGAAGGTTTCATCAAGAACCAGTACCGCAAGTTCAACATGAAGGCGGAAGAGTTCCAGGGCGACGACTTCGCAATGATGACGGCTATGATCCGGCGAAGGTTCGCGCGGATGTTGAGCGAGCGGGATGAACAATCGCCCTCCCCACTTGTGGGGGAGGGTTGGGAGGGGGGGCGTTCAGAATTGAGCGCAACCGACGAAGCGAGCACGGCCGCAGTTTCATCAGCGGCGTTTCATTCTGAACGCCCCTCACCCCCTACCCCCTCTCCGCAAGGGAGAGGGGGGCAAGTTGCGGACGGCGGTGTGGACTTTTCAAAAGAGCGCGACGAACTCCCCGAAACCAAATTCGGAGCGTGGCCGGACCTCGTGCTCATCGATGGCGGCGAGGGTCAGCTCAATGCGACACTGGACGCGCTCGACGAGCTCGGCCTCAAGAACCGCATCGTCATCGCCGGCATCGCCAAGGGCGTCGACCGCGACGCGGGCCGCGAGCGCTTCTTCATTCCGGGCCGCGCGCCGTTCCGGCTCGACGAGAAAAGCCCCGTCCTCTACTACCTGCAGCGCTTGCGCGACGAGGCGCACCGGTTCGCGATTGGCGCGCATCGCGGCAAGCGGTCGACGGGTCTTTCCAAAAACCCACTCGACGAAATCGGCGGCATCGGTCCAGCCCGCAAACGCGCTTTGCTCGACCGCTTCGGATCAGCACGCGGCGTTGCGCGCGCGGCGTTGGCGGAATTGGAACTGGTCGACGGCGTCAACACAGAACTGGCGAAGCGGATTTATGACTTCTTCCACGACAAGCGCTGAACGCCCCCTCCTCTTGAGAGGAGGGGACAAGGGGTGGGGTGATCCTCCGCGCTCTGAAACGTTGTCCCTCGGCGCCGCGCAAATTCGCAGACATCGCGCTTCGCCCCGCGCCCTGCCCCCTCCCCGCGAGGGGAGGGGATTGTGAACGGCCTCCCCACCGCACTCACCCTCTTCCGCATGATCATGGGACCAGTGCTTGCGGGCATGATCCTGTGGGCTGGCGCCGTGCTCTACAGCGATCGCCCGCTCGCAGGCCTCCTCTTCTCCATGACGCTGGTGCTGTTCGTACTCGCGGCGGCGACCGACTGGCTCGACGGCTATCTCGCGCGCAAACTCAATGCGGTGACGCCGCTGGGCGCCGCGCTCGATCACGTCGCCGACAAGGTGTTGATCGCCTGCATGCTGCTGGCGCTCGCCTACTCGGCCTTGCCGCTCGACCTGGCGGCGGCGGCGGTGATCATTGTGGGGCGCGATCTCGCGGTAGCGGGTTTGCGCGAAGGCTTGTCGAACGCAGGCAAGACGCTGCCAGTAAACTCACTTGGACGCTGGAAAGCCGCAGCGGAAATGGCCGGCGTCGGCGCGTTCCTCGCCTATCAGGGCGCGGCGATCCTTTTGGTGTCAGCCAATGTGATTGTCGGTCTGCGCGCAGCGGCTGAAATACTTTTGTGGGCCGCAGCGCTGATCGCGCTGATCAGTGGCGCGGTTTACGGCTACGCGGCCACCAAGCGTGCTTAGTCAGCGCGGCCGAACTCGACGATATTCAGCAGAACAATCGCGACGATAAAGATGAAGATGGCAATGACCGCTTCCATCACGTTCCCCGAATATTCTGAGCTAGGATTCGCAAGCTTCCAACGCGCTCTAACCGATCCGGCGGGTCTCCGCCAGGGCCGGATTGTCACGCGTGCTGAACGACCGAGAGCAAGTTCAGGTCCGGGTCCTGAAACCAGGCGACCTTCGTGCCGTCCGGCGCACTCCAAATCCCCTTCGCGTCCTGCACGAAGAACCCATAGCGCTGGAACACCACGCCCTTGGTGGCCAGGCCGTCCACGACCTTGTCGATATCGTCCACCTGAAACGCCAGCACCGCATAGGCGGCCGGGGTGATCGCCGGCACCCGCGAGACGCGGATACGCGCGTTCTTGCCCTCGAACACGGCCGCGAAGCCATCGTCGGTGACGAACTTGAGCCCGAGCGTGTCGCGATAAAATGCGGTCGAGGCTTCCTTCTGCATGGTGCCGACGAGCGCGGTGATTGTGGCGTTTGCGAGCATGAGCGCCTCCCTGAACTAGGCAGTCTTGATCTGGGTCTGCGAGCCTTGCGCCGCAGCACCGCACGCCATGCAGTAGCGGAAGAAGGCGAACCTGCGTGCTTGGCAGTTCGGGCATCGATCAAACAGATGCATGCCGCAGTGCATGCAATAATCGACCGGCGTTTCGCTGGCCGCAAGCACGCGGTCGCAGCCCGGACAGGCGTGCGCCGCCATCTTCTTCAAGGCTTCATCATAAGCGATCGATTTGCGCCGTTCGTCCTCGGCTTTGGTTTCCGACGCCGCGCGCGTTTTCAAATAATTGCGCATCCAGCGGATGACAAAATGGCCCACCAAGAGCGTGATGAGGATGCCGACCCCGTAATGCACATACCCGCCATACTCAGGAAGGTACGGAACGAGTTCGACAAAAAAGGCGTAGGCGGCAAAGAGGATAAACCCGCGTTGCAACGGCCAATAGTCGCCCTTCTTCTTTCGCAGCAGGAAGAGCCCTGCAATCAGCAGGAGCGGCAAGGTGAAGGCAAGTCTTAGGGCGAACACGTTGAGTTGCTGAAAGAAGCTCGCACGCTCGAAGGCCGGAAGCGCTGCCGCCTGCATCTGCGCCCGGGCGCGGTTATTGGCGACCTCGCGATCTTGCAGTGCTCGCTGTTCTGCAACCAGGTCATCGCGCGTCTGCTGCGCCGAGCGCTCGGTCTCGCGCAGGGCCTCAAGCCCGTGCGTGCGTGCAATCACCTCCGGGTCCTGCGCTTGGTCCGTCGTCGCGGTGCGTGTCGCGATCCAGGTATTGAAGCTCTCCTGCGCCGTCGAGACGTCATTGGTCGCGTTGCTGAGACGCTGTTCGCTCTCGGTCAAACGCGTAGCGACAGTGGCCGTCGCCGAGTCGATATCCGCCTGCTCACGCGTGATCCGCGCGGATTCGGCGGGATTGACGAACTGCTCGACAAGCACCGGGCTCGACACGCGCGGCAGATCGCCGATGACGAGGCCGCCCAAGCCGATCAGAAAGCCGGCCAGCACGATCGACACGATCCACATCACCACCGAAAACAACGTTTCGCGACCGCGCTGGCTCTTGATCACGCGCGCCTCCCCTCGGCTTCGATTTGAGCCTTAGCCGGACGCCAACTGGGCGCCAAGCGCCTGCCAAACGATCCCAGCCTCAGGGAGAGACAACACGCCGGAAACAAAGGTCCACTTTTCCCTCGCAATCGCTTCAGAACTTCGTGACTTGTAGAAACCGGCGCCTGCGCAGACAGTGGCCGCGAGGGAGGCGGCTATGGGAAAATCCGGCGTATATGGCCTCTTGTGCGCTGCGCTGCTGACGCTCTTGGTTTCGCAAGCAGCGTGGGCGCAAACCAACACTGGCAACTTGCCCCAGGCGGCGGCCAGCGAAGATTCGGCGGCGCCGCCAACCGCCTTCGCTGCCGCTGTGTGCGAGCATCCCGCCGACAGTGCGCAAGAGACTGCCGACCAGCGCATTGTCGATGAAGCGATGAGCGCCACAAACAGCGGCGGCTATGCAGCGCTCGCAACGCGGCTTCCCGCGCTACGCGACGTGCTCACACATGCACCAAGTTGTTACCCGGAGGTGGAGCGGCGGGGCGACGACATTGTCGTTCGCTCAAATCAAAGTTCCACTGCCGTGCTGGCGCTGACGCTTGTCGCAGCGGCTCAACATCAGAACGTCAGAGTGGTGCGGGGCGCGAACCCATACACGTATGCGAGCTTGCTGCTCGGCGCTTACAGCGACGAGATGCGCCACTTTGAGGAAGGCATTGCCTGGCTTGACCGAGGGTTGGCGCTGCAGCCGCACGAGGAAAATCTGGTCCTTGAGAAGGCGACCGCGTTGGGTCAGCTTCACCGCGTCGACGAACAGATCGCTCTACTGCAAGCAGAGCTGAGCGACGAGTTCGCGTCTCTGTCGATCGACAAGTCTCGCTATCGGCGCAACCTCGGCGTCGCGCTCATCGACGCCAATCGGCTCGACGAAGCCGAAGCGGCGCTGCGAGAATCCATCCGGCTGGAGCCTAACAATCCGCGCGCGGAAAACGAACTCCGCTACATCGCCCAGCTGCGCGCTGGCGGCCAACACGCGGAGACGACCATGGCGCACATCGGCGATGCGCCAGCCAATCCACGACGGTGAACCTCAAAACAAAACCGCCGGCCTTTGGGCCGGCGGTTCTTCATTGTGTTGCGCCCTACGCCCCCTGAGGCGCGGCGCCCGGCCAGGCGCCAGGATGGGCAGCCGGCTCCTCGTCGGTGATCGGCAAAGCCGGCGTCGGCGGCGACGGTGTCTTGGGCTGGTCTTCCGGACGGTTCAGCTTTTCGCCCCGCAGCACAATCGTCACTTCGTCGCCCGAAAGCGTCTCGTACTCTACCAGGGCCTCTGACAACTTTTTCAAGTCGTCCAGATGCTCGTTCAATACTTGGCGCGCACGCTGTTCGCCCTCGGTTACGATGCGACGCACTTCCTGGTCCACCAGTTTTGCGGTTTCACCCGACATGTTCTGGCGTTGCGTAACCGAGTGGCCGAGAAACACTTCCTGCTCGTTGGCGGCATAACGCAGCGGGCCGAGCACTTCGCTCATGCCCCACTCCGTCACCATGCGCCGAGCGATATCCGTCGCCTGCATAATGTCGTTGGAGGCGCCCGTGTTGAGATGTTCGTCACCGTAGACGAGCTGCTCAGCTACGCGGCCGCCGAAACTCATGGCAATCTTTGCCTGACACCATTCCTTAGAATAACTCAGCTTGTCGGCCTCGGGTAGCGACCAAGTCACACCCAGCGCGCGACCACGCGGAATGATGGTCACCTTGTGCAGAGGGTCATTGCCCTTGACGAAGATATTGACGAGCGCGTGGCCACTTTCGTGGACCGCAGTGGCGCGCTTCTCTTCTTCGGTCATCGCCATGGAACGGCGCTCAGCGCCCATCATGACGCGGTCCTTCGCGTCCTCGAATTCCTTCGAGGTGACGACCCGCTTGCCGCGACGCGCCGCGAGCAGCGCCGCCTCGTTGACGAGGTTCGCGAGATCGGCGCCTGAGAAACCAGGCGTGCCGCGCGCGATGACCTTGAGATCAACGCCCTGCGCCACTGGCACGTTGCGTGTATGTACGCGCAGGATTTTCTCACGGCCGACGATGTCCGGGTTTGGCACGACGACTTGACGATCGAAGCGGCCGGGACGCAGCAGAGCCGGATCGAGCACGTCGGGGCGGTTGGTCGCCGCGATCAGGATGATGCCTTCGTTGGCTTCAAAGCCGTCCATCTCGACCAGCAATTGGTTGAGCGTTTGTTCGCGCTCATCGTTGCCGCCGCCGAGACCGGCGCCGCGGTGGCGTCCGACCGCGTCGATCTCGTCGATAAAGATGATGCACGGCGCATTCTTCTTGGCTTGTTCGAACATGTCGCGCACGCGGCTGGCGCCGACGCCGACGAACATTTCCACGAAGTCCGAACCCGAGATGGTGAAGAACGGCACATTGGCTTCGCCGGCGATTGCGCGCGCCAGCAGCGTCTTACCGGTGCCGGGCGGACCAACCAGAAGCGCGCCTTTTGGAATCTTGCCGCCCAGACGTTGGAACTTGCCCGGGTCTTTCAGGAACTCGACAATCTCAGCGAGTTCATCCTTGGCTTCATCGATGCCGGCGACGTCATCGAAGGTGATGCGGCCTTTGGTTTCCGTCAGCAGCCGTGCCTTCGAGCGGCCAAAGCCCATGGCGCCGCGACCGCCGGCTTGCATCTGACGCATGAAGAAGAACCAGGCGCCGATCAGCAGCAGCATCGGCAAGATGCCCAACAGGATGTCGCCAATGCTCGGGCCCATCTTCGGGCGATCGGTCTTGACGTTCACATTCGCCGCTGTGAGGCGGTCGACGACGCTCGCCATCGTGCCGGTCGGCAGATACGTGACGAACGTCTGCTGCCTGTTCGAATGACTGACGATGGTGTTGTCTGAGGTTTCAGCCTCGGTTAGGTCGCGCGCAGTGATGTGGCCGAGCAGCTGCGAGTAGGTGATCTCGCTCGCGTTGCGCGGCGTCTGGCCGCCGGTCATGACGCCAAACAGCACAACCAAAACGATGGCGATGACACCCCAAATCAGCAGAGACTTAATGGGCATGAGAACCTTCTACGGCGCACGCCGGCCGGACCAGGCGCGCGTAACACAATCTTTAGCAAGATAGGGACAGCCCGCCCCCGTGAACACCCCTTACCCTGCCACGAAGCGCGTCAAGGCCGGGTGAACGCCAGTGGTGGAAAATTCATCAAGGTTTCGGGATATCAAGGTTTCGGGATATTAAGCCTGTTCGCAGCGTCTTGCAGCTGTACGCCGAGCTTTGGGGCCGCGAGCATATGCGCGACTCGTTCGACGAGCAGCCAATGTGTCGCAACGATTGCCTTGTCTGGCGCTTCGATCCGCGGCTTGGGGCCACCGGCACAAACCATGACGCCCGGCGCGGAGGCGGTGAGGGCGAGACGGCCATCCCAAACCAGTTCTTCTCCCACTGGCAGCAGCGCCGGCGCCAACGGCTCGCTGCCGCCGGCGCGGCCCGACAGCGCTCCGCTGTCGCGCGAGATCACGACGCGACCGCGACGCAGTGAGAGTGCGGTGCCGCCAAGCGTCGCGCCACAAAACTCTGGCGTCAGCATCCGCGCTTCCAAGCGCGCGATGGCGTCCGAGGGCGCAGCCCGCCGTTCGCCAGATGCCGCGCAGATGAGAACAGCAAGAGCCCGCTCGCGCACCGCAGCGTGGCCACTCCAGGCGCCGAGCTCCACTGAGATCGCATCGTCTTGAAACGTCGCGGCGCGTGCGATGAGTTCGGCGGCGCCAAGATCAACCTGATCGGCAATTGCGCGCATGCGTTGCGCTAGGCGCCCCAACGCCGCCACATCGAAACCGGCTTGCTCCAGCTCCCAAAGAATCACGGTTTCCGCTTGATCGTCGGCTGTGTGCCCAAGTGCGATAACACGCGCGTCGAGGCGGCGCGCAGCGGCGCACAGCGCGCGATGGCGGGCTTCGCGCGCCGCCTGTTGCGAGCGGGGTTTATGATCGGCCCACGAAAGCGTCAGCACTTCAGCGCGAATTGCATGACTTTCGGCGAAGTCGAGAGCCTGCTTTGCGTCCACGGCCGAGCCGGCGCGCATCGCGTGATCGACAACAACCGCACGCACGCGTTCCACGCCAAAATGCGCTGCAAGCAAGAGCAACAGCGCGGCTGAATCGCCACCGCCGGAGAACGCAACCACAATCGGCCCACACGCCGCCACGTGCTCCAGGCGCTCGACCGTCAGCCGATCGAGCATGAGGGTCTCTCAGGTTGTCGGGCAGGCGCTCGCGCGGGCCTCGCGCGTGGCGAGATCGCGGATGTTGCGCGGTGCGTTGGGGTAACGGCGCGGCAGGTTCGCATAGGCGCCGCAGGCCTGGCGCGTCTGCCCGAGGCCGGCGAGCGCCATGCCCAGCCGCACCTGCGCTTCTGGGGCGCGCGGCGCGTTCGGGGCGGCTTGCAAGTAGCGGACGAAGTTGGCGGCGGCATCCTGGTAATTGTTGCGCGCCAATTGCGTGAAGGCGAACCAGAAACGCGCGTCGGCGGCATTATCCGCGTTCGGAAAGTGCTCCAAGTAATCGCCAAACGCCGTCTCGGCTTCGGCGTATTGGCCAGCGACGAGGGCCGAGCGGGCGTTCGCGTAAGCATCCTCCGGCGTCGGCGTAGGCACTGGCGGCAACGCGCTCTCGGCCAGCGTGCCGAGCTGACCTTGCGCGCCCGGCGGAAGCAGTTTTCCACCGGCGTCCGCCGCACCGTTGGAGTCCGAAGCATCAGCGCGGGGCCCAGGCGCGCCGCCTTGCGTCGCAAGCGGCGCGCCCGTGTCAGGCGCCTGCGCCTGCGCCGGCGGCGGTGCGTTCGGATTCTGCATCCCCGCCACCACGTCCTGGTTCACCTGCGCCAGATTGCCGACCATGGCGCGCAGCCGCGTAATCTCGCGCTGCGCATCCATCAGTTGGTGTTGGAGGTTTTCGTTCTCGGCCGTGGAGACAGTAAGCTGTCGCTGCAGCTCTTCGATGCGATCCTGCTGGGCATCGGCCTGCGTCTGCGTAGCCTGTTGCTGCTGGCGGTTCTGCGCCTCGGCGGGAACCGCAAACAAAAATCCGGCCACGACCAGACAAGCCGCAAGCCGGATTTTCGGCGGCGGAGAAGCAGATTGATCCGTCATATCGCGAACCTGCCTGCCTCCCCGGGCCAAATTTGGGCGCAACCGCTTTACGAAACCGCGCCGCTGACGATCGTGGAGTGCGCATTACGGTTAACGCTCCACGCCTGCTCGTTAGAGCGCGGATCCATCGGGCGCTCCTTGCCGTAGGA
>JACQAC010000157.1 GCA_016195245.1 Pseudomonadota bacterium
GCGGCACCGTGCGCCAAAGTTTCAGCCACGGCCGCACCAAGCAGGTCGCGGTCGAAGTGCGCGAAAAGCGTTCCGTAAACCGACCGGGTGGCGCTGGCGCCGCGGCAGCGCCTGCTGCTGGTCCGGGCGTGCCGCCGCCTTTGCGTGCGCGTGCAGCCGCGCCGGTTGCGCCTGCCGCGCCAGAACCGAAGTCGGCGCCCGGCGGCATCACCGATGACGAGACGCGCCGGCGCGAAGACGCGGTTCGGCGCGCCATGGCTGAGCGCGAAGCGCGCGAGCAACGCAACCGCGCTGAGGAAGAACAGCGCCGTGCGCTTGAGGAAGCGCAACGCCAGCGCGCCGCGCAAGACGCCGCGCAGCAGGCTGAAATCGAAGCACTCCGCCGCGGCGAGGAAGAGCAACAGGTTGAAGAGCAAGCGCCTCAACAAGTCGAGCTCATACGCGCTCGCGCTGCGACGCCGGCGCAAACGCCAGCGAAGGAAGAGGGCCCAGCGCTGCTCGACGAGCTTGGCGGCCGTGTAAAATCGGCGCGTCGTCCAATGCCGGCAGCGCCCGTTAAGCCGACCAAGAAGGGCGAGCCGAAGCGCCGCGAGGGCCGCCTGACACTTGACATGGTTGAGCGCGAAGTCGCGGGTGACGACGATCGCGTGCGCTCGTTGGCCGCCTATCGCCGCGCGCAACAAAAGGAAAAAGAACGCCGCGCCAAGCTCTCCGGCGGCGGTGAACGCGAACAGATCAAGCGCGAAGTGACGATCCCTGAAGCGATTTCCGTTCAGGATCTTTCCAACCGCATGGCCGTGCGTGTGGCCGACATCATCAAGTTCATGATGCGCCAAGGGCAGATGACGAAACAGAGCGACATGCTCGACGCGGACACCGCCGAGTTGATCGCCACTGAATTCGGCCACGTCGTGAAGCGCGTTGCGGAATCGGACGTTGAAGAAGGTCTCGAAGGCGAAATCGACACCGACGAAAACCTGCAGCCACGTCCGCCGGTGGTGACCATTATGGGTCACGTTGATCACGGGAAGACCTCGTTGCTCGACGCGCTTCGCCAAACCGATGTCGCCGCGGGCGAAGCCGGCGGCATCACCCAGCACATCGGCGCCTATCAGGTTCGTCTGAAGGACGGCCAACGCATCAGTTTTCTCGATACACCCGGCCACGCCGCGTTCTCGGCGATGCGCGCACGCGGCGCCCAGGTTACCGACATCGTGGTGCTCGTAGTCGCAGCTGATGACGGCGTGATGCCGCAAACGATCGAGGCCATCAGTCACGCCAAGGCTGCGGGCGTGCCGATCATCGTCGCCGTCAACAAGATCGACAAGGAGGGGGCCAACCCAGATCGTGTTCTCCAGGAATTGCTGCAGCATGAAATCGTCGTCGAGAAATTCGGCGGCGACGTTCAGTACGTCGAAGTTTCCGCGACGAAGAAGCTTGGATTGGACAAGCTGGTTGAGGCCATCCTGCTGCAGTCCGAAGTTCTCGATCTGAAGGCAAATCCCGATCGCGCGGCCGAAGCGTCAGTCGTGGAATCGAAGCTCGATCGCGGGCGCGGGGTTGTAGCGACAGTGCTCGTTCAGAAGGGCACATTGAAGCGCGGCGATCTCGTGGTCGCCGGCGCCACCTGGGGCCGCGTGCGCGCGCTCGCCAACGAACGCGGGCAAATGGTGCAGAGCGCCGGCCCGTCCGAACCTGTCGAGGTCATGGGCCTCGATAGCGTGCCCGAGCCGGGCGACCTCGTGCAGGTTGTTGAGAACGAGATGCGTGCGCGGGAAGTTGTCGATTACCGCCAGCGCAAGCGCCGCGACCGCGCCGCAGTTGGCGCCGCGCGGGGCAACTCGCTCGAGCAAATGATGGCGCGCATCAAGGATACGGGCCTTTCTGAGTTGCCGGTGCTGATCAAGGCCGATGTGCAGGGCTCAGCCGAAGCTATTGCCGGTTCGCTCGACAAGCTCGGCACCGACGAAGTGCGCGCCCGCATCGTTCACTCTGGCGTTGGCGCCATCAACGAGTCCGATGTGCAGTTGGCGAAGACCTCTGGCGCTTCCGTCATCGGCTTCAACGTCCGCGCCTCAAAAGAAGCACGCGACCTGGCTGAGCGTGAAGGCGTCGAAATCCGCTACTACTCGATCATCTACAACTTGATCGACGACATCAAAGGCGTGATGTCAGGCATGCTCGCGCCGATCAATCGCGAAACCTTCCTCGGCAACGCCGAGGTGTTGGAGGTGTTCAACATTTCCAAGGTCGGCAAGGTCGCGGGCTGCCGCGTCACCGAAGGCGTCGTGCGCAAGGGCGCCAAGGTCCGCATCCTGCGCGACAACGTCGTCATCCAGGAAATGGGCGTGTTGACCACCCTGAACCGCTTCAAGGACGAAGTGAACGAGGTCCTCTCCGGTCAGGAACGTCACCGGCAATCTTCGGGTCAGCATGGAGCGCCAGCGCGGCGGGCCGCTGATCTTCGCGTTTGCGACAGGTGTGACGGTGCGCGCCCAGGTCTATCAGCAGGTCGCTGCTGACCGAAATTCCAACGCTGGCGGCCAAAGCTTCGCGGCGGCCATGGGCGGCGATCCCCGCGTCGACGCGTATCTCTATCGCGTTCTTGATGAGACCGTCGCGCAAAGCGCTCCGCTGGGCGGGCTCTGCGGCACGGATCGCACGCGCTTCATGGCAGTGAGCGAGTTCGTCGATGCGAGCGGGCGTTGGGTGTTTAAGATCGCCGCCTTCAAGGGCGACCGCGGACCGGGCTCGGGCCAAGACCCACAACTCTGCCGCTCCTTCTCGTTCACGGCGCAATGAGATGAAACGCAAGTCAAATGTCGGCGCGTTTTCACAGCGGCAGCTGCGCGCCGCTGAATTGGTGCGTCACGCACTGGTCGGCATTATTGCCCGCGAGGATTTGCGCGACCCGGATCTGCGCGGCGTGTCAGTCACCATCGGCGAAGTGCGGGCTTCGCCAGACCTGAAGCACATGACCGCATTCGTCTCCGCGCTCGGACCCGGCGATCCGCAAGCCATCGCCAATGGTCTAACGCGCTGTGCCTCGTTCCTGCGCGGACGCTTGGGCCACGAAGTCGATCTGCGCTTCACGCCGCAACTGCACTTCCTCCCGGACCAATCCTACGACGAAGCGCGCCATATCGATGAGCTGCTTGCCAGCCCCGAGGTAGCCCGCGATTTGAAGCACGACGAGGACGGCCAATGAGCCGCCGTAAGAAGGGCGAGGACGTGTCCGGTTGGATCGTGCTCGACAAGCCCGAGGACATCACCTCCACGCAAGCCGTCTCCGCGGTGCGCCGCGTCTTCAACGCCAACAAAGCCGGCCATTCCGGAACGCTTGATCCGCTGGCCTCTGGGATTCTTCCGATCGCACTCGGCGAGGCTACCAAGACCATGCCGTGGATGGTCGAAGCCGAGAAGGAATACGTCTTCACCATTCGCTGGGGTGTCTCGACCGAAACCCAGGATCGCGAAGGCAAGCCCACAGCCGAAAGCGACGTTCGCCCGTCACGCGAGGCCGTGGAGGCCGCTCTGAAAGGCTTCATCGGCGAGATTGAGCAGATTCCGCCCCAATACAGCGCCATCAAAGTCGATGGCGAACGCGCCTATGACCTGGCTCGCGCTGGCGAAGAGGTGGAACTCGAAGCCCGTAAAGTCGTGGTTTACGAAGCGGAGGTCTCCGGAACCGACGGCCCCGACCTGATCAGCATCCGCATCCGCTGCGGGAAGGGCTTTTATATCCGCGCTTTAGTCCGCGATTTGGCCGCCGCCCTCGGCGCCGAGGGGCACGTTTGGCGGCTCCGCCGCACGGCGGTGGGCCCATTCCGCGAAAACCAGAGCGTCACACTGGACGATTTGCAGCTTTTAGGTCAGAAGGGCGCCGCGTCAGAACGCCTGAACCCCGTAGAGACCGCGCTGGACGACATCCCGGCACTGGCCATCAACGAGGGGGACGCGTTCAAGCTCAGACAGGGCCGGCCGATTGTCCTCCTTCCGCACGTGGTGGAGACGCTGAAGCCGAAATTCCGAGACCGCACCATCGCCGGGCAGGATGCATCCCGTGCGGCGCTGGCCTTGTTTCAAGGCAAAGCGGTTGCGCTGGGCGACGTGCGGGCCGGCCAATTCAAGCCGACGCGCGTGTTTCATTTAGCTGATTGATAGAGGAGTCCGATGTCGATTTCCGCAGAGCGCAAGAGCGCGCTCATTAAAGAGAATGCTCAAGGCAAAACCGACACTGGTTCGCCGGAAGTGCAAGTGGCCATCCTGTCTGAGCGGATTGTCAACCTCACCGAGCACTTCAAGACCCACAAGAAAGACAACCACTCGCGCCAAGGCCTCTTGAAGATGGTCTCGCAGCGCCGCCGGTTGCTCGATTACCTGAAGTCTCGCGACGAGAAGCGCTACAGCGCGCTGATCGAACGCTTGAATCTGCGCCGCTAATTCGTCCTCTCCCCTTGTGGGAGAGGACAGCGCTCGCTTGCGAGCGCAGGTGAGGGGTGCTGGCGCGATGCGTCAATCCTCGCGGCGATACCCCTCATCCGTCAGCGCGCTTCGCGCGCTGACACCTTCTCCCACAGGGAGAAGGAAAAACCACCCTCCTTCGATCCGCGAAGGAGGCAATCGGTGCAGCGGATCCGCCGCTCGCCACATAGCCCGCCGGAGCATCGGCTCATCGGGCTGGAGTAAAATGTATGTTTGATACCAAATCCGTTTCCATGGACTGGGCGGGGCGCAAGCTCACGCTCGAAACCGGCCGCGTGGCGCGTCAAGCTGACGGCGCCGTATTCGCGACCTGGGGCGAAACCGCGCTTCTAGCGACTGTCGTGTTCGCGAAAGAACCGAAGCCTGGCCAAGACTTTTTTCCGCTGACCGTGAACTACCAAGAAAAGTATTTCGCTTCGGGCCGCATACCTGGCGGCTTCTTCAAGCGCGAAGGCCGCCCGACCGAGCGTGAAACGCTGCTGTCGCGCCTGATCGACCGTCCGATCCGCCCGCTCTTCGTCGAAGGCTTCAAGAACGAAGTGCAAGTCATCATCACCGTCCTGAGCTGGGACAATGAAAACGAGTCCGATCTGCTCGCAATGGTCGCGGCTTCTGCGGCGCTGACCATTTCCGGCGTGCCGTTCATGGGCCCGATCGCCGCCAGCCGCGTCGGCTGGATCGACGGCAAGCCGGTGCTCAATCCGACTATTGAGCAAATGAAGACCAGCGACCTCGATCTCGTCGTCGCCGGCACCGCCAACGCCATCATGATGGTCGAGTCGGAAGTGAGAGAGCTCAGCGAAGAGCAAATGCTCTCGGCGCTGAACCTCGCCCACAAAGGCATGCAGCCAGTGATCGATGCGATCATCGAGTTGGCTGAAAAAGCAGGCAAAGAGCCGTTCGCGTTCGAACCGGCCGACCACTCAGCGCTGAAGAAGAAGATATTCGACCTGGTCGGCGCCGAGCTCGCGACCGCCTACAAGGTCACCAAGAAGGACGAACGTTACGCCGCCGTCGGCGTCGCGCGCGACAAAGCCAAGGGCGTCCTCGTGAAAAGCGACGACAATCCCGACGGCGTCGACGCCAACGTGTTCAAGGAAACGTTCAAGGAGGTCGAAAGCGACATCGTCCGCACCCGCATCGTCAAGGAAAAGGGCCGCATCGACGGCCGTCCGGTCGACAAGGTGCGTCCGATCGAGTCGATGGTCGGCTTCTTGCCGCGCACGCACGGCTCGGCGCTGTTCACCCGCGGTGAAACCCAAGCCATCGTGGTCGCCACCCTCGGCACCGCCGAAGATGAGCAATTCATCGATGCGCTCTCGGGCACCACCAAGGAGCGCTTCATGCTCCACTACAACTTCCCGCCCTATAGCGTCGGTGAAACCGGCCGTATGGGCGGCGCCGGGCGCCGCGAAATCGGCCACGGCAAGCTGGCGTGGCGCGCGATGAAGGCGGTGCTGCCGACGCAAGAAGCGTTCCCGTACACGGTGCGTTTGGTGTCGGAGATCACTGAATCGAACGGCTCGTCGTCGATGGCGACGGTCTGCGGCTCGTCGCTGGCGCTGATGGATGCGGGCGTGCCGATTACCGCGCCGGTCGCTGGCGTTGCCATGGGCCTCATCCTTGAGGACTACGGCTTCGAAGTGTTGACCGACATCTTGGGCGACGAAGATCACCTCGGCGATATGGACTTCAAGGTCGCCGGCACAGAGAAGGGCATCACCTCGCTGCAGATGGACATCAAGGTGGCGGGTATCACCACCGAGATCATGCAGGTTGCGCTTGACCGCGCGTACGCAGGGCGCATGCACATCCTTGGCGAGATGAACAAGGCCCTCAACGCGCCGCGCGGCGAAGTCGGCAAGAACGCCCCGCGCATCGAGCAGATCAAAATCCCGACCGACAAGATCCGCGACGTGATCGGCACCGGCGGCAAAGTGATCCGCGAAATCGTGGAGAAGACTGGCGCCAAAGTGAACGTCGAGGATGACGGCACCGTGAAGGTCGCCTCGGCCAACGCCGAGTCGATCGAAGCGGCGATCAAGTGGATCAAGTCGCTGACGAGCGAGCCGGAGATCGGTCAGATCTACGAAGGCAAGGTCGTGAAGGTCATGGATTTCGGCGCCTTCGTGAACTACTTCGGCGCGAAGGACGGACTTGTGCACGTCAGCCAATTGGCGCGCGAGCGCGTCGAGAAGCCGGGCGATGTCGTCAAAGAAGGCGATGTCGTGAAGGTGAAGCTGCTGGGCTTTGACGACCGCGGCAAGACCCGGCTGTCCATGAAGGTTGTCGACCAAGCCACCGGCGCTGATCTCTCTGCTGAGATGGGCGCCGAAGCTGAAGATCACGGCCCGCGCCACGACCGCGGCGATCGCGGTGACCGTGGCCCACGCCGCGGCGGCCGCGGCGATCGTCCGCGCCGCGAAGCGTCGGGCGAATAGGTCTCGCGCTCAAACGTGAACTAGAGAGCCCGCTTCGCAAGAAGCGGGCTTTTCTATTTCGTGGCGGTCACTAGGTTGAGTGCGCATGGGGGTGAGGCTCGCTGCTTTGGCGTTTGAGCGCGGCGAGGCGTTGGTGATCAGCGCCACGCTCGATGCAGCCGGGATTCCGAATTGGATTTATTGGTACAATTCGCTTTGGAACACGCCCGCGCGGCTTCTGATCTATGATGGCTTCCAGATCGTCGTGACGGAGGAAAGCTTCGAGGAAGCGCAAGCGGTTTTAAAAGAAGCGCTGGAGAATCCGTGCGTGGGCGCAGAGACGCTTACATCGCGTGGTGATTTTCTTGATCGTGTTTTCGGCTTCTTTCTGGGATTTGTCCTCGCTGGAGGAGCCCCGTTCAAACTTCGGCAGCGAGAATGGCGCTGATCTGACTAACCGATCAGCACAGCGTGCGCGTGCACTGGATCGTCAAAACCCTTCAGCGCGAGCCGGCCTATTTCACGCATCGGCAGAAGCTTGCCCACGCAAAGCTCCGCAACCGCGTTGGAAACCAAAATCTGTTCAGGTTCGGCGTGCTGGCACAAGCGTGCCGCGAGCTGAACCGTGGCGCCAAACAGATCATTGGCGCGCTCGATCGGTTCGCCGGCGGCAATGCCCACACGCACACGCAGCGGCGCTTGTTCATTTCGCTCCGCAGCGATGTTCTTCAAGACATCCACGCCACAGCGCACCGCCGAAGCGGCTGAAAGGAACGAGGCCATGATGCCGTCGCCCGTGTGCTTCACTTCTGTGCCTCGATTGGCGGTGAGCGCGTTGCGCACGATGCGGTCATGCACTTCGAGCAAAGCGAGGATGCCGTCGTCGCCAACCTTCTGCGTAAGCGCCGTCGAGCCGACTATGTCGGTGAAGAAGATGGTGCGCGTGCCAGGATCGTGGCCGGAGCTGTTGGGCAACACGACCGCGCCATCGACATTGGTTTCCGTCGTGCCCATGAAGGCGTCGGCCATCTCTGGCAGCACTTCCATGATGCGCGCCGCCGAGAGCCCATGCGCTTCGCGATGCACAGCATCCGCTGCTTCTGCCGTCGGCGCATGGCAGAGGCAGTAGATTTTGCCCTTCTCCTGGTTGATCCAGTATTTGTGGTAGGTGACGCCATACTTGGACTGCACCCGCGTGTCCTGCATGTGCGCGTTCGCCACGGCTTCTGGCGTTACGCCGGGGAGGTCGTGGATGTCCATGTAAGTCGGCATCGGCGGCGGCAGCTCGCAAAAAGCGACAATATCGGTCCAGATTACCCCAAGCTCACTCAACGGCAAGGCGGTGCCGTTAGTGTATTGTCGGGCTTAACGCGCGCCGCATTGGCGTGTTAGCAGCCCTGCATCGCTGATCTGGTCGTCATCGCCCGCTTTGCTTCGCGTTCTGAGTGCGTGGTCGCGCAATCGGTGCTGCGCGCCACGGGCATTGAAGCGCTGATGCCGGACTTCAATGTTCTCACCGCCGACTTCGACCCGTCGATGATGGAATCCGGCTGGCGTCTCATGGTGCGCCAAGAGGACCAGGTGATGGCGCAAGCAATTCTAAAGGACGCACAGGAAAACAGCCCGGTGTCGCCGGAAGATTAGCACTCGCCGCCCGTATCCGGCACGCCGACAATGTGGAAGCCTGCGTCGACGTGGATGACTTCGCCCGTGGTGGAGCGGCCGAGATCCGACAAGAGCCACAACGCGCAGCCGCCAATGCCCTCCATCGACGTGTCTTCCTTCATCACCGACCATTCGCGGCCCGTGGAGATGAGGCCGCGTCCGCCTTGGATGCCAGCGATGGCCAGCGTGCGCATGGCGCCGGCGCTGATCGCGTTGACGCGAATGCCGCTTGGGCCGAGGTCGCGCGCCATATAACGCGTGCAAGCTTCAAGCGCCGCCTTGGCGACGCCCATCGTGTTGTAGCTCGGCAGCACCCGCTCGGCGCCCAGATACGTGAGGGTCACCATCGAACCGCCGCGGCCCATCAGCTTTGACGCGCGCTTGCCAGCCGCTACGAAGCTAAATGCGGAAATGTCCAAGGCGCGCAGGAAATTCTCGCGCGTGGTGTTCTCAATGAACGAGCCTTTGAGTTCGCTCTTTTCGGCGAAGGCGATGGAGTGGACAAGGAAATCCATCCCACCCCATTGCTTCTTCAGCTGATCGAATGCCGCGTCGAGCTGCGCATCGTTGGTGACGTCGCACTCGAGCATGGTCTTGGCGCCGATCGAGTCGACCAGCGGCCGCACGCGCTTTTCCAGCGCTTCGCCCTGATAGGTGAAGGCCAGTTCCGCGCCCTGATCGGCGAGCTGTTTGGCGATGCCCCAGGCGATGGATTTATCGTTGGCGACGCCCATGACCAGACCGCGCCTGCCTGCCATCAGCTGGCCCTTGGGGAATGTCCATTCGTCAGCCATCGCGGTGCTCCTTGTTGGTGCGCACCTGCCAATGTCGGGGGCGGCGGGTCAACAAAAACGCGGTGGGCCGTTGACAAGAGCTAACTTAGATATATCTATATCTCCGATATATCTTAGTGCTAACGGAGAAATTGATGCACTTTCATCGACATCGCGAGCGTTGGGCTCGCGGAATGGGCCGCGGCGAGCATTTCGGGCGGGGTTTCGGCGGCGGCCGGCATGGCTGGGGCAGGCATGGCCACGGCGGCGGCCGGCGCATGTTCGAGCAGGGCGACCTGCGCTACCTGATCCTCTCGCTGATCGCCGAAAAATCCAGCTACGGCTACGAGCTGATCAAGACCATCGAAGAGCGCACCGGCGGCGCCTACGCGCCGTCGCCCGGCGTCGTCTATCCGCTGCTGACCTTGCTCGAAGAATTGGGCTTGGTGACGCTGACCGCCGAAGACGGCGGCAAGAAGCTCTACGCCATCACCGATGATGGCCGCGCCGAACTTGAGAAAAACAAGGAAACGCTCGAGCACATCAATGCCCACGTCGAAGGCGTGCGCGCGCGCAGTGTCGGTGGTCGTTCGCCGCAAATCATGCGCGCGATCCAGAATTTCCGCACCGCGCTGCATCTCAGGATGGAACGCGGGCCACTGACCGACGAACAAGCACAGACCATCGCTGCAGCCATTGACGCCGCGGCGCAGACCATTGAGCGCACCTAGCGGAACAACGCCTTGTAGGGCGGCGTTTTCCCGCTGCAGAATTTGATGCATGTATGCTGCATCCGCTATTGCGCTCGACGGAGCAAGAGGCTGCAGCGGTCAAGGCTCTCCTGCAACGGGCCTTCGACCGCAGTGGCAGGACGGTAGCCGGTGCGTCCACCCCTCAATTCGCCCTGGACACCGGACAACGTGTATATTCCCTCGATGAAACGATTGGTTTGGTACTCCCCCAACATGTCCAGTTCATATTGCTCGCCGTTTCGCCGCCATCTGCCAATTTCACCAGCCAGACCATGAATAGTCCCGTCGTCGTGCAACTCGAGTGCTACTGGAATGTCTGGCAACGTGGGCTGATCATACTCTGCTCCCAGTTGGTGATGACACCCCGAGTTGCTGAGATAGCCTGCCCAGCGGCCTGCTGGCTCGGCCACCTCCGCCGGTGATCGCGCCAGCCAATGCGAAACATCAGCCCCGACCGTTGCGACCATCAGCACAGCCGCTAGAGCGATACCGATGAAGATCGGAGTTCGATGGAAAGGTTTCCGACTTGTAGACGCGGACGATACGCTCGCGTTGCCACCTACGTTGCTAAGATCAAGCACGCCGCTTCTGACGCTGGCGCGCATTGCCGCGATTAGGCGCGCGACGTCGTCATGAAAATCCGGATTGCGACGGATGATAGCCGCGTGCCGACGCAGGAGCGGGCGCATGCTTTCCGGCAACTCTTCTGTGCCGGGCATCACCGCGCCATTGACCAGAACCGGCACCACGTCGAGCCCGGGCGTCGCCAGCGCCGTCTCGACCTCGATTCGCACCCAATCGTTGGGATCGTCGAGCCGTCGCGTGCCGCGTTCATCGAGCGCTGCCAACCATTTCGGTCCGATCAGAATAAGCGCCACCCGGCAGCGCGGCAGCACAGTCTTGATGTATTGTCCGAAATCGGTCCCAGGGCGGAGATTGTCCACGTCCATGAAAACGCGGCGCTTGCCAAAGCGGGCCGCGAACGCGTCGTGCACACGACCGGCAACATCTGCGGTATCGTCGCGCCGATAACCTATGAAGATCGCTTCGACCGCCATGCATCGCCCCAAAAGGCTGCCCCAAGCAACGGCACAGCAACCCGATGAGTCAGACGTTCGGGGATTTCCTTGGCTGCGCCGGCGGACGATAGCGTGGGGCCGATTTAAGAGCCAGCGCCGTTAATGGGACGAATGGCCTTTGTGCGCTGGGAATTGGCCAATAACCGCCTAAGCCGCTACCCGCGTAAACGCCAAGCTCGCGTTCGTCCCACCGAATCCGAACGAGTTCGACAGAACGCAATTCAGCTCGCGGTCGACGCGTTGGCGCAGGATTGGCATGTCTGCGAACGCCGGATCGAGCTCTTCGATGTGCGCGCTCTCGCAGGCAAAGCCGTTGTTGAGCATCAGGATCGAATAGATCGCTTCCTGCGCGCCGGCCGCGCCGAGCGAATGGCCAGTGAGGGACTTGGTGCTGGAAATCATCGGCATCTTCGCGCCGAACACCGCGCGGACCGCTTCCATCTCTTTGAGATCGCCCACCGGCGTCGAAGTGCCGTGCGGATTGAGATAGTCGACAGGCCGATCGACGTATTTCAGCGCCATCTTCATGCAGCGCGCCGCGCCTTCGCCTGACGGCGCCACCATGTCGTAGCCGTCGCTATTGGCGCCATAGCCCGCCACTTCCGCGTAAATCTTCGCGCCGCGCTTACGTGCGCGCTGATACTCTTCCAACACTAGCACACCGGCGCCGCCGGCAATTACGAACCCATCGCGGTTCTTGTCATAGGCGCGCGAGGCCTTCTCTGGCGTGTCGTTGTACTTGGAGCTCATGGCCCCCATCGCGTCGAATAGCACCGAAAGCGTCCAGTCGAGCTCTTCGCTGCCGCCCGCGAACATGATGTCCTGACGGCCGGCCGAAATGTGCTCGTACGAGTCGCCGATGCAATGCGCGCTGGTCGCGCACGCGGAGCTGATTGAATAATTGATGCCGCGAATTTCAAACGGCGTCGCCAAAGTGGCGCTCGCCGTCGAGCTCATCGCCTTCGGCACCGCAAATGGCCCAACGCGCTTGGCGCCTTTTTCCCGCGCGGTATCAGCCGCCAGCACAATCGCCCGCGCGGAGGGGCCGCCGGAGCCCATGATAATGCCGGTGCGTTCGTTGGAGACTTCATCTTTCTGCAGGCCGCTGTCGGTGATCGCCTGCTCCATGGCGATGTAATTCCAGCCGGAGCCTTCGCCCATGAAGCGCATCACGCGCTTGTCGACGA
>JACQAC010000180.1 GCA_016195245.1 Pseudomonadota bacterium
CGCGCCAATTGCGGTTGAAATAGTCGCTTTCCGAAACGTACGAACCGCCATTCGGCGCCACGGTGCGGATCGCCGCCGCCGCTTGCGCAACCGCCGCGGCGTTCGCGCGTGCTTGATGGTCGTCGTAGAGATGGCCGGGGAAACGCAGGTAAGGCGGCGGACCACCGGCTGCAACGATGGCGAGGCCGAACGCATCGAGTGCGTCAGGATTCATTGCAGTGGCGCGCGCTTCGGCGAGCACATCGGCTGGCGCGCCAGCAAGCCCCTTGTTGAAGTGAATGCCGACTTCCATCGAACGGCTCGCTGCGAAGAGCGCCGATACGAGCTGATCCCGGCGGTCGCCCTGCAGCAGTGATTGCGGCAACCAGATCGAGTCGTAGGCGTGTATGAATTCACTGACCTGATCGCCGTCGCCGCTCCACCACGCATTGTGGCGCGGAACGCCAGGGCGCGGATCGAAGCGCATGGCATGGGTGTTGGCGCGGTGAAACTCCGTGTCCCACCAACGGCGCGCAGGGCCGGCGCCGATGTCGATCTCGCTGGTGATTGCGAAGTCTTGGGGAGAGGCGCCGACCCAAGCCAGGAAGGGCGCCCAAAGCTCGCGTGACGTTGCCTCGTTCAAGCCCTGGCTGACGAGAGCGAACTCGAGGGTATTGTCGCCATGCACATGGACCTGTTCACCCCAATGCGGATTGAACAGGTTTTCGCGGTAGAAATCGAAGAATTGCGCGAGCAGGCGCTGAAACGCCGCGTCGGAATTGGCTTTGATCGTGCCGAAGGTCCAACCGAAATCGGCGGGCAGGTCGTGCGAACGCACCGTGACGCGCGTGACGACGCCAAACGTGCCGCCTCCGCCGCCTTTGATCGCCCAGAAGAGATCCGGGTGGCGTTGCTCTGAGCAGAGGCGCACGCCGCCATCGGCGCACACGATCTCCGCTTCTAGGAGATTGCTCGCTGCTGTGCCGAAACGCTTTGAGAGCGAACCGAAGCCGCCGCTTTGAATGTGGCCCGCGACGCCGACGGTCGTGCAGCCGCCGCCTTGCACGTAGCGCCCGCCTTGGGTGGTGACGACGTCGTAAGCATCCATCCACAGCGCGCCCGCCTCGATGGTGACGGCGGGCCCGCGATATCCGCCGCCTGCTGGTACGAAGTGCTGGTGCATGCGCACGCCACGCATGGCGTGTGTCCAGATCAGCAACGAGTCAGGCGCGTTGGACGTTCCTTGATACGAGTGGCCGCCGCCTTTCACGGCGACGCGCAAATTGTGACGCCGCGCGAAATTGATGGCGGCGACGACGTCCGAAGTGTGTCGCGCAGCGACCGCGTACGGGCTGACGGCGGGTTGCCACGCGTCGAGCCAGCCCGACACTTGCGTGCCTCCGGCTTGGTCGCCGATGTAGAATGGGTTGCGCAGATAGGGCGCAACGCTTGTGCAGTCAGGGCTCGAGATGTCGGTCGCGCATGCGCCGTAGAGTGATGTTGGCCGAACCAACCGCCCACCGACGAGGCTTTCGAAATTGCGCCACTGCTGACGCGTTGGCCACGTGGCATCGCCAGGGCGCACGCGGCGCAGCGGTGTGATCTCAGCGGCTTCAACCTCGCCGCTCAATAACGATGCGGCGGCCAGTCCCAGCAACAAGTCGCGTCTGCGCATCAGGTCCCTCCGAGCCGCTCTCATAGCGGAAATCCGGCGGCAAGCGATGGGGCTCGCCTGCGGCGGCCACGGAAACTTTGACTCTTGGCCGCCGTCGCCCACAAATCGTGCCGCTCGAGAACCGGAGGGGACAGATGCGAACTTGGCTCATTGCAGCGGCTGCCGCGCTCGCCGCATGCACGACGACGGCGTCGGCGCCGCATATCGACACGGCGGCGGTGGTCGCGTTTTCGCACCCCTCGCTTTCGGCTGATTCACTGGTCGCGCATGTTAACGTGCTGGCGTCCGATGAGTTCGAAGGCCGCGCCCCCGGTACGCACGGCGAACAGCTGACGCTCGCCTATATCGAGCGGGCTTACACTGCTCTCGGCTTGCAGCCCGGCGCCACCGAAGGCGACGGCTCGCGCTCGTTCTTGCAGGAAGTTCCGCTCACCGGTGCGCTGGTCGATAACGCGCCGAGCTTTACTGTTGCCGGCGCCGATGGCTCGCATGCTTACACGTTCGGCAATCAGTTCGTCGGCTGGACCAAACGCGTTGAAGAGAACACCTCCATCGCTAACGCGCCGCTGGTGTTTGTCGGTTACGGCATTGTCGCGCCGGAGCATCACTGGAACGATTACGCTGGCATCGACATGCATGGCAAAATCGCCGTCATCCTGATCAACGATCCGGACTTCGAAACTGGCGACGACCGCGGCTTCGGCGGGCGCGCCATGACCTATTATGGCCGCTGGACTTACAAGTACGAAGAAGCCGCCCGCCAAGGCGCGGCGGGCGCCATCATCATCCACGAAACCGCGCCGGCGGCGTATCCGTGGTCGGTGGTGCAGTCCTCAAACACGACGCAGCAGTTTGATGTCGTGCATGACGACAACGGCATGAGTCGCGTGCAAGTTGAAGGGTGGGTCACTAACGATGTTGGCCGTGAAATCCTGCATCGTGCGGGGCAAGACTACGACGCGTTGAAGCATCGCGCGCAAACGCCGGGCTTCACGCCGGTGGTGCTCGGTTCACTGCAGGGTTCGGTGACGCTGCACACGCAAATCCAGCACACGCGTTCGTACAATGTCGTCGGCGTGCTGCCGGGACGCGCCGAGCCCACCGAAGCCGTGATCTACACGGCGCACTGGGATCACCTTGGCCGCTGCAATCCCGTCAACGGCGACGGCATCTGCAATGGCGCGCTGGATAACGCGACCGGTGTGTCGGGTTTGATTGAACTGGCGCGCCACTACGTTGAACACGGCGCGGGCAGGCGCTCGGTCGCGTTCGTGGCGGTGACGGGCGAGGAAAAGGGCTTGTTGGGCTCGCGCTATTACTCGGACCACCCGACGTTCACGCCTGGCAATATCGTCGCTGATATCAACATGGATGGCCTTAGCATCTACGGGCCGGCGCGCGACCTAACGATCATCGGCATCGGCAAATCGGAGATGGACGATCTCGCCACGGCCGCAGCGCAAGCGCAGGGCCGGCGCATCCGCCCCGATCCGTTCCCGGAACGCGGCAGCTTTTTCCGGTCGGATCAGTTCAACTTCGCGCGCATCGGCGTGCCGGTGCTCTACACCGGCTCAGGCATCGATCTGGTGAATGGCGGCGAAGCGCGCGGCACGGCGCTGGTGAACGACTACGTCGCACACCGCTATCACTCGCCGCAGGATCAGATCACCCCGGACTGGGACATGACGGGCGCCACGCAGGATCTGACAGTGCTCTACAATGTTGGGCGCGGACTTGTGGATGGGTCATCGTGGCCGGCGTGGCGACCGAACGCAGAATTCCGAGCCGTGCGCCAAGCAACGCATCCCTCGCCTTAGGGGGCCCAAAGCACTTCAGGCTGACGCCCCGGTCGCGTAAACAACGCCGCGACAGGGGCGTATTCGATCTTCCCCGTGAGAGCGGCTTCGAGGCGCGCGCGCTTGTTTTCGCCGGTGATGAGCAGGAGCACGCGGTCGGCGCGATTGAGCGCGGCGCGCGTCAGCGTCAGCCGATCGACCGCACCCGCGGCTTGCGGCGCGCGAACGCCGACGACTGTGCGCGTGCTGTTCGGATCGAGCGCTGCCGCGAGCCCGTCGCCGCCTGGAAACCAGGAGGCGGTGTGGCCGTCAGCCCCCATGCCCATGACCGCGATGTCGAGGCTGAGGCCCGCGTAGGCCGCGTCGACCGGATCAGCGGTCGGAGCGCCCGAATACATGGGTACAAGCCGGGCGCCGGCAGACAGGGCAGGCGCCAGCGCTCGCCGCAACAATCCCTCATTGGAGGCAGGGTCGGCTGGCGGCACGCAGCGCTCATCGACCAGCGCGAAGGTGATCCGCGGCCAATCCAGTCTCAGCGCCGCCAGGCATTCATAAGCAGGCCCAGGTGTCGAGCCGCCCGAGAGGGCGGCGCAGGCCGCACCGCGAGTCTTGATGCCGTCATTGAGCGCGGCACCAATCGCATTGGCGGCCCGCTGCATCAGCGTCGCCCGGTCGGCAAACGCTTGGATCGCCAGTGTCACTTCTTGTCCGCGAGCGCCGTGCGCAGGGTTTCGGCGGCCTTTGCGCCCAACTCTTCGTGCGCCAGCGCGAACGCCGCTGTAGCGCGCAGATAGCCGAGCTTGTCGCCGCAATCGTAGGTGCGGCCCTCGTACTCGAGCGCGTGAAAGCTTTGGGTCTCCATCAGCCGCGCCATGGCGTCGGTGAGCTGGATCTCGCCGCCGGCGCCGGCTTGCTGGGAAGCGAGCAGGTCGAAGATTTCCGGTTGGAGCAGATAGCGGCCGCTGATGAACAGGTTCGAGGGCGCCGACTCGCGCTTCGGCTTCTCGACCATGCCCTTCATTTTGAGCAAACGCCCGTCACGGCTTTCCGGATCAATGACGCCGTATTGCTCGGGCGTGTCGGTCGGCTCGACGGCGATGACGTTGCCGCCGACCTTGTCGTAGGCAGCCTTCATCTGCGCCAGGCATGAAGGTTGCGCCATCATGATCATGTCGGGGAGCATGACCGCGAAGGGCTCGTTGCCGATGAGATCCCTCGCGCACCAGACGGCGTGCCCGAGGCCCAACGGCGATTGCTGGCGCACAAAGCTCATCGAGCCGGCAGGGCGCAAATCGCTTTCCAATTCCTGAAGCAGACCCCCTTTGCCTTTCAGGCGCAGCGTGTCCTCCAATTCGTAGGCGCGGTCGAAATAGTCCTCGATCGCCGACTTGTTGCGGCCCGTGACGAAGACGATGTGCTCGATTCCAGCGGCTAGCGCCTCGTCGACGACGTATTGAATCGCCGGGCGATCGAACACGGGAAGCATCTCTTTAGGAATTGCCTTGGTCGCGGGCAGCACGCGGGTGCCGAGGCCAGCCACCGGCAAGACTGCTTTCCGTAGCGGTTTGGTGCTCATGAGAACGCTATCCATGGTGGGCACATTACTGCGCCGCAACATGAGCGGCGCGTCGCGACTTTAGACCGCAAGGCCAATGAAATCGCAACAGCAACTAAACGGGGAATTCGGCTTGAATTCAGGTTTGTGCGTTACGATTTGGAACAAGCTGCAGAAGACAGCGGGTATGGTGTCGAGCCGGTGACGTCCGTCACAGCGAAAATCTCTTCGGCGCCGCAAAGTAGCAATTGCAACACGGTCAACCCTTTGTTAACTGACCGCCGCCGCGAGGAAGGATTTTCCACAATGTCGCCCGCCGACGCCAAAATGAACGCCACTGTCCGCACAGTCACCGGGAGCTTCCTGGCTGGCGCCGCCGCGATGGTGATGCTTGGCCTTGTCGCGCCGGTTGCGGTGAAGGGCGGTCTTTCGATCCGCGATGCGTGGGCCGCCACTTCCAATCACAATGGCCCTGCGGTTGAACCGATCAATGTCGCGCAAGTGCGTGCGCAGATCGCGGCGGCCGAGCGTTCGATGGAAGCGGCTCGCCAGTCGAGCCAAGCCAGCATCAATCGCCTCGACCGGCTGGCTGGCCGCTAGGCGTTTCTTATAGATAGGGGAAGGCGCGCGATCTAGAGGATCGATTGCCCGGTCGCGCGCCAATCCTTGGCGAAGCCTTCCAGTCCCGCGTCGGTCAAGTGGTGCTTGTAGAGCGCTTTGAAGATCGCGGGCGGAATGGTGGCGCAATCGGCGCCAGCAAGCGCGGCGTCGCGCACGTGCAACGTGGTGCGGATGGAGGCGGCTAGGATTTGGGTCTTGAATCCGTAATTGTCGTAAATCGCGCGAATCTCGCGGATTAGCTCCATGCCGTCTTGGCCGCCGTCATCCAGGCGGCCGAGGAAGGGGGAAATGAAGGTCGCGCCTGACTTGGCCGCGAGAAGAGCCTGAACCGCCGAGAAGCACAGCGTCACGTTGACCGGGTGACCTTCCTTGCTGAGCGTGGCGCAGGCTTTCAGCCCATCGGGAGTGAGGGGGACTTTCACCGCGATATTGGAGGCGATGGTCCGAAGCTTGCGGCCCTCGGCCAGCATGGTCTCATAGTCCGAGGCGACGACCTCGGCGCTGATCGGGCCAGGAATGGCGGCGCAAATGGCCTTGAGGCCGTCGAAGATGTTGCCGCCGGCTTTGGCCACCAGGGAGGGGTTGGTGGTAACCCCGTCGATCAACCCGGTTTGCGCCAGGGTTTGAAGTTCCTTCACGTCAGCGCTGTCGATGAAAATCTTCATTTCAGCTCGCTTCCAATATTCCCGCGACCGCGTTCCGCTGTTAGCGACCCTGGCATGCCGGGCCAAGCGCGCGAATCGCCGCTAAGAACAGCCTGAACAGGAATTACATATGGCAAAAGCTCAATCCGTCGATGGCGTCGATGTTCGCACCATGGCCAACGCCGTTCGCGCGTTGGCGATGGACGCGGTGGAAAAGGCCAAGTCAGGCCATCCTGGCATGCCCATGGGTATGGCCGATGCAGCCACGGTGCTGTTCTCACAATTTCTGAAATTCGACCCGAGCCAGCCGAAATGGCCGGACCGCGACCGCTTTGTGCTTTCGGCCGGTCACGGCTCGATGCTGCTCTACGCGCTGCTGCACCTCACCGGCTACGAGGACATGACGCTGGATGAGATCAAGCGCTTCCGCCAGCTGCATTCCAAAACGCCAGGTCACCCGGAGTACGGACACACCGAGGGTGTCGAAACGACGACCGGACCGCTCGGGCAGGGCATCGCCAACGCAGTTGGCATGGCGATGGCGGAGGCGCACCTCAACGCGCGCTTCGGCGATGACCTCGTCAATCACCGGACCTGGTGCATCGCGGGTGACGGCTGCTTGATGGAAGGCGTCAGTCAGGAAGCGATCGCGCTCGCGGGACGCCAGAAGCTGAACAAGCTTATTGTTCTCTGGGACAACAACTCAATCTCTATTGATGGCGCTGTCTCGCTCTCGGATACCACAGATCAGCGCGCGCGTTTTATCGCCAGCGGCTGGCACGTGCTCGCCTGCGATGGCCTTGATGGCGACGATGTTGCGCGCGTGCTTGAAGCAGCGACGAAGTCTGACAAGCCAACCATGATCGATTGTAAGACGGTGATCGGTTTTGGCGCGCCGAAGAAAGAGGGCACTGCGCACGCTCACGGTGAGGCCCTGGGCGCTGAGGAATTGGCCGCCGCCAAGAAGGCGCTGAATTGGCCATATGGCCCGTTTGAAGTGCCGGACAATATTCGCGCGGCTTGGCTCAAGGTCGGGGGGCGCGGCGCCTCGGATCGCGAGGCTTGGCAGTCGCGTCTGGCGCTTTCCCCGCAGGGGAAGGAATTCAAGTTGACGATGAGCGAACTCACAGCTGAGCCGGCGATTGCGGCGCTGGCGCTGCATGCGCGCAAGATGGCGGCAGAGAAGCCGGCATTGGCGACGCGCGCGTCGTCGGGTGCAGCGATCGATGCGATGTTCGCTGCTTGTCCGGAATTGTGGGGCGGGTCTGCAGATCTCACCGGCTCTAACAACACCAAGCCCAAGGCCGGCGCCGATGATTTTACGCCGGAGAACCGGCTTGGCCGCTACATCCGCTACGGCATTCGCGAGCACGGCATGTGCTCGGCCATGAACGGCATGGCGCTGCATGGCGGTGTCATCCCGTACAGCGGCACATTCTTGTGCTTCTCCGATTACGCGCGCCCGGCGATCCGCTTAGCGACGCTCATGGGTGTGCGCTCCATCTACGTGATGACCCACGATTCCATCGGTCTCGGCGAAGACGGCCCGACCCACCAGCCGGTGGAGCACCTCGCTGCGCTACGCGCCATTCCACACCTCTATGTGCTGAGGCCGTGCGATGCGGTGGAGGCGGCGGAGTGCTGGCAGATCGCCCTGGCGCGCAATAACGGGCCGAGTTTGCTGGCTTTGTCGCGCCAAGCCGTGCCGGGTCTGCGGGGCGATGCGAGTGTCAATCTGAGTGCGAAGGGCGCCTACGAATTGCTGGCGGCGGAAGGCGGCGCCTCGCGCGTGGCGATCTATTCGACGGGCACGGAAGTCTCGATCGCGGTGAAGGCGCGCGAGATGCTGCAAGCGCAGGGCATTCCGGCGCGCGTGATCTCGGCGCCGTGCTTCGAGCTCTTTGATCTGCAGAGCGACGAGTATCAGGACGAAATCTGCGGCGATGACGACGAAATCCGCATCGGCATCGAGGCGGCGCTTGGGCAGGGCTGGATGGAAGCCTTTGGCTTGCACGCCTTCATCGGCATGACCGGCTTCGGCGCTTCGGCGCCGGCCAAGGATCTTTACGAAGAGTTTGGCATCACCGCTGAAGCGGTTGTGGACGTGGCGAAGGATTTGTTGGGTTAGCCCATCGGCGCTGCTCAGCCTATCCTGACCCATTGCGGCGGCGCCCCGCGGCGGCCGACTTTCGGCCGCGCACGACGGCGCGCAGACGCGCCAGGTCGCGCATCATTGCCCGCCAGTCGGCTTCGCCGAACTCCTTGATCACCGCGCACTGCGCCTTTTCCCAGGCGGCGGCGGCGCGACGTACGCGCCGACGACCGATGGCGGTGAGTGCAACGATGCGCTGACGCCGATCTTCACCCTGGCGAACGACAATCATATCGCGATCGAGGAGCGGCCGAATTGCTCGCGGAACGGTGGAGGCATCCATGGCCGCGAGCTTAGCAAGGTTGCCTACTGTCTGCGGGCCCGCCTGATGAAGCGTCATCATCAGATCGAACTGACCAGCGGTCAGGTCCAGAGGCGCAAATGTGGCGTCATAGATTGAGGTAACGGCCCGTGAGGTCCGCGCTACGTGCCGAAAGACGCACGCCGCCGGGTCCAGCGAATGGGCGGGAGCGTCCGCAGTCCGGAAGATGTCTGTATCGCGGGGCATTTGCGGTCGCGCGATGTGGCGTCCGCTTCGGCGCCTGGTCAAGCGGATAGGTCGTAGAAGGTGCGCGCACCTCTAGCGTGACTGGTCTAACGATCCTGCGCCGCTCGCTTGCGTAGCGTATTCACATCCTGCGCCCGCTGGCGGGGAAGGACGATCACCGCATCCGGGGTGGCCACGACAATGAGATCCTGCACGCCAGCAGCGTAGATCGGCACGCCCTCGCCGCGCAGGAGATTGTTGGCGCCGTCGATCACCACGCTTTGGCCGTGGCTGACATTGCCTTTTTCGTCTTGCTCCGAGAGCCGCCACATCTCGTCCCATGAGCCCACGTCCGCCCAGCCAATGTCACACGGCACAACGGCTGCGCGCTTGGTCTTTTCCATGACGGCGATGTCGAGCGGCTGCGACGGCACGCGCGCAAAGGCGGCGGCGTCAATGCGGATCTCCGTGCCACGGCGTTCTGCCGCTTGGAGCGCGGCAAGCGCGTGATCGCGGATGTCGGCGGAGGCGGACAACTCCTCCAGCATGATGGCTGGATCGAACAAGAAGATGCCAGCGTTCCAGGAATAGCCGCCTTCGTTCAAATAGCTCTGCGCCACGACTGCGCTGGGCTTCTCTCGGAAAGTATCGATGGCGAAGACGCCATCGGCGAGCGCCGCGCCGCGCTTGATATAGCCGTAGCCTGTGGCTGCACGGTTTGGAGTGATGCCAAATGTTACGATGCGATCTTGCGCGATCGGCGCGGCTTGTTGGATCGCGGCGTGAAATGCTTGAGGCTTGGTCACGAGGTGATCAGCCGGCAAGAGCAGCACCAGCGCACCGGGCTCGATCTCTTGGGCGAGTGCGGCCGCAATGGCGCCCACCGCGGCCGTGTTCCGAGGGAGGGGTTCGAGCACGATCGCGGATGCCGCGACGCCGTTGGCGGCAAGTTCGCCCTCCACCAGCGCGGCATGCGCGACATTGCTCAGAACGATTGGCGCCGCAAACGAGATGTCGTCAACGTCGCCGCAAACGCGGCTGATGGTCTCGGCGAACATGGTGCCGGAACCGCCGAGCCTGTGGAATTGTTTTGGCTTGGCTTCCGTCGAGAGCGGCCAGAGGCGCGTACCGGCGCCGCCGGACATAATGGCTGGGATGATTCTATACGTCATCTTGAGTCAGTGTTCCTCGCCTGCTTGCTTCGCGAACGCTCAACTTGCAAGGCAGGCAATGATGGCGCGCGATTTCAGTTCCGTTGGATGGCGGCGGCTATGACCGAAATTCCGTTCGCGCGTGTCCGGCGCTGGATATTCGAGGAAGCGCCGCGGCTCAGCGCTCAAACGCCATAAAAGCCGCGGTACCAAGCCACAAAACGCTCAATTCCGGTTTCGATCGGAGTGCGCGGTGCGAAGTCGACGGCGCGCGCCAGGTCTTCGACATCGGCATAGGTCGCGATCACGTCGCCCGGCTGCATCGGCGCCATGCGCTTGATGGCCTTCTTGCCGATCTTCTCCTCCAACACCTCGATCAGCCGCATCAACTTCACTGGCGAGTGATTGCCGATGTTGAAGATGCGGTAGGGGGCATTTGAACTCGCGGGATCGGGATCGTTGCCGGTCCACGCGGGATCGGGCGCCGCGGGTCGATCACCCACACGGACCACCGCTTCGACGATGTCGTCTATGTAGGTGAAGTCGCGTTGCATTTCGCCATTGTTGAAGATGTCGATGGGTTCGCCGGCGAGGATCGATTTGGTGAACGAGAACACCGCCATGTCCGGGCGCCCCC
>JACQAC010000168.1 GCA_016195245.1 Pseudomonadota bacterium
CCGGATGAGCGCAAATCGCTACATCGTCGATCGTTTGTTTGACGAAGCGGAATTGAGGCTGGGCGATGCTCATCCTGTCGTCGTTCGCATCAGCCGGGATATTCCCCGTCCCCCGCCTTATCATCCTCGGCCGTTCGGGAGACATCCATGAACGCCGACGCCCAAATGGACGACGGCGCGACCGCCTCGCCTCAGGTGCAGCCAAAGGCGCACATCGCGCCCGTCACCGCTATCCGCGCGGCGCCGCCCAAGCCCCGCCGGCTCTCGCGCAAGACGCTGCTCGCTGGCGCGCTTGCGCTGAGCGGTCTTGTCGCCTTCGCGCTCGTGAACGGCTTTTCGGAGCGACCGCGACCACGAACCGCGGAATCCGATGCACAGCAAACAAACCAGACGATCGCGCCGCCCGAACAGATTCGCCAAGCGCCCGCCACCTATGACGCTTCCCAATTGCAGCCGCCGCTTGAAGCCAATCATGATTATTTGTGGGGCGACCATCCGCCGCCCACTGCTCAATCCGGATCGGCATCGGCGTCACAGCCAGCCTACGCGCCACCGCAGCCCTCACCACTTGAAACCGAAGCAAACGCTGCCCGCACATCCTCAATCATCTTCGGGCGCAGCGGCGGCGCCTCCGCTTCTGCGTCAACGCCGGCATCGAGCGCTTCTAACGCCGGCGGACCTCATAGCGATTTCATGAATGGGCAGCACGGACGCGACGATGGCGCGCTCGACGCCACCTATCTGCCGCCGCACTCGCCTTTCACCGTACAGGCGGGCTCGACCATCTCCGCCGCGCTTTTGACGGCGCTCAACTCCGATCAACCTGGGCGCGTCATCGCTCAAGTCAGCGAGAACGTGTTCGACAGCGTCACTGGCGAACAATTGCTTATTCCCCAAGGCGCACGGCTCATCGGCACGTATGACGCTGACACCTCTTATGGCGAACAGCGCCTGCTCATCGTCTGGAACCGGCTGATCATGCCCAATGGCTGGTCAATTGCGCTCCGCGGCATGCCGGGCGCCGACGCTGGCGGCGCGTCGGGATTACATGGCCAAGTCGACGCCCATCTGGGCCGCATCGCCGTCGCGTCGCTCGTCTCGGGTGCACTCGGTGTGGCCGCCAATCAGTCCCAAGACGAGCACAGCGATCGCTTCGCGCAGAGTGTCGGCGATGCCGCCGCTCAGCAAGCGGCGCAAACCGGCTCGCGCATCATCGACCGCGAACTCAATGTCCGTCCAACGCTCCGCATTCGCGCCGGCGCGCCCGTGCGTGTGCTCATCAGCCAAGACATTGTTTTGCGACCCTATCGGCGATGACGAAACGCTCAAGTGTCAGAGCGAGACAAGAGGAAAACCAAGCCGATCTCTTCGGCGCCGCGCCGCCGCCGTCCCCAAAGAAAGCGCGTGCTGCGAAAACTGCGCCCACCGCTGGTCCGACGCCGCGCTCCAACCAAGCCAAGCAATCAACGCCCGACGCGCTGCTCAATGTCCGGCAAGCCGCCGCCCGGCTCGGTCTATCAAAATCAACGCTCGACAAAATGCGCCGCGCGCACAAAGGGCCGCGTTTCGTCAAAACAACAGACAGAGCCATCCGTTACGATCCTGTCGATCTCGACCGCTGGATCAATGCCCGCCGTTCGCAATCAGAGTAGAGCTCATGCAAAAGCGATCGAAGCGCGAAGCGCCGAGACGTGGATTCTTTCACGAAGTACGCGGCTCGGTTCATGAGAGCGCGGGCGGCGGGCGCGAATCCGAGAGCACCTGCACGCACTCCCCATGGGCGCAGAGCCTGCCCCGGTTTTTCAAGACGGCTCCGAGCGCTGGCGGGCTTGAGCGCGCGCTGAACTATTTTGTCCGCACCGACACCCCAGCGATAGTGGCCAGCGGGTTCCGAGACGCGAACCACGCACGCGCCAAGCGCAAGGCGAGGGAAAACAGCTTGCGATGCGTATTTGCATTGAGGCGTGCGTGAGGCCGCACGCGCCCACGCGGACAACAGCGACTCTGCATGAGTATTCTTGCCCGATCGCTTATCACTGGCTTGACGCTGTTGGGCCTCGCCGCGTTTTGGCTTTTCAGCGTCGGACCTTATCGGCGCTTGGATGTAGCTGGGGAAGCCATTCCTCGAGCGCTTCCACCCGTGCTCGGTCCCTTCGAAGCCGAACCGGCGATCACCGATCAAAATCAATGGCGCAGACGGCGCGCAACGCTGCTCGACGCCTTCGAGCGCGACACCTATGGACGCTTGCCTGCCGCGCGCCCGGCGAGAATTGTCAGCGTCTCGCCCATTTCGCCCCAAGACATCGGCGGACTTCGCGGCGCCGAGCAGACGGAAATAGCCCTTCGGGGCGGAGGCCGCTTCAATCTTGTGCTCGTCGTCCCAAACGCGCGCGTCCCCACGCCCGTCATCATCCTACAGAATTATTGCGGCAACCGCGCCGCGTTCCCCGAACGGCCAGAGGCGATCGCCACGCCGCTTCACTATTATCCCTTCAATTGCCACAGCGGCTTCTTCCGGCCGATCCACCAACTCATCTTCGGTCCATGGATCGACGGTCCCCCATTCGAACGCATCACGCGGCGCGGTTATGCCGTGGCGATCTTCTATGGCGGCGACCTTGTGCCCGATCGCCGCGCTGACGCCGAAGCCGCCCTGGCAGGAATGGACCGTCGCGACACCGGCGCGATCGCGGCGTGGGCGTGGATGTATTCGCGCATCATCGACGTCTTGAGCGCCGACAGACGGCTTGACCCCCACCGCATGATTGCCTGGGGACAGTCTCGCTATGGCAAAGCCGCGCTGCTCGCGGGGGCCGCCGACGAACGGATTTTCGCTGTTGTCGCATTGCAATCCGGACGCGGGGGCGACGCGCTGACGCGACACCGCGCCGGCGAAAGCGTTGGCGCGATAACGCAGGCGTTTCCCTATTGGTTTTCGCCACGCTTCCGTACTTTCATCGAGCGCGATCCGCCTATCGACCAGCATCAATTGCTGGCGCTCATTGCGCCACGACCGCTGCTGTTAGGATATGCGCGCCGTGACGGCTGGGCCGATCCCGCAGGCGCCATCGCGGCGCTGCGCGGAGCTGAGCCAGTCTACGATCTCTTGCATGCGCCACGGCCGCAATTCTTCATGCGCGACGGCCGCCACGGCGTCACCACGCAAGACTGGGATGAGACACTCGACTTCCTCGATCGTGTTGCGTTACCCCGTTAGCCAATCAATTCATCGGACTTGGTTTGGCGTCGGGCCACTTAAAGCATGGGGGAGAACATGAGCCTCGCACGTATCGCGTCATTTGTGCACAAATGGTTGGCGCTCATCGTCGGTGTTCAAATCCTGCTTTGGATTGCAAGCGGCCTCTTCTTTACGATCGTGCCGATTGAGCAAGTCCGCAGTGAGCAGCGTGTACGCGCGTTTGCGTCGGCGCCGCTGCGGGGCGGCGATCTCGCCGCCGTGTCGGCGGTGCTGGCAACCAGCCCTGCCCCCGTCAAACTCACGCTTGAGGCGCGCGCGGAAGGCGACGTGGTCCTGGCCGAATACGCCGCTGGGTCGCCACGCCTCTTCGATGCCCACACCGCCGCCTTGCTCTCGCCGCTGAGTGAAAACGCGGCGCGTCACATCGCGTCCTTGCACATCACCGCCGAGGCCCCGATTGCGCGCGCGACTTGGGTGCGCACGCCGTCGCCGGAATATCGCGGCGCCTTGCCGGCTTGGAGGCTCGAGTTCGCCGACAAAGATCATCTTGCTGTCTACGTCGCTGCAAACACCGGACAAGTGACCGCTCGCCGCTCCGACCTCTGGCGCACCTATGACGCGCTCTGGGCGCTCCACATCATGGATTGGCGGGATCACGAGAACTTCAACCACGGCCTTATCATCGCGGCTTCCGTGCTTGCGCTGGTCAGCACAATCGGCGGGATTGTTCTCATCCCCTACCGGTTTCGCTGGCGCCGGCGCCGCTCAGCAGCCGACGCTTAGCGCGGCCCAAGGCATCGTCAGCACACTATTGACGTCGTGTACGCTGAACCGACGCTTGCTCAGTGCGACAGCCCGCGCCGCATCGGGTGCGAAGCGCGGGCTTCGTAACTTTCTTAATCGCTCGCCGCCGAGCCGCGATCGCGCTTTATCTCAGTGATGGCCGTGCCAATGACCACCGTGGCCGCCGTGGCTACCGAACCCATGGCCGCCATGGCCCCATCCGTGATCGCCGCCATGCCGCCAGGCGCGTCCAACCATGACGCGTCCGTAGGAGGGTCCATAATACCCATAAGAGCCATAAGACCCATAAGACCGGCGATAACGATAGCGATCGCAATAATAGGGATCGTAGTAGGGGCTGTAGCGGTCGCAATACGCGCTGCGATAGCCGCCAACGCCAACGATGACGCCAACGGAGCCGTGCGCGGCCGCGGGCGCGGGCGCAAATGCGGCAGCGCCGGCTATTGAGAGAGCGGTGATAGCGCCTGCTATTTTGCTCCTCATGATGCTCTCCTTCTCAACAAAATCGCCAGCTGGCGAACTTAAATGCCTCCCTACCCTAACTACGCATCGCCGCTGCAAAACCCGCGCGAATTGCACGCTCAATGACATCGAGCCCGCACGTGAGCCAGTCAGCGCCTCGCCCACGCTTCTTCGAGAGGCGATGTTGGTTGAAACCTAGCGTTCGGCTTTGCGGGCGAAATATAGCGAGATGGAACCGGTCGGCGTCGCGATGACGCGTGCTTCGCGCACATCGATGAAACCCGCCTCGCGCATCAATTGAGGCAAGACGCCTTGTGCGTTTGGCTCGGTGTTCTCAAACCCGTCGAGCCGCTGGACCTGCCGAAACAGGCGGCGCATCAAAGGCGTACGCTGCAAGCCGTAGTCAGCGAGATGAAACTCTCCGCTGGGACGCAACACCCGATGGATGGCGCTGATGCCCAGGCGCTTTTCCTCCATTGGCGTCTGGTGAAACACCAGACTTGAGACCACCTTGTCGACGCTGGCCTCGCCGATCGCCCCCGCATCGTGCGCAAAGCCTTGGCGAAATTCGACATCCACGCGGCTCTTCGCCGCCTTGCGCCGCGCTCGCTCCAGGATGTCGGCGTCCGGATCGAGGCCGATCAGATTTGCTTTGGGCGCGCGGCGCTTCAGCAGAACCGCCAGCGTGCCAGTGCCGCAGCCTACGTCGAGAATTTTTTCTCCAGCGCCAGGCGCGCACTGATCCGCCAGAGCTTTCCGCCAACGCCCTTCCCGCGTCATCACCGCGATGGCGACATCGTAAAGCCCAGTCCATTCGCTTTTGCCCAAAGCGGGCGTGAAGCTGTCGTCTCCGGTCATTGCGGGTCCTTCATACGCTGGGCGCGCTCAGCGTAGCGCGCGAGAGATCGGATGAATGGGCTTCATGCCTTGGCCGGCGAGCAGGAGCGCAGTGAAGGGCACGAAGTCCAGCCACCGCCCTTTAAGTTTGCCGATCGCCGAGGCAAACAAGGGAGGCGCGGCTGCAATCAAGGCGGCGCCGAAGAACCAATGAACTTGTTCGGATGTGAGCGACACGGGTGCTGCTCTCAGACTTTGACGCGCGCCAAGCGCAGGGCGTTGGCGATGACGCTAACCGATGAAAGGGCCATGGCCGCGCTCGCGAGCGCCGGCGATAGCGTCCAATGCAGCGCCGGATAGAGCACGCCTGCCGCGATCGGCACACCAGCGACATTGTAAACAAACGAAAGCGCCAGGTTCTCGCGAATGTTGCGCATCGTCGCCTTCGACAAACGCACGGCGCGCGCCACGCCTGCGAGGTCGCCTTTGACCAGCGTAATGCCGGCGCTTTCCATGGCGACGTCGGTGCCCGTCCCCATGGCAATACCGACGTCGGCGGCGGCAAGCGCGGGCGCGTCATTGACGCCGTCGCCGGCCATGGCCACGCGAAGGCCTTGCGCCTTGAACTCGGCGACGAGCTTGGCCTTGCCTTCGGGCTTGACGTTGGCGCGAATGTCATCGGGTGCGAAGCCAAGCTCTCTGCCCACGGCGACGGCGGTGGCCGGCGCATCGCCAGTCGCCATGATCACGCGCACGCCGGCGGCGCGCAGCTTTTGCACCGCTTCCTTCGCGGACGGTTTGACCGGATCGGCGACCGCCACATAGCCAAGCAAGCGTCCTTGCGAGGCCAAGAACATCACCGTCGCGCCTTTGTCGCGCAAGGCGTCGATCGGCCTCCTCTGCGCGGCCACGTCGATGGCGCGATCATGCATCAGGTCTTCGTTGCCGAGCACATAAGGCACGCCGCCGACGCTTGCCTCAACGCCCTTGCCGACAATGGCGCTGAACGCCTCGGCTTTTTCAATGCGGAGCTTGTTGGCTTCCGCGCCGGCGATGATCGCTGCCGCCAGCGGATGCTCGCTCCCCGCTTCAAGGCTGGCGGCGATGCGCAACACCGATTGCCAATCCTCGCCCTCGATACTCTTCGCCGACAAAAACTCGGGACGTCCCTCGGTCAAGGTGCCGGTCTTGTCGACGATGACTGCGCTCACTTTCTCCAGCGTTTCAAGTGCGGCGGCGTCGCGCACCAACACGCCCGCCTGCGCGGCGCGCCCGACGCCGACCATGATCGACATCGGCGTCGCCAATCCGAGCGCGCACGGACAGGCGATGATAAGCACAGCCACTGCAGTCAAGAGCGCATAAGCCAGCTTCGGCTCTGGTCCGATCGCGGCCCAGACAAGCGCCGCGAACAGCGCCACTGCGATCACGCCCGGCACGAACCAGGCCGCAATGGAATCGGCCAGCCGCTGGATCGGCGCACGCGAGCGCTGGGCCTGCGCCACCATGTCAACGATGTGCGCCAGCAAAGTGTCGGCGCCGACGCGTTCGGCGCGCATGATGAACGATCCGCGCGCATTGAGCGTGCCGCCCGACACCGAGGCGCCTGCAACTTTTTCCACCGGGATGGCTTCGCCGGTGAGCATGGATTCGTCGACCGCGCTCGCGCCCTCGCTCACTGTCCCATCGGTAGGCACCCGTTCGCCGGGCCGCACGCGCAACAAATCACCGACATGGACGTCATCAAGTTGAACATCTTCTTCGCCGCCGTCGGGCTTGACACGACGCGCTGTATCGGGCGCGAGCTTCAAGAGCGCCCTGATCGCCTGCGAGGTGCGTGAGCGCGCCTGCAATTCCAGGACCTGACCCAACAATACAAGCGTGGTAATGACGGCCGCGGCTTCGAAATAGACGGGGACTTGCCCGTCGCCGAGCCGGAAGCCCAGCGGCACGATCCCAGGCGCAAAGGTCGCGAGCACGCTGTAGGCGAACGCAACCCCGACGCCGAGTGCAATCAACGTAAACATGTTGAGATTGCGCGAGACCAGCGAATTCCAACCGCGCTCAAGCAGCGGCCAGCCGGCCCACAATACGACAGGCGCGGAAAGCGCGAACTGCAACCATTGTAGCGCGGCTCCATGGACCAACCCGGAGCCAAGCCCGCTATGTCCCCCCATCTCGCGGAGCAGCAGCGGCGCCGACAACGCCGCGCCCACCCAGAAGCGCCTGGTCATGTCGATGAGTTCGGGATTGGCGCCCTCCTCACGCGAGGGCGTCATCGGCTCGAGCGCCATGCCGCAGATCGGGCACGCGCCAGGACCATCGCGCACGATCTCAGGGTGCATCGGGCAGGTCCATTTTGCGCCAGGAGGCGCTTGGAGCGGCGGTGATGATTGCGCCCTGGGCTGATGCTCGTGATGCGAACATGGCGCCGGCGACGCCTGGGAATATTTGTCGGGGGCGGCCTCGAATTTGGCTTTGCAGCCGGCGCTGCAAAACAGCACCTCGGCGCCGCGATGATGGGTGCGATGCGGCGTGTCGGGCTTGACGTTCATGCCGCAGACCGGATCGCGCAGCGCCGCAGAGACTGGTGGCGGCTCGTTGCCGGATGCGTGGAGGGGATGGTCATGGCTCATTTGCTGTCTCCGGCAGCTTGAATTGTTCGGACGGCATCTATACCCTATATGGGTATTCGTCAATTACCCTATGGGGGTATATGTGAGCGTGAGCAAGGGAAAAAAGCCGACGGCCGCCATGGCGCGTATCGAGGGCCAGGTCCGCGGCATCGCCAAGATGATCGAGGAGGACAGGTACTGTATCGACATCGTCACCCAAATCGAGGCCGCGCGCGCGGCTTTGGCGCGGGTGGAGAGCGATCTCTTGCGCGGGCATCTCAAGCATTGCGTTCATGAAGCGATGGTTTCCAAAGACAGCGCCGCCCGTGAACGCGTCATCGAGGAATTGGTGGGCGTGATCCGTCGCTAGGCCCCATGAAGACCGCCGGTCTTTCACCTGGTCATACGCGTCGGCGCCGACCATCCCTTCGGGGTGGGTCATGAGGGTTTTGGGAACTCGCTGCGTAGACACGAGCAGGAAGACCAGGCCAAGCAGACATGACCTCCAAGCTCGATACCCTTCTTGCCGCGCTTGGCGAGCATCCCCTCGATCCCAGGCTCGAAAACCTCGAACCCATGGTGTGGTCGCGGATCGCGGCGCGCGCACGCGATCTTGCGCCGACAGCGACGTGGGCATGGCGAGCGGCTTTAGCGGCGTTGATGCTATCGGCCGGCGCGCTCACCGCAGGCAGCGCCGCCGCACGGGCAGGCTCGGAAGGCTCGCCTTTTGCGATCCATTCCGCATTTGCGCCATCGACCCTTTTGGGCGATCGCCAGTGAAGCCGTCGCTGCGCGGCGCGCTTCTAACTGTCGTCATCGCGCTCGTCGCTGGTTTCGGCGGCGTTTGGTTTGGCATGCACGTCTTCCATGCCTCGCCTCATCCCCAGACGCTGCACGAACTTGTGCATCATGAATTCCGCCTGACCGCCGATCAGGACCAGCGCATCGCCGGCATCGAAGCCAACTTCGCCACCCGCCGGCGCGCGCTCGAGTTGGAGATGCAAGCGGCCAATGCCGATCTAGCGTCGGCGATCCGCGAAGAGCATGGTTATGGATCGAAAGTCAGCGCCGCAATCGAGCGGTTTCACGGCGCCATGGGCCGGCTGCAAACGGAAACGATCCAGCATGTCTTCGCCATGCGCGCGGTGCTGACGCCGGCGCAGCGGGCGAAATTCGACGACACCATCGCCTCGGCGCTGACCACCGACACGCGATGAATACTGGGCCGGGGGAGCACGAGGACGCGGTTCTCGCCGCCCGCGCCCAAGCCGGCGACGACCATGCCTTTGCCGCGCTCATGGGACGACACAAGGAGTGGCTTTACCGATTCATTCGCCGTTATGTCGGCGATGGAGAAGAAGCCTACGACCTCTTGCAGGAGACCTTCGTCGCCGCTTGGAGCGCGCTTAGCGCCTACGATCCGGCCCGCCCGATTTCGGCTTGGCTTCGCCGCATCGCGCTTAACAAGTGCCGTGACTGGAACCGTCGGCGCCTCGTGCGCGGGTTCTTTTATTTCGCCGAGAGCTTGGACAGGCGCGCTGAACAGGGCGTCTCGCTAGAGGCGCCAAATGACGCCGGCGAGGCGGCCGAACGCGACATGCAGCGTCTTGACCGTGCGGTCGCGGCGCTGCCAGCCTCGCTTAAGGAACCATTGCTGCTGACGGTATTTGAAGGACTTTCCCAGCGTGAGGCGAGCGAGGCTCTGGGGATCAGTCCCAAAGCGGTCGAAACGCGCATCCGACGCGCCAAAGCCGCACTCACGCGGCTTATGGGCGCATCCGGCCCTTGAATCCCAGATGCGACGCCTATTGTTGAAGCCACGAGGGATTGCGAGACCTCCCGCGTATTAGAGGCGAGAGGGGCTTCCCAAGGAGCATACTATGAAGAAGAGACTGATCGCCGCCGCTTTGGCAGCTCTCGCCGTCGGCGTAGGGTCCACAGCCCCAGCCTTCGCCCATGCAGGCCACGAGCATGCCGCCGCCGCGCCGCAATCGGCCGAGGGCGAAGGCGTCGTGCGCGCTATCAATGCGCAGGCCGGAACCGTCACCGTAGCCCACGGTCCGATCGCAGCCTTGAACTGGCCGGCGATGACCATGGCGTTCCCCGTACAATCGGCCACGCTCCTGAACGGCGTGAGCGTCGGTTCGCGCGTGCATTTCGTGCTGGTGAACCATGAGGGCCATCCGATGATTTCCGAACTCCATGTCCAGGCGCCGGCCTCCAATTAAGCGGCGAACGCGCAAGCTGCATTTCAACGTTCAAGAGGGGCGTTCGATGATTTCGATGACAGGGCCACGGACGCCCCTTTTGTTCGTGCTGGCCGCGGCTTTCATATTGTCGCTATCGGGCGTGGCGCTCGCGCACAATGGCCAAGACCATCCACCCGCCCAAACCACGACAACAACCGCCACTACGGCCAACGCGCCAAGCCAAGACATGTCCGACATGCCGATGCAGGGCTCGGAAATGGCCTGGCCCACGACCGTCAACGAAGGCGGCGCCATGATGGGCATGCATCACGAGCGGCCCAAAACCATGATGGGCCGAACGGTGGCGTGGATGGGCGCTTGGCATCCTGCCGCGGTCCATTTCCCCGTGGCGCTCTTGCTCACGGTGGCGTTTCTCGAATTGGCCGCGATCGTGCGACGCAGACCCATTTATACAGCAAGCAACAAGTTGCTGCTGGGGATCGCCACGATCGCCGCCTTCATCACCGCGCCGCTCGGCTGGGCGGACGCGGGCCTACCCACTGCGCAAGACGAATGGTTCTTGATCGGCCACCGCTGGCTCGGAACCGCAATTCCATTTGTCATGTTAGTGTTGTGGCGGCTGAAGGCGCCAGCAGACCAAGCGGCGACCAAGCCATCGCCTTGAGCGCTCGCCCGCCGCACTTTCCGGCGAAGACATCGCACTCACCATTGCCCGCACGCATTGGATGGTCGACGGCCGCGAAGGCCATGCGGTTGCGATCAACGGCACGCTGCCCGGTCCGCTCATTCGCTTACGCCAAGGCCAGCGCGTGCGCCTCGCGGTGACAAATCACCTCGACGAGGACACTTCGATCCATTGGCACGGCGTGCTGGTGCCGCATCAATTCGACGGCGTGCCGGGTATTTCAGCTTCATGCATCCCCATCAGATTTTCGCGCGCCTGAAGCAGCAGCCGGGCGTGTTCAATTTCCAGCGCGAGACCGTCGAAGGTCTCGTGCACGGACGCGATCAGTCCCTTCAAGATCGTCAGATGTGGGCCGGCATGCGCATGGACCCCACCGACGTCTCCGACGTCACCGGCTCGATCTACACCTATCTCATCAACGGCCATGGTCCGCGCGACAATTGGACCGCCCTCTTCCGCCCGGGCGAGCGTGTGCGCCTCAGATTCATAAACGCTTCGGCGATGACGATCTTCAATGTGCGCGTGCCGGGCTTGGCCTTGACCATCGTGCAGGCCGATGGGCAGAACGTGAAGCCCGTTGAGACTGACGAATTTCAAATCTCGATTGCCGAAACCTTCGACGTGATCGTCACGCCCCGTGAAGATCGCGCCTACACCTTAGTTGCCGAAGCCGTCGATCGCTCCGGCATGGCGCGCGCAACGCTCGCGCCGCGAGCGGGCATGAGCGCGGATGTCCCCCCGCTTCGCGCTCGCCCGCTCGCCACCATGCGCGACATGGGCATGGACATGAGCGGGGCGAGCATGTCGTGGCCGGGTGCGGCAAGCAGCGACACTCACGCCGCCGCCCCTAGCGAACACGGCGCGTCTCAATCGAGCAGCAGCATGGCCGGCATGGACATGGGCGGCATGGATATGTCCATGCGCAACCATGACAATGCGCCCCAAGTGGTGATGGGTCCCGGCGTGCAGATGATCGCGCCCATGGCGGTCGATCGTCTCGGCGACCGCGGCCAGGGGCTCGAGGACGTCGATCATCGCGTTTTGGTCTACACCGATCTCGAAGCGCTGGATCCCAATCCAGATACGCGCGCGCCATCGCGATCGCTCGAATTGCACCTGACCGGCAACATGGAGCGCTTCATGTGGTCGTTCGACGGCCAGCGCTTCAGCGAAATCGTGGCGCCCATCCCCTTCCGGCGCGACGAGCGCGTGCGCGTGACCCTCGTCAACGACTCGATGATGTCGCATCCGATCCACATTCATGGGCACTTCTTCGAACTCTTGACGGGTCCGCCCGGCAGGCGCCCGCGCAAGCACACGGTGAACGTGCTGCCCGGCGGCAAGGTGAGTTTCGATCTGACGGCGAACGCGCCAGGCGATTGGGCCTTCCACTGCCACATGCTTTATCACATGCATGCGGGCATGTTCCGCGTCGTGACCGTGCGGCCTCTGGAGGAGGCGCACACATGAAGCCTGTAGTCCTGACCGCCGCTTTTGTACTGGCCGCAACGACGCCCGCCTTCGCGCAATCGTCCATGCCGGGCATGCCCAACATGCCGGGCATGCAGCATCCGCAGACACAACCGGCTCCGCCACAACATCAGCCCGCGCATCGCCGTCATCGCCGCGCGCCCGCACACCCGTCGGCGACTGCTCCCGCGCCCCCTTCGACGCCTGCTCCCGCGCAAGGCGGGCAAGATATGAGCGCCATGCCGGGCATGACCCAAAGCGGCCAAACCCCGCCCGCTTCATCAATGCCGGGCATGCCCGGCATGAGCACGGAAGAAGCCGTCGGCAATGCGCCTCCCCCACCCGTGCCGACAGACCGCGCGGCCGATCAATATTTCGATCCCCGTGTGATGGCGGCGGCTCGCGACCAGGTCCAGCGCGAGCATGGGGGTTCGATCATCTCAAAAGTCATGCTCAATCTGGGCGAATATCAATGGCGCGATGGCGAAGACGGCTATCGCTGGGAAGGGCAAGCCTGGATCGGCGGCGACATCCATCGTCTTGTCATCAAGTCCGAAGGCGAGGCGGGTGTAAACACGGGCGTAAGCGCTGGCGAGATTCAAGCGCTCTATTCCCGCGCCATCACCCCATATTTCGATGTGCAGGTCGGCGTGCGCCAAGATTTCGAACCGCAACCGCGCCGCACTTATGCGGTGCTGGGCGTCGAAGGCGTGGCGCCCTATTGGTTTGAGGTGAACGGTGCTCTGTTTCTCTCCAATCACGGCGAGATCCTGGGCCGCCTTGAAGGGAGCTATGATCTGCGCCTTACGCAGCGGCTCATTCTGCAGCCTCGCGTCGAGACCAATCTCGCGGCTGAGAACATTCCCGAGATCGGAATTGGCGCAGGCGTATCCAACGTCGAGCTGGGCTTGCGCTTGCGCTACGAGATTCGCCGCGAGTTTGCCCCTTACGTCGGCATCTCGTTCGATCGCAAGCTCGGCGACACCGCTGATTTCGCCCGCGCCGATGGCGAGGATCCCTCGCAAGCCAGCGTCGTGTTCGGGCTTCGCGCCTGGTTTTGAACGTGGTCGCCATGAACGGATTTCAAACGGCGATCCGACGCGCTCGGTCGGCGAAACTCGATTTCTCGAAATTCCTGACGCGCTATTGCGCGTGCTCGTCGCGGATGGGCGATGAGGACCAATGGATGTGCACGATGCGCCATTGCCCGTTCATCCGCCGCAGCTCCATGGTTTCCATCGATTGCGAATGAACCGGCCTACCCTCGAATTGACCTTGCACTTCGCTGCGGGAAACCACCGTGGCCGCATCGCCGGTCGCGATCACGTCGCGCTGCTTGATTGTGAACCGAACAGCGGCCGAGAACGCCATGTCTGCCGGCAAATGCGCACCTGCATATTCCGCAAATGAGCGCTCGACGCCGC
>JACQAC010000169.1 GCA_016195245.1 Pseudomonadota bacterium
TTGTGGTCTCATCGCTCTTGATGGCGATGGGGATGATGATGATGCCCCCGGTAACCGTGAGCTTGCCGTTTAAGCTGATCTTCTTCGTGTTGGTGGACGGCTGGCGCTTGGTCGCGGGCAGCCTCATCCAAAGCTTCGCGGCCAGCCTTCCGCCGCCGCATTAGGACCTCGACCGGCCCAGGCGAGCGCCTAGCGCTCGATCCCGAGGTCGGCCATCAGCAGGGATTTGAAATCGTCCTTGCGGGCGAAGAGCCGTCCCCAGGCGGCTGCGAGTGATCTGAACAGCGACATCCAACGTTTCCCCTTGGTCTTCACGCGGTTCTACGTGCGCGACCAGCCAATGGTTCCAAGCATCAGCTGAACCAAAGATGAGAATGATTCGGGGAAATGGATGCTTACTGCTGAAAGAGAGTCACACTGTTGCTGGGCGAGCACAATTTCGCGCGTGACGGGTGCGCGTTCGCACCTTGCGCAAGCGTAAGCAGGTGATTGGTCGTCTGGAAACCAGCCGTTAACCACGAACAGCGTCCTTGGGCAGCGTGGTCGGCAGAATTTGCCGGTCGTCGACAAGCTTGGGGGCGGCCATGAGCGGCGCTGAAGTGCTCGATCTGGGACGCAACGCCATCTGGGTGACAGTGCTCGTGGCGGCCGGCCCCATGCTGGTGGGACTGGTGGTCGGCCTCGTCGTCTCGCTGTTGCAGACACTGACGCAGATTCAAGAGCAGACTTTGGTGTTCGTGCCGAAGATCCTCTCGATCTTCATTGCCATCCTGCTGTTCCTGCCGATCATGGGCGGCCTCTTAGGCGGCTTCATGCGCCACATCTTCGAGCAGATCGCGCAGACATAAGCCCATGAACCTCACGCTCTACGGGGTCGACATTTGGAGCGTGGCGCTCGTGTTCGCGCGCGTCGGCGCCATGGTCATGCTCATCCCCGGCTTCGGCGAGCCCGCAATCCCAGCGCGCGTGCGGCTTGGCTTCGCGCTGATGTTGGCCATGGCGGTGGCGCCAAACCTCGCGGGACACGCGCCGGCGCCGGCTAACTCGGCCTTCGGCATGGCTGGGCAAGTTGGGCTGGAGACCATGATCGGCCTGATGCTCGGCGGCGCGGCGCGCATGCTCATGAGTTCGCTCGCCACCGCAGGTCAGATCGCCGGCACAGAGATCGGCATCGCCTTCGCGCAGATCACCGATCCCACCATCAACCAATCCGGCCAAATCGTCTCGGTGTTCCTGAGTGTGATGGGTGTGGCGCTGATTTTCGCGACCGGGCTCGACCGCATGTTCCTGCAAGGCATCGTCGGCTCCTACGACCTCATCGCGCTCGGCGCGCGCGTGCCGGTGGGTGACGCAGCGCAGCTTGCACTCGACACCGCCGCCTCGTCGTTCCGCGTCGGTTTCCAGATCGCCATGCCGGTGATCGCCGCTGGCATGATCTTTCGTGTTGGCCTTGCGGTGCTGGCGCGGCTCATTCCGCAAATCCAGGTGTTCTTTGTGGTGTTGCCGCTGCAGGTGATGGGCGGCTTCGCGGTGTTTGCGCTCGGCCTCTCGGCCGGCATGCTGATGTGGCTTGACAGCCTGCAATCCTACTCAACGTGGTTGAGGTAGGCGCGCATGGCCGCGGACGACGACGAGCGCACAGAAGAACCAACGCAGAGACGGCTCGAACAGGCGCGCGAAAAGGGCGACATCATCTATTCGCAGGAGGTCGGCACCGCGCTTTCGCTGCTGGCCGCAACCGGCTTGGTCGCTTTCATGGCCGGGCCGATCCTTAGCCAAACAGCGCATGGCTTCATCGCCTTCCTCGCCATGCCGGATCAATTTTCGACCGGCAACGACGCGCTTCGCGGCATCGCGATCAGCGCGCTGCTCAAGGTTGGCGGCATTCTGAGTTTGGCGGGGTTGGCCTTCGTGGGCGCCGCCCTAGCGTCACGCTACCTACAGGACCAACCGACGTTCACTGCCGAGCGCCTTGCGCCGAAACTCGACAAGCTCAACCCCGCAGAGGGGTTCAAGCGCGTTTTTGGCAAGGCCGCGTTCGCACAGTTCAGCAAGTCGCTGATCAAGCTGGTGGTGGTGGGCGCGTGCCTCGCGTCGGCGCTGTGGCCGCGCGACGCTTCGCTTGAGCGCATTTCGCTGATGGATCCCAGCGCGCTGTTGCCGTTCGTGCAGCAACGCGCTGTGTCGCTGATGATCTCATTGGTGAGCGCCGCGGCGATCATCGCCGTGGTCGACTACGTGTTTACCCGCCAGTCCTACATGAACAAGCTCAAGATGAGCCGGCGCGAGATCAAGGAAGAGATGCGCCAAAGCGAGGGCGATCCGCTGGTTAAAGGTAAACTTCGCCTGATCCGCATGGAGCGCTCGCGCAAGCGCATGATGGCGGCGGTGCCGCAAGCCAGCGTCATCATCACTAACCCGACCCACTACGCGATCGCTCTGCGCTACGAGCAGGGTGAGACGCCAGCGCCAATCTGTCTGGCCAAGGGTGTCGACGAAGTCGCGGCGCGCATTCGGGAAGTGGCCGAAGAGCACAATATTCCGCTTGTGGAAAATCCACCGCTGGCGCGGGCGCTCTATGCAACGGCGGACATCGACCAACCGATTCCGCGGGAACATTACGAGGCAGTCGCCAAAGTCATCGGCTTCGTCATGAAAATGGCGCGTCGCCGGGGCCGGCTGCGGCGCACGCCACGCGTAAATCTGTAGTGAGACGACAATGGCTGACGGATTGCAGGGCGGGTTGCGTACATCGGCGCCCGAATCGGGGTCAAAGGGAGCTTCGATGACCGACGAAGCTCATCCCACACCCACGCACAGCGGCGGGCGGCTGGACCCGATGCAAATCGTGTTCTGGGCCGCGGTAGCGCTTGGGGTGGCCGCGGCGGGTGTGGCGATCACCTCGGGTCCATCCATCGGACAAGCGGGCGCGATCCTGCTTTTGCTGGTGGTCGCGACCGGCATGGTGCTCTTCCTGTGGATGTCGCGCGGGGCGGGCAGACGGTTCGGACCGTTTCCAGAGCGCGGCGCGATAGCAGCGGCGGCGTTTTCCTCCGGTCGCACCGATTTTGCGATGCTCGATGCGTTGGACGAAGCAGCGTTGATCACCGACAAAGCGCTGTCGCCGATCTGCGCCAACGTCGCCTACATCTCGATCATGGAAAATGCCGGCATGTTGGGCGAGAGCGATCGTCCGCCGGTGATGAGCCGCTTGTTCGGCGCTGACCCCATGTTGTCGGCGCCGATGTTCCGCCTTTCGAAGGCGGCGGGTGCGGGCCAAGCGCGCCGCGAAGAATTGCCAGCGACCGGTGTACTGTCGCAGGGCACGCGCCCGGTGCGCTACGAAGCTAGTGTCGGCCCGATGGCGGGCGGGCATGTGCTGTGGCGCTTGCGCGAGCTCGGCGCAGTCGAGGGCGAAGAGACCAGCCACGATGCGCGCAATCTGTTCTTGGACGATGCGCCCGTCGGCTTTTTCGCCGCTCGCGCCGATGGCGCGATCATTTATATGAACCGGGCGCTGCGCTCGGTTTTGGGCATTGGTGACGATCCGGCGCAGATGCGTTTGAAAGATATTGTTCGCGAGGATCCAGCGCGCTTGCTGCGCCGTGATCGCCGTGGCTTCGGACCCACGCGTGCGCGTCTGACGCTGCGTGGTCGCGACGGCATCGAAACGCAAGCCACGTCGTTGACCTTCTGGCCTTCGGGCGACGGCGACGGCGCGGCGCGGACCTTGGTGTTCTTCTCGGAAGCCGAAAATCCGGATGCGGCGCCTGCGCCGGTGCGTACTGAGGTGATTGCCGCCGACGGCATGTTCTCGCAGGCGCCGTTCGGCGCCGCGGTGCTCGATTGCACCGATCCCGCGGCCGCGGCCTTGCTCGATTCAAACGCAGCGCTGATGGAAATGACGCAAGGCCGCGATTGGAAACGCGTCTGGCGCAATCGGAGAAGATGCGCGAGATCGGCGAACTCGCTGCTGGCGTTGCGCACGACTTCAACAACCTGCTCACCGTGGTGATGCAAACCTGCTCGTACCTCTTGCGCCGCCACCCGGTGGGCGACGCCGACTATCCGATGCTGCGCGAAATCTCCGACCACGCCACTACGGCGAAGGAATTATCGGAAATGCTGCGGGCCTATGCGCGGCAGCAGACGTTTGCGCGCGAAGTGTTCGAAGTCGGCGACTTCATCGGCGCCCGGCAGGAGTTGATCCGCCGCGTTTTGGGCGATGCGATCAAGTTCGAAATCCGCCATGGCCGAGACCTGCCTTGGGTGAAGGTCGATAAGACGCAGATCGAGCGCGTCATCGTCAACCTCGCTACCAACGCGCGCGACGCGATGACCCCGAGCGGCGGCAAGATGCCGAAGGACGGTCGTCTCACCATCCGCACCTCACGGGTGACAGCCGAAGACGCGCGCGCTTGGGGGCACAATCCTATCGAGGATGGCGTCTATACGTTGATCGAAGTGGAGGACACGGGCTCAGGCATCAAACCTGAGCACGCCGCGAAGATATTCCGACCGTACCATTCCACCAAGGAGGCCGGCAAAGGCACCGGCCTTGGTCTGGCCACCAGCTACGGCATCATCAAGCAATCCGGCGGCTACATCTTTTTCGACACCAAGCTCGGTCGCGGCACCACCTTCCGCATCTTCCTGCCAGCCTATGAGCCGACGCCGGAAGAACTCCACGAAATCGCGGAACGCGAGCGCGCGTTGCTCGCGCCCCCGACCAAGGATGTCGCAGGCCGCGGCAAGATCCTCTTCGTTGAAGATCAGACCGCTGTGCGCCGTTCGATCGTGCGCAATCTGAAAGAGTGCGGCTACGAGGTCGAGGAGGCCGAGAACGGCGAAGACGCGCTTGAGGTGATGAAGCAGAAACCTGGCGCCTTCGATATTATCATTTCGGACGTCTCGATGCCTATCATGACCGGTCCCGAGATGCTGCAGGAAGCTGGCGCCGATATGATCGGCAACGCCAAAGTGCTCTTCCTCTCCGGCTACGCGCCCGAAAGCTTCAGCCACATGCTGGAGGAATACCCCGTGCACTACATGAGCAAGCCCGTGACGATGGAGCAGCTGGTTGGCCGGGTGAAGGAATTGTTGGCGGCTTAGGGACGCGCCGATGATTTTGCGTCGCTTCGCAGAGCACATGCGCAGACAGCAGTGGACATCCGTCACGATTGAATTCGTGATCGTGGTGCTCGGCGTGTTCATTGGCCTGCAAGCGAACGAATGGGGCGCATCCCAGGCAGCGCAGCGACGGGGTCAAGACTATGCGCAGCGCTTGATCCACGATCTCGACAAGGACCTCCGCGTTCGCCGCGAACTTGCCGCCTACTATGACGCGGTCGATGACGGGGCGGAGCGGACCAATACGCTTCTCGGAAGGCCAGCGCATGACCCTACCGCGCTCGTCGTCAACGCTTACCGAGCGACGGAATACCTTTACACGGCGCCGACGCGATCGACGTGGGACGAGGTCGTGTCTTCCGGCGACATCGGCTTGTTGCCACGCGCCGCGGTTGACGACCTTTCGGATTATTTTGCCTTCGATAACGCGCGCAGCGTGCTCGACGTCTTGCGAGCGTCCTCCTATCGCAGGCGTGTTCGCAGCATCCTTTCGCACGAAGTGCAGCAAGCGATACGTGAAGGCTGCAGCGACGTTAGAGGACAAACCGAACGAATTGTCGGATTTCGCCAGAATTGTACGCTGTCGCTGACGTCACACGAGATTGCCGACGCCGCCGAAGCCCTGCAGCGTGACCCGGGGGTCCGTTCGGACCTCCGCTACCAATTCTCTGAAATCACCACCGCTCGGGCGAACCTACGCGGTGACATCGCGCATTTGGAGCGCGCATTGGCGGCGTTGAGGGCGGCGTCGCATCGCTAGCATACTGAGGGCGTGTCCGGCTGGGATCATCCGTGTGCCTTCTTGCCTCGCACCGGGATCGCCTCATCTGAGCGATACATTCTTAGAAGAGCGCTGCCGTGAGAAAGTTGATCGCTATTCAGAACGCTCCGAATCCGCATTGGGTGGGTGACGGATTTCCCGTTCGCTCGCTCTTCTCGCCGCAAACGCATGGCGCCGTGGTGAGCCCATTCATTCTGCTCGACCATGCGGCGCCTTATCGGTTCGGGCCCGCCGCGCAGAAGCGGGGCGTCGGCGTGCATCCCCATCGCGGCTTCGAAACGGTCACGATTGTCTATTCCGGCGAGGTCGACCATCGCGACTCGACGGGCAACGGAGGGCATATCGGCCCGGGCGACGTGCAATGGATGACGGCTGCCTCCGGCATACTGCACGAAGAATTTCATTCCGAGGGGTTCACGCGGAGTGGCGGTGTGATGGAAATGGTGCAGCTCTGGGTGAACTTGCCCGCCAAGCAAAAGATGGCGCCGCCTGGATACCAAACTCTGCTCAACGCGCAGATTCCGACTGTAGAACTGCCGGATGCAGCAGGCGTCGTGCGGGTCATCGCAGGCAACTTCTCGGGCCATCGCGGACCCGCGCGCACGTTCACGCCGATCGACATTTGGGATGTGCGCTTGAACGCCAGCGCCAAGACCAAACTCACGCTGCCCGAAGGCCACACGCTTGGAATCGTCGTCCTCAGCGGTGCTGTGCGGATCAATGGGGTCGAGACCGCCGGCGAGGGCCAGTTCGCCTTGTTCGCGGCTGAAGGCGGGGCCATCGCGCTGGAAGCCGAAGGCGAGGCCAAGGTGCTCGTACTGAGCGGCGAACCGATAGATGAACCGATCGCCGCCTACGGACCCTTTGTCATGAACACAAACGAAGAGATCCGGCAGGCGATTGTCGATTTCAACAATGGCCGTTTCGGCGATATTGGCGCGTTCGCGTGAGTGCGGCGGCGATGAGTCTGTGCGTCTTGCGGCGGATTAACTAGGCTCGTCGCGGGCGCCCGGCCTTGACCTCGCCACTACCTCCGCCTCTTCTCGTGGCCGGAGTTCCTGATGAACAAGACGTTCGCGCTGAGTTTAGTGGCCATTGGCTTCAGCGCCATCACAACCGGCGCTATGGCGCAAAGCCAGGGCGCGGCTGTGCCGGCTGGAACCGCGAGTAGCCAAGAGGCGCCGTGGGTTGGCTTGCCGTTTACGAGTCTCGCCGACTACGAAAGCAAAATTCCGATAGGGATGTCGCACGATGACGTTGTGCAGAGGCTTGGGCAGCCGGAGCAGATTATGCCGGGCCAAGAGCAGGACCAGGTCTATCTCTATGGCTACCGATTGCAGGATGGGCGCGACCTAACCGCCGTTGTTGTGCTTCGCGGCAATAGCGTGTTCATTCGCCGCCTCTACATCACGACACCTGCCGCCGGCCCCGCTGCGCACTGACGCTCGGCGCCCAGCCGTATCCAGCGCATCAAATTCGGCGTCGCTTGGCTCGATGGCCGCCGCGAGCGGGTATTCCTCCAAGTCTTCGCAGATGCAATGTGAATATCGGCTACTACGCACCCGAATTCAGGCGCATTCGGGCGCCAAAATGCTGATGGCAAAGAGAAGCCATTGTCTTTCCGCGTTGCAGCAATTCCAGGCAAAATCCTCCCGCAGCGGCCCGTCGCAAAGCAATTGTTTCCC
>JACQAC010000151.1 GCA_016195245.1 Pseudomonadota bacterium
CTTCAGGACTTCAGCCGCGTACAATTCGCGCACCGCTTTGTCGTCTTCGCCCAAAGTGTTGCGCACCTTGCCGGTGCGGCGAAACTCCTCGTACTGGGCCTCGACTTCGCGCCGCGCTTGCGCATCGCCGATGGTCTTCAGCACCGCCTGGATCGGAATTTCGGTGGCCAGGAAAAATGCCTGCAGGTTGGAGCCGACCTTCGGCGGCTTCACCGCCGCTTCCGCGAAGGCGCGATCCAGAATGCGGGCGAGACCTACGGCAGCGTGACCGACCAAGCCCGCAATGGTCTCACGCAGCGCATCATCCAGACCCGACGGCGGATCCTTCACGCCCGCTACATGATCGTAGTGCTCGATGATCAGCTCATAGTGCGGGTTAGACGCCTTGGCGCCGGCGCGCACCATTTGCGCAAGCCAATCCTCCCCCTCTGGAACCGTGATAGAAGGGTAGCCGCCATTGGCTTCGAGGATCTTCTGAAACACGCCGTACGACTTCGAGAAGCTCCACTCCACCGCGCGATGGATGACGTTCTCTTCCTCAGTCTGGTGCGTATGGAACGGCTGCAGCGGGTCGACGTAATAGTGGCTCATCACGCCAGCCGACCACGCCGCCTGCTTCCAGTCCTTTTCGCGCAGCGCGCTCACGGCACGGCGATACCATTCCTCGCACGCCTCGACGGCGCCGCCCCAATTGTTGTCGCGCACGTGCAGAACGTGGTTCTTGAAATCCTTGAACTCGTCGTCCGGCGCCTTGGCGCCGGCGAGGTAGTCTTCCTGGTAGTGCAGTAGCAGATCCTGCCAATCGCTCGCGTCGGGGGACTGCAGGTGACGCAGGGCATCGACCGCCAGTCGGTGGTGATTGGATCGGCAGCGGCTCGCAAACACGACCGCATAGAGCAACGACATCGCGGATTTCGCCCCAACTCTAAACGCAGGGTTAAGGCGTGCTGTGAATCCGTTAGCGAGAGGTTAATGCGGCCGCGCTGCTGCTCACGCCGCCTGGGCGCCCTCGCGGCGGATCAGACCAAGATCCTCACAGAGAATGCGGATCAGCCGCTCTTGGCGGTCCTCGATGGCCACCAATGTCCACTCGGTCATGGGCTCCATGTCCTTCGACAAGGCATGGATGGGCGCGCCCGGCGTATTGAAGATGACCTCGCGCTTTTCCGCGTAAGACTTGTTGTCGGCCCGCTTGTTCTGGTCGTGCGTTGCCAGCGTGAGATTGCCGAGCAGGTTCGCCGCCTCCTGGCGCAGCTTCGAATCCGGAAACAGCTGATTCCACCAAGGGCTGCTGCCCTTTGGCAGCACATGTTCAACGGTAACGTCGTCGGTCATGCTGAGCCTGCTGCCGTTCGGCATCGCCGCCTCGATGCGCATCAGCAGCAGGCGGCGCGAACGATCGCGTCTGCGAGCGCGGTTCAGCGTCTCGATGAAGCGGCCATGTTCGGTTGGCAACAATTCGAACACGCCGTTTGGCCCGTAGAGCTTACGGTCGTCGCCCATCGCCTGCATGATGCGCTTGTAGCGTCCGCCGATCTGACGACTATCGACCACCGCCAACTCGCACCCAAATACAAGGCGATCGAGCGCCTGCACAAACCGCGGAACGCGGCGATGATCGCCGCCATGTTCGGCCAAGAATGCGATAAGCGTCGGCGCCCAATCCCAATCCTGCACTTGCTTCATCATGTGTACGCGGCGGTTCACGTCGGCGCTGGCTTTGCCGGCGTCGATGGAATCGCTGAAAATCGCACGCAACGCATCGGCGTAACGCGGCAGCTTCTCGAACAGAAACACATGCACCCCACCCGAGCGCTTCACCGCGCCAATGAATTGCTCGAGATCGTCCGGCGAGCGCACAACTTCGCCAGTCAACAAAGACGGCATCATATAAAGCAGGTGCGCGAAGTCGGCGCGTTCGAACATCGATTCGATTTGCTCCCATTTGCGCGCGGCCGCTTCGGACTTGGTCTCGTCGAGGCCAGAATTCTCGATGAGTTCGCTCTTGATGATGTCCGCGCCGGACAACGGCGAGCCGCGTTTGTTCAGTGTGTTGAACACAGTCTGCGCACAACCGCGGGCGCTCGCATCGACGACATTGAGCGTGCAATTGCCGGCGACATAGGAAAAGAACGCGTCGAGATCGCCGTCGGAAGTCCCCTGCAGCTCGGATTCGATGGTCTGCGCCGCCTCACAAAGCAGGTCCTTGGATTCGACACCGGTCTCGACATGCTTGGCCAAGTCGGCCATGCGCCCCGGCTCTTGAACAAAGCCATGGAAGAAACCGCCATCGTCCCGAAGCGTCAGCCGCGGACGGTCCCCATCCATGATCAGCTGTTGGTATTGCTTGGCGCGATGCGGCAGGCGATCGCGCACATAGGCGATCAGCATGGTCAGCGTCGCCAAACGCTGCTGACCATCGGAAATCTCGAAATTGCCCTTGGCGTTTCTCACCAGCACGATCTGGCCAATGAAATAGAATGGCGCCCGCGGACTGCGTTTGAACGCGCCCCACAGGTCGGTGATCAGTTCACGCACCTCACGCTCGGACCATGTGTAAGGCCGCTGATAGCGCGGCACTTTGAGTCCGCTCTTGCGGGTCAGCACCGCCGCCAGATTATTGATCTGAGAACTGAGGCCCTGCGGCGTATCATCGAATGCGCTGGCCATATGCCTCCCCGTCATCGTTTCGCAAAATCGTTACCGTTCCGACATGGGTGCGCAATGCAGAGAGGCACGGCGCGTGCGAACGAAAGCGACGGCGTTCCCAAAAGGTCACATTTTCAATGCGAAACATTGACGCCAAGAGGCGCCACGTCGAAGGCCGGGGTTGGGCCAATGGCGGCAATTTTAGAAAACCCACGCGCGTTGAAGGCGCGGCCAAGAGCGTACGCTACAGTTCCGTCAGTGAAACCGGCGTGCCTCGCACGTGCGGCGCCCTTCTCCGCGATCAATAGATTGCCCACCCGCCGGGCAATCGCCTCGCCAGAGTCGAGCCATACGCAGGCGCGCTGTGCTGTGTTTGCGAGTTCATCGGCGATCAGAGGAAAGTGCGTACAGGCGAGCGCGACGACGTCGATTTCGTTGCCGCCGGGCGCGCCGAACAATCCCCGCATCTCCGCGGCGAGGATAGCGCTATCGACGGCCTCGCCGCGCAACTTGCGCTCAGCGATATCCACAAGCGCCGATGAGCCAAATCGAACCACGCGCTTGTCGGCGGCGAATTGGGTGATCAAGTCATTTGTATAGGCGCGCCGCACCGTCGCTGGCGTCGCCAGCAGGCCGATGACGCCCGTCCGTGTCAGCGCCGCCGCCGGTTTGATCGGCGGCACTACCCCGACAACCGGAACGGTCAGCGCCGCGCGCGCGGCATCAAGCGCGATCGTCGATGCGGTGTTGCAGGCGACGACGACCAGATCCGGCCGCCATTGTTGCACGATGCTGTGGAGAAGCGCCGGCACGCGCGCGCGCAGATCGGCATCGGACTTCAAGCCGTAGGGCAGCCACGCATTGTCGGCCACATAATCGAGTTCGAGCGCCAGGCCAGACGCCGCGATGGCGTCAAGAACCGAGAGCCCGCCAACACCCGAATCAAACACCAGAACGCGCTTCACGCCGTTAACCATTGTGACGGCGCACCTGCTCAGGCGCCGTTAACGAAGATGATGATTTTGCCAGAAAATTCCAGTCGTTTCGCATGCGCGCCACTGCCGAGGCACATTCCTGTGGAAAGACATTGTTAAGCAGATTTGCTGGAATCATGACACAGGGTACGCACGTTCGATGGGGTTTGACGTCAACGCGCCGTGGCGCGCGAGAAACGGGGTCGGTACTATGAACGCGATCGGAAAATCGTCCGTCGTCTTCGTGACGCTTTCGGGATTGTTCTGGGGCGGCTGGATGCTCGGCTCGCAAACGCCAGAAGGCCAGGAAGCCTTGGCGCGCGCCTATCAAGCCTACAGCACGCAGCAAGCCGAAGCGAACCAGGATCTATTCAGCACGACAGCGCTGCGCGCCATCGTGTGCGGCCAAGCCAACGCGGTGAGCACTGATCAGAAGCCGTGCGTCGCGATCGTCGCGGCCGGCCGCATGTTCATCGTCGATGCTGGTTCAGGAGCAGCTGCCTCGCTCACCTCACACGGCATCTCAACGCAAAATCTGCAAGCGGTGCTGCTGACCAGCGCTGGCCTCACGCAGACTGCGGACCTCGACGAATTGTACGGTGACGGCCAACGTTCGAGCCATTTGCTGCCCGTGTACGGACCCGCGGAAACGCAGCGCCTGGTCGACGGCTTGAACCAAGCGGCCGGTTTCGACGGCGTGCAGCGTGGCCTGCAGGCTTGGGGACCGTCGCCTGAGCCGGGCCGCTCGGTGATTGTGTACGAGGCTGACGGTCTTGTGATCTCAGCCTTCACGACACAGGAAGACGCCTTCGCGGGCCGCGTGGGCTATCGCTTCGATTATCGCGGCCGCTCACTCGTTGTGGGCGGCGACGGCCGCATTGCCGACGCGCCGGCAGCGGCAAACGCCGACGTCGTGCTCGAAGGCGCCCGCAGCGAACAGCTCGGCCAACTGCACCAAACCGATATGGCGACAGCCGCGCAAGTGGCGGCGTCTGCGCAGGCGGCCAATGCTAAGATGCTGGTGCTGACCGGCGCGCACGACGAAGTGGCCGCGCAAATGCAGGTCGCGGAAGCTCGCGCCACGGGCTACGAGGACGTCCGCGCCGGCCGTGTCGGCATGGTGCTGGAACTGCCGCTCGAAAACTCCGAAGTGAATGTCCGAGCGCTCTAGGCGTCGCTGACTGCGGCAATGGACTTACGCGCACGTAATATTATGCTCACCTGCGATGCGCCTCGGCCTGATCGCCCTCTTCGTCGCTTTCATCGCGACGCCTGCCATGGCCGACACGTTCTCGCTTGAGTATCAGGGCTCGGCGCTTGCAATTATTCCGCTTGGCAGCATCACCGTCGACGCCAGCATTGAAGACAACAGCTACGACATCCAAACCCACATGCAGTCGGGCGGACTGCTCAACATTTTTGAACACATGAACATTGCGGCCTCAGCATCGGGCGCAATTGACGGCGATCATGTGATTTGGCGGCGTTACGACCTGGATCATCACTATGCGCGCAAGCATCGCATCATTGCGATGAACGTGGCTGACAATGGCGAGGTGGTCGCGCAGATCAACCCGACCTACCGCCTCTGGGGCTCGCCGCCGACCAGCGACGAACAGCGCCGCAGCGCCCGTGACCCGCTCTCCTCGATGGTAGCCATGGCGATTGACGTTGGCGAACATCAGCGCTGCCAAGGCTCCTATCCGACCTTCGATGGAAGGTTCTTCTACCGCCTTGAGCTAAGCGGCGGCGCACGCGGCCATTTCGACAGCGCCGGCTATGATGGCGAAGTCTTGAAATGCACGATGGCGTATGTGGCGGTTGCGGGCTTTGAAGGCACCGATAGCTGGGGCCA
>JACQAC010000152.1 GCA_016195245.1 Pseudomonadota bacterium
ATCACGAGATCGCGCGCACGGCGGACGTGGTGACCCAAGCCGCCATCGGCGACATCCGCCTGCAGTGGTGGCGCGATGCGCTGGCGGGGATATTCGACGGCAGGGCGCCGCGCGCGCATCCAGTGCTTGCCGCGATCGCTGAGGCGCACCGGGAAGCGCCGCTGCCACGAGGCGCGTTGGAGGCGCTGATCGATGCGCGCGGGCGCGACCTCGATGCGACGCCCTTCGCAACGTTCGCGGAGATTGACGCGTACCTCGAAGCAACTGCGGGAAGCCTGATCCGCCTGGCTTTGGCCGCGTGCGGGACGCAACTCGATGCGCTCATCGTGGGCGCTGCCGCGCGCGCCTGGGGCTATGCCGGACTGCTGCGCGCGGCAACACATTGGCGAGCGAGAGGGCGTTCTGTGCTCCCTCGCGAGAACGCCGATCCGCATGCCATGGTCGAGCGGGCGAGAGTGGCGCATGCGGCTGCAAAATCGGGCGCCGCACCTGCGGATGCGTTTCCTGCCATTGGCTATGTGGCTCTGACGCCGCTCTATCTCCGCGCCATAGAGAACGGTCGCACCGAGCGCAGCTTGTTTACGCGTCAGCTGAGACTGGTTGCGGCGTCAGCTACGGGGCAACTGTAGAGATCCACAGCTCCAAGTCAGCAAGCGCACGATCCGCCAGCGCTCGCCTTCTTGCGCGGCCGCGCTCTTCGCCTTTGAGCTTGCGTCCGTCAGCATCGTGTGTGGGCGCTTCGATTTCAGGGAAGAGGCCGAAGTTGACGTTCATCGGCTGGAACGCGCCTTTCGGGCCGATATGGCCGCCGGTGATGTGCGCGATGAGCGCGCCCAGGGCCGTCGTTTGCGGTGGCGGTGCAATTGCGTGGCCCAAGCGCTCGGCGGCCGCAAAGCGTCCTGCCAACAATCCCATCGCCGCGCTTTCGATGTAGCCTTCAACGCCGGTTACTTGCCCGGCAAAACGCACGCGCGGCTCGCGCCTCAGGCGCAGCGTCGCATCCAGCAGCTTCGGCGAATTCAGAAATGTATTGCGATGAATGCCGCCGAGCCGCGCAAACCGCGCGTCGCGCAGGCCGGGGATCATGCGGAAAACCTCTTCTTGCGCACCGTATTTCAGTTTGGTCTGGAAGCCCACCATGTTGAAGAGCGTGCCGAGCTTATTGTCCTGGCGAAGCTGTAGGACAGCGTAGGGTCGCTTGCCGGTGCGCGGATCGGCGAGACCCACCGGCTTCATCGGCCCAAAGCGCAGCGTGTCCGGCCCGCGCTCAGCCATCACCTCGATCGGCAAGCAGCCTTCAAAGTACGGCGTGTCTTTTTCCCAATCCTTGAACTCAGTCTTGGGCGATGTGTTGAGCGCATTGATGAACGCTTCGTACTCGGCCCGATCCATCGGGCAATTGACATACGCTGCTTTGTCGCCGCCAGGGCCTTCCTTGTCATAGCGCGACTGGCGCCAGGCGATGCCGAAGTCGATCGAGTCAGCATGCACGATAGGCGCGATGGCGTCGAAGAAGGCGAGGCTGTCTTCGTCCGTGGCGTTGCGGATCGAGGCCGCAAGCGCTGCTGAGGTTAGCGGGCCGGTGCAAAATACAACAGAGTCATTCCGGGCGGAGGCGCAAAGCGCCGTAGAACCGAACCCCAGAGCAACCTCTCCGTCGTCGGCCCTGGGTTCCGGATCGCGCTCCGCGCGTCCGGAACGACTCAAGAGTTGGTCAAGTGATCTGACTTCTTCCCGCCTCACTTCGATCAGCGGATGCGCGTTCAGCGCTTCGGTCACTGCGCCAGAGAACACATCGCGGTCCACCGCCAGCGCCGAGCCTGCCGGCACTTGCGCGGCATCGCCGCAGCGCATCACCAGCGAGCCGCAGCGGCGTAGCTCGGCGTGCAGCAGGCCCACCGCGTTTCCGGTCCAATCGTCAGAGCGGAAGGAGTTCGAGCACACGAGTTCGGCGAAGTTTTCTGTCTTGTGTGCGTCGGTCATACGCACGGGACGCATTTCATGCAGCACGACGGGTACGCCGGCGCTGGCCAGCGCCCAGGCGGCTTCGGAGCCGGCCAGGCCGCCGCCAACGACATGGACGGGCTTCAGTTGCATGGCCACTTGCTGCATCTGGGAACCGCCGGAGGCAAGCGCCGTTTATCCCGCCAGGGTGGCCCCAAAGACTCTGGAGGCAGCCATGGCCCTAGAATACATCGACCTCGGCGCATTCAAGCGGGCGCGTGCTGCCCACGAACCATTCGTGCATTTTACAGGCGCGGGCGCCCTGAAGGCCAATCAGACCGACGCGCTTGAGCGCGATTTCCCGAAGCTGAGGCACGCGGGCTATCTAACGCTTGGCGAGGCAAAGGCGGTGGGTACCTTCGCGGAATTTCTGGCGGAGCTGCAGGGCGACGAAGTGGCATCCGTTGTCTCGGAACTCCTGGCATTCGATTTACGTCCACGGCCGCGCCTTGTGACCATTATGCGCAAGTGTCCGAAGCGCGCCGGCCGTATCCACACCGACAGCAAGTCCAAACGCGCAACTGTTCTGATCTATTTTAACCGCGCCTGGCCTGCGGGCGAGGCAGGCGCCGTTCGTGTGCTGCGCAATGAGCACGACTTTCAATCGACGGTCGTGGAAGTGCCGCCGCTGATGGGCAGCTTCCTCGGTTTCCTGCGCGCCGACAATTCTTGGCACGGCCACTTGCCGTTCGAGGGAGAGCGCAAGGCAGTTCAGATCACCTGGCTTGAGAGCGCAGCCGATGTCGAGCGCAAGAAGCGGACCAATGCGCTCGCGCAAGCGCTAAAGGGCCTGTGGCCGAGGTCCGAGAACGCCGCCTGACCCTCGCTTTCTGTCCAGAATGCAGGCAAGAGGGCGCTCATGATAGCTCAGGTTTCCGTTCGCCGCACGGTCGGCGATGCGCTGGCGTTTCTGCGAGCGCGCTGGAGATTTGTGCTGCCGCTCGCCGCGGCGGCGGGTGCGGCTCAGACTTTGGCGTTGCTTGCCTTCGGGCCAAATCTGGCGTGGCTTGTCATTCTTGCCGTCGTCTCGGCGACGGCTTTCGCCGCCTTGATCCGCACCGCACTGCGCGGGCCGGCGGACGTCAGATCAAACGTTGTTGGCGACGCAGCGCGCGTGGCAGGCGCAGTGGCGATCGTGGGCGTCATCGTCGCGATTATTTCAATTGTGCTGCTCTATGTGGCCATGAGCATCATCATCGCGCCCTACGCCGATGAAATCCGCGCTGCAGGCCAAAATCAGGCAGCACTGCAGGCGTTGATGCAACACGCCATCAGCGCACAACCCGGCACGCTGTTTTGGGCGATGATTGCCTGGGCGTTGATTGCGTTCTTCTTGACCTCATACTTCTATCTCGCCGCGCCCGCCTCGGTGGATTCCCGCCGCGTAATCGTGTTTCAGAGCTGGCAATGGACAAATCGGCACATCTTGCGTGTTGCGGGAGCACGTATTCTGTTGCTGCTTCCGGCGCTGGTGCTGACGAACGCCCTTCAAACGGTTGTTGGGCTGGGTCTTGGCTTCACGACCGACGACTTGGTTGCCCTCTCAAATCAAGCGCGCGCCAACCCTTCGTTATTCGCCGTGTTCTATGGGGTTGCGCTATTCTTCCAGATCGCCGTTTACGCCGCCCTCGAAGCCGGACTTTCAACGGCGCTCTATCGCGCGCTGAAGCCGACCGATGGGGCCGTCCCAAGCACTTGAGGCTCGACCGACTCGGGTTCGCCGCTTAGATATCGCCATCCCATGACCGCTCCGCGCTCATATGTCGGCGCGCTTTTGCGCCTTGCCGGACCAGTGGCGCTTGCGCGCCTCGGCATTATCGGCATGGCAATTTCCGATGTTGTGGTTGTCGGCCAACTGGCGCCGCACGAGCTGCCCCACCAAGCGCTCGGCTGGGCGCCGACGGCGGTATTTCTCGTTGCGGCGATTGGCTTGCTGCAGGGCGTGCAAGTGCTGGCTGCGCGTTCTCTGGGCGAAGGCAATCCGCAGGGTGCGGGCGTCGTGCTGCGGCGCGGGCTTGTGCTGGCGATTGTGGCCGGCGCCGCTTCCGTGGGCCTGATGTGGTGGGGCGGAGAGCGCTTGTTCTCACCGTTCGGTGTGGAGGCAGGACTCGTGCCGCTCTCAGCGCGCGTAATGATTGTGCTGGCGCTCTCGATCCCGCTGCACCTGATGTATATCGCCGGCACCTACTTTCTCGAAGCGATCAAGAAGCCCGCGATCTCCACGATCATCATGTGGCTCGCGAACGTTGTGAACCTCGGGCTCAATCTGCTTTGGGTGCCGCAACATGGCGCGATTGGGTCAGCGTGGGCGACAGTCGGCGCGCGCGTGTTTCTCTCTGGCGCGCTGTTGCTCTGGATTTTCCTGCTGCGGGACGGGGACAAATTCGGAGTGCGCACACTGGGAGCTAGGGGTCACGGTTATGGCGCGTTGCTTGCCGTTGGCGTCGCCTCAGCGGTGAGCCAAGCCGTGGAAGCAGGCGCGTTCTCCGGCATGACGGTGATCGCGGGGCGCCTCGGCGCCAATGTCGTCGCCGGCTATCAGATCTTGCTCAACTTGATGGCCTTCGTATTCATGATCGCGCTCGGCATGGCGGCGGCGACGGCGGTGCTGGTGTCTGAAGCAATCGGCCGTAAGACGCCGCGGGATGCGGCGCGTGCGGGTTGGACCGGGATCGGTCTCAACGAGATCAGCATGATCGTCGCTGCGGTGGCGATCTTCGTGTTCGCCGTGCCGATTGGGCATGCGTACACGGCGGATGTTCAACTGGCAGCTCTGATTTCTTCGCTCATCTGGATTTGCGTGCTGATCCTGCATCCCGATGGCGCGCAGGTGGTAGCCGCATCGGCGTTGCGGGCGCGTGGCGACAATTGGTTTCCAACTTTCAGTCATATCCTCGCTTACGCCGTGGTGATGCCGGTTCTCGGCTATTGGTTCGCTGAGCACTTGCACATGGGTGTTGCTGGGTTGTTGTTCGCGATCCTTGCGTCGAGCCTGCTGAGCGGTGGAGTGCTTTTGCTGCGCTGGTGGGCCATTGCGGACAAACCCAGCGATGCAGGGCACGCGGACGATGCGCTGATCACCGGTGTCGCGGAAGCTGAAGTGCGCGATGCTAGGGGCTAACGCCCAAAATCCAGCCTTCTTCGCTCTCAACAATTTCACGCCGCGCATCATCTTTTGCGGGGCCAAAGAGAGCGCTGAGCTGGCCTTTCTCGTCGAGCGCATTGAAGCGTTCGCAGACCGCACGCACCTGAACCTCATCTTTCACGGCGCCTGCCGCAAGTTTTCCAGCAGAGAGAGAAGGATAGATTTCCGCAAACACGGCGTCGACATCGTTGACATCGGAGATGCTCAAAGGTCGCCAGCCCGTTTCAAACGGCCAGAACATTACCTTGCGGACGTCGTGAAGGCGCTTGGCGACGGGAATGCCTGTCAACGCCTGTCCGCCCACGGAACCTTGATAATAGAGTTTCCAGATTGAGGAGGGGCCTTTGATTGCTTCTTCCGCCAAGCGGAATTCCGGCAGATCGTTTGGCCCGTGTTCGCGCACACGCTTTGCTGACAGCATGGTTTGCTCGTCGCGCGCCGGCGCGCCCCAGAACGGAAATGCTTCTCCCATCATGAGCCGATTCATCTTTGCGCCGACTTGAAAACGATTGTTTGTATTGTCGGGCTTATCTTTCACCTCCCTGACGAGGAACTCCATCAATGATCGCCACGGCCCGCCGTCAAGCTTCAGCGCCGCGGCCGTGCCGCGTGGAAATCCGAGTGGGAAGTCGAAGCCCACGAGCACGCGTTCGCTCTTGCGCCGCAGGTCGCCGAGAATGTCTTCAAGCAATTTCTCGGCTGCGGCGCGCGTCGCGGGATTGTGCGCCTCGAACGCCATTTGGAAGCGCACATTGCGCTTCAGGACGCCGATCCAAATCGAGTCGGCGCCCGTCACCGGCTTCGATGACGCGCTCCAATCGACCATGACATAGGCTTGGAAGAGACGTGGCGGCGGCATGTTCTCAATCGAGCTTTACGAGCATCTTTCCAGTGTTGCCGCCAGTGAAGAGATTGAGAAACGCTTTAGGCGCGTTAGCGATCCCGTTCTCGATGGTTTCTTCGGATTTTACACGCCCGTCCAGCACCCATTGCGTCATCTCGGTGAGGAATTGCTCGCGCATGTCGATAAAGTCGCTGACGATGAAGCCTTGCATCTTAATCCGCTTGCCGACGATGTAGGCCATGTTGCGCGGCCCCGGCGTTGGCTTTTCGTCGTTATAGATGGAGATCATGCCGCACTCGATGAAGCGGGCGAACGGGCGCGCAACTTCCAGCGCAACTTCCAAATGTTCACCGCCGACATTGTCGAAGTAAATGTCGATGCCCTTGGGCGCGGCGGCCTGCACGGCCTTCAGCAAGTCACCGCACGTCTTGTAATTCACGCCGGCTTCAACGCCGACCGATTTTAGCCAAGCCAGCTTCGCGTCGCTGCCCGCGGAGGCGACGACACTGCACTCACGAATTTTCGCGATCTGGCAGACCGTGGCGCCCACGGCGCCGGCTGCGCCGGAGACAAACACGACATTGCCGGGCTTTGGATCGCCGATGCGATGGAAGCTCGTATATGCGGTCATGCCCGGCATGCCGAGCACGCCGAGAAAGGCTTGCGGGGGCACATTGGAGGCCGGCAGCTTAGTGAGCGGCGCGGCGCTCGAAACGAACGCATCACGCCATCCTAGGAACGATTCAACCAGATCGCCGGGCTTGAAACGCGCATCGTTGGACTTCTCGATCCGGCCCACGGCGCCGCCTTGCAGCGCTTCGCCGATTTGGAACGGCGGCACGTAGCTGGGCCGGTCATACATGCGACCGCGCATGTAGGGGTCGACCGACATCCACATGTTGCGGACGAGGACTTCGCCATCCTTCGGCTCGGGTAGCGTCACCTCGGCCAATTCGAAGTTTTCCGCTTTTGGCATGCCGACGGGGCGGCTCTTCAGACGGATTTCGTGTGCTTTCTCGGCCATGGGGCGTGCTCCTCGATCGGGCGCCACACTAAGCATGCAAATGGGCTTCTCCAAGCACATCCGCGACTGCCCGTGCGCTGGACGAATGGGCGCTCAAACCCCATAACCTCCCGCTCCAAACGAGTCTGAACGAATGTCCATCCGCCTCCGCTTCGCGCCGTCGCCCACGGGCCGCATCCATGTCGGCAATGTCCGTACGGCATTGCTCAACTGGCTGTTTGCGGAGCGTCAAGGCGGGCAGGTGCTGTTGCGCATCGACGACACCGATCTGGCGCGCTCCACCAAGGAATTCGAGCAAGGCATCGAAGACGACCTGATCTGGCTCGGTCTCAAATGGCATGAGCGCGCCAATCAATCGGCGCGCTTCGACGCTTATGAGCGGGCCGCCGAGAAGTTGAAGAGCGCGGGGCTGCTTTACCCAGCGTACGAGACCGAGGATGAACTTGAGCGCAAGCGCAAGATCGCGCAGGCGACTGGTCGGCCCCCTGTCTACGACCGCGCCGCGCTGAATTTGAGCGCCGAGGAGCGCAGAGCGCTGGAAGCGCAAGGCCGCAAGCCGCATTGGCGCTTCAAGCTGTCGGGCGAACGCAAGGATTGGGTCGACCTCGTGCGCGGGCCGGTGTCGATCGATACTGCTTCTCTGTCCGATCCGGTGCTGATCCGCGAGGACGGCGCTTTCCTCTATACGCTGCCGTCCGTGGTCGACGATGTGGACTTCACCATCACGCACATCGTGCGCGGCGAGGATCACGTCACCAATTCCGGCGTGCAGATCGAAATCTTCGAAGCGCTGGGTGGTCCCACGCCGCAGCTTGGGCACTTCCCGCTTCTGGTTGGCGCGGACGGCGAAGCGCTCTCTAAGCGCCTTGGCTCGCTGTCCGTCAGCGAATTGCGCGCGCAGGGTTATGAACCTATGGCGGTGTGCTCGCATCTAGCGAAGATCGGCACCTCCGATCCGGTTGAGGCGCGGCTTTCATTCAAGCAACTGGCCGAGGAGTTCTCGTTCGAGAAGATCGGCCGCGCCCCGGCGCGCTTCGATCCAGAAGAGCTGAAGCGTGTGAACGCGGCGGTCTTACATCAAACCGAGTATGCCGCCGTACGCGAGCGCTTGGCAAAGGAGGGCGCCGATCGGGGCGAAGCGTTCTGGAACGCTATTCGCGCCAATACTGTATTGCTGCCTGAGGTGAAAGCCTGGGCGCACATTGTGGATGGCCCCATTGAACCGCTCGTCACAGATGCGGCGTTCGCCAGCGCGGCCGCTGAAGTGCTTCCTTCTGGCGCCTATGACGCGACGACGTGGAGCGCCTTCACCAATGCCGTGAAGGAAAAGACTGGGGCTAAAGGCAAAGCTCTGTTCATGCCGCTGCGGCAGGCGCTCACGGGTCTGGATCACGGTCCGGAAATGGCGGCGCTATTTCCTTTGATTGGCGAAACGCGCGCGCGAAAGCGTCTGATGGGTGAGGCGGCGTAATGGCGGTCACGGTCAACAAACAGCGCTTCTCGCTGTCGCTGGGCGGCGACTGGGAAGAAACCGCCTCAAGTGATCCTGAGATTACGCGGTTCAGTTCAAGGCAACACGCCGCAAATCTTGTGATCTCCACCTTGGCGCTGAACGCGAAGCTCGCCGACACGGGTCGTATCGCCGAGAAGTTGTCTGAACTGCGGATGGACTCGGAAACGCAGGTCGCTGCGGAGACGGGTATCGACGTGACAATAGCGCGGCCAAAAATCGTGCAGCAACCGTGGGGGCACGCGATCGCCTATTACGGGGCAGACGCGAATGGTCGGAGGTTCAACTTCTCCGGATTGGTGACGCCCAAGCAATCGATCAGTGTCTACGCGGAATCGAGCAAGCTTGGGGAAGAAGTGCTTCGGGAGCTGCTGGAACAGGTGCTGGCAAAACTGAAGTTTGACCTAGCCTGAGCCCACGCCGCTGGACAACCGCGACCAGCCTCCCTTAATCCCATTGCATGACCAATCTCGACGTTCGTTCCGCCCGGCCTGACCAATTGGTTTCGAGCGACAAGGGCCAATGGGAAATCATCGTGGGACTCGAGGTCCACGCCCAAGTGACGTCCAACGCAAAGCTGTTTTCCGGCGCCAGCGCGGCCTATGGCGGCGCGCCAAATGCACACGTCTCGTTGGTCGACGCGGCCATGCCGGGCATGCTGCCGGTAATCAACAAATTCTGCGTCGAACAGGCGATCCGCACGGGCCTCGGCCTCAATGCGCAGATCAACGAGAAGAGCCGGTTTGATCGGAAAAACTATTTCTATCCGGATCTGCCGCAAGGCTACCAAATCAGCCAGTTCCAAATGCCCATCGTTGGCGAAGGCGAGATCGAGGTTGAGCCGGACGGCGAAGACCCGATCAAGGTGCGCATCGAGCGGCTTCACCTCGAACAAGACGCGGGCAAGTCGATCCACGATCTCTCGCCGAGCGAGACGTTCGTCGATCTCAATCGCGCCGGCGTAGCGCTGATGGAAATCGTATCGCGGCCGGACATTCGTTCGGCGAAGGAAGCGGCGGCTTATTTCAACAAGCTGCGCGCCATCCTGCGCGCGCTTGGCACTTGCGATGGCAACATGGAAGAAGGCTCCATGCGCGCCGACGTGAACGTGTCAGTACGCCGCGGCGGCACCAAGGAGTGGGGCACACGCTGCGAGATCAAGAACGTCAATTCAACCCGCTTCATGATGCAAGCCATCGAATACGAAGCGCGCCGTCAGATTGAAATCCTTGAGAGTGGCGGATCAATCGATCAAGAGACGCGCCTGTTCGACGCCAATACCGGAGCGACGCGTACGATGCGCTCGAAAGAAGACGCGCACGATTATCGCTACTTCCCCGACCCCGACCTACTGCCGTTGGTGATCGAGAAGAAGTGGATCGAGGAAATCCGAGCTTCGTTGCCGGAGCTTCCGGACGCCAAGAAGAAGCGCTTCATCAGCGAGTACGGCCTCACGCCCTACGACGCGCGCGTGATTTCGAGCGACAGCGAGACCTCCGCCTATTTCGAAACCGTCGCCAAAGGTCGCGATCCGAAGATGGCGGCGAACTGGGTCACACAAGAATTGGCGGCGGCGCTTAACAAGAAGGGCTTGGAACTGAGCGCATCGCGTGTGAAAGCCGAAGCACTCGGCGCACTCCTCGATCTGGTGAAGGATGACACCATCAACGGCAAAATCGCCAAAGATGTATTTGCCAAGATGATCGAAACCGGTGACGCACCGGGCGCCATCGTGGAGCGCGAGGGCCTCAAGCAAGTCACCGACACCAGCGCCATCGAGAAGGCCATCGATGAGCTCATGGCGGCAAACGCCGACAAGGTCGAAGATGTGCGCAAGAACCCGAAGGCGTTCGGTTGGTGGGTCGGTCAGACGATGAAAGCCACCGGCGGCAAGGCCAACCCGGCGGTGGTCAACGAGATTCTGAAGAAGAAGCTGGGCGTCTAAGCCGCGAGCTTTGGCATTTGATAGCGCGCTATGTGAGACGCCGCGCCGAGTAACGCACTCGTCGGCGCCGGGGCTTCCAATTGCGCGCGGAGGTGCGTCTCGAACGCTTGCGCCTGCAGCATCAGCATCTGTTGTCCGCCCGGGAAGAGCACCTGCACAATGACGTTGAGCCAGATGTACATGAGCATTGCGCGCGTCTCCCACGTTTCGAGCACGCAAAATTTTCCGCCGCGTTGGTTTCAGGCCCGTTAACGCACGCCGCCCCGAAGCCGGGGCCTCGGGGCGGAATGGAACTAAGCAGGTTATCAAACTTAGTAGTTGTTGATGATCGCACTCAGGATCACGCCGGTCGCGATGCCGACGAGCAAAATCCTGCCGCGGTCGTCGCGGACGTAGTGGCAGCCGTATGGCGGCGGGCGTAGGCGATAAGCGCGATAGTCAACGACCGCATATTGGTTGCGATAGTAGTACGGCAGAACGTCGCCGCGGCGCCAATCGCGATAGCCCGGCTCATAGCCGTAGCGGCCGTAATACGCCTCCGGCGGCGGGCCGTAGTACCAGCGGCCTTGCCACGAGTAGCCGTTGTAGCGGTCGCGGTCCCAGCCGCGGTGACGCCCGCGGTCATGGCGATCCCAGCGATCACAGTCGCCGTCGCGATCGCGGTCGCACCAGCGCCGATGATCGCGGTCGCGGTCACGATCATAGTCCCGGTCCCGATCACGGTCGCGATCATAGTCGCGATCACGATCCCGGTCGTAGCGACCGTAGTCGCGGTCGCGCCATTCCTGCGCTGAAGCGGAAATCGGCGTTGCAAGCGGAGCGATCAGAGTCGCTGCGGCCAACGCCATCGTGGCGATGCGTTTCATGATGAAATTCTCCTTCCTGCTCCCTTGAACGCATGCGTCCAAGAAAGGTGTCGCTCTCCGCGGAAAAATGTGTCGGCGCCTGACTGAACCGGAGCTGAATGGACACGGAACTCCGATGCTTGGCGCTTTCAACGTCACAAAACTCCTTCTCAACTTGCGGGACTAGAGGAGCCGGCTCACGCAATGGTGAGCACCCATGCATCCGAACGAACCGAGATGTCCTGCCTCTAGCGGGCGTGCCGCCTGGTTCCTACCTGAACCCAACCTGAGTCAGCACAAGTGAGAGCAATGCTCATGGCGGGACCGATCGAAGTGCATTTTTGGCCAACGCCAAACGGCCACAAAATCACGATCGCCCTGGAAGAGATGGGCCTCGATTATGTGCTGAAGCCGGTGAACATCGGCGCTGGTGATCAGTTCAAGCCGGGGTTCATGAAGATCAGTCCGAACAATCGCATGCCGGCGATTGTCGATCCGGACGGACCCGATGGCGCGCCCATTTCGGTGTTCGAGTCCGGCGCGATCCTGCAATATCTCGGTCGCAAGAGCGGCAAGTTCTACCCGAGCGATGCCCGCCAACGCGTGGAAGTGGAGGAATGGCTGTTCTGGCAGGTCGCCGGGCTTGGACCGATGTCCGGACAAGCTGGCCACTTCAAGAACTACGCACCAAAGCTTGTCGACAACGCTTCTCAGCTCAGTTACGGCCAAAGGCGGTATCTGAATGAGGTGAACCGCCTCTACGGCGTAATCGAACACCGGCTGTGCGATCGGGATTTTCTGGCCGGCGAGTATTCCATCGCCGACATGGCGAGTTGGCCGTGGACGCGCAATTACGCGAGTTATGACCAAAACCTTGATGCGTTTCCTAAGCTCAAGGCTTGGCACGAGCGCATGAAGGATCGCCCGGCCGTACGCCGCGCCATCAACAAGGGCGCTGAGCTCAGAGCCAGGACGCTGGCGGAGCAAACGCCGGAAGAATTGGCGCGTTCCGCGAAGGTGTTGTTCGGACAAACAGCGGCCAGCGTCGACAGCGCGGCGAAGCAAGCCGGTGGCTGATAAGAGATTGCCAGCATCGAAAAGTTAAGCGCGCGCAAACGACGTTTTCGCAAACACGCATAAATCGAAACAAGGCTTCCGTGGCTTAAGCTTATCGCAAGTTATGGACGTTATTGGTCCAACCCGACGGCGCGAAAAATGCACGTCAATGGGGTGGAACGGACATGGCGAACGCCAGACGTTCCTAAACGGACCAAGGGAGTGCCCAACGTGGCTTATACGGATTCAGAAATCGCCGAGGCGCACCAAGCTGTGCGTACGCAAGCGGCGCATAGCGAAGATCTCTACAAGCTCGGCTTGATCTATTCGGTCGGCGAGAGCGTGGACCTGGTGCAAGCGCACATGTGGTTCAACCTGGCTGCGGCGCGCGGTTCGGAAGCGGCGAAGGAATGCCGCCGTGAGCTCAGCGACCAAATGTCGAAGGACGAAATCGCAACGGCGCAGCGCGCTGCCCGCGAGTGGCTGAAAGTAACGCATCACTAAGCATACTTGTCAGCGCAGCCTCATGCTTGCTGCGCTGCGATGGCGACGTGGTCGAACCGCGCTTGTTGGAGTGCATCCACGACGCTAACCACGCGTTGGTAGGATACGTCCAAGTCCGCACGAACGAAGATGTGCGCGCTCGCTAGCGCATCGTCGGCGGTGAGCGACGGATTGGCCGTCTGCAAGTGCGCCAGCGTCCGTTGTGGCAGATCCGCCGCGTCGACCTGCTCATTATCAACAAAAATCTGTACTGCGTCACCGGTTTGACGGATTGCAACGATCGTCGGCGGCAACGCCATAGGGCGCGTGACGCCGGGCCTTGGCATGTCGATGCGTAGGTCAGTTGTCGGCTTCGGCGCCGTTACCATGAAGATGATCAGCAACACGAGCAGGACGTCGATAAATGGAATGACGTTCGGGTCGACGACCGGAGGCATTCCTGAACGCTTCCGCACTACCACCGCGGCCATGCAAACCTCCCTGCGTGAAGGAGGTTGTGGCTGACCGCGTCGAAAACAAAATCACAGGACTGCGATTACGATCACAACGCCGCGAGGCGGCTTAGGCGCCGATCGGATCTTTGAAGAACGCCAGCGCCGTGCGTAGAACGATTTGCGCGTCAAACCAAAGTGAGGCGCGGGAAATGTATTCCAAATCGAGCCGGACGCACTTGCGGACGCACGCCGGCGTGTGTGGCTGACCGCACGCGCCTTGCAGCTGGGCCCAACCCGTCATGCCTGGTTTCACGCGGTGACGGTGCGCGTAGTCGGTGACTACGTCGCTCAATCCGCCATGGGCCGTTTGGAGACCCACAGTGTGTGGCCGGGGGCCGACCAAGCTCATTTCACCGCGCATGACGTTCAACAGTTGGGGCAGGCTGTCCAATCCGCGCCGGCGCAAGAGCCCGCCAATCGCCGTCGTTTCGCCGCCCGAGCGCAGGGTGCGAAATTTCAGGGCGGTAAACACACGGTTGTTCAGGCCTATCCGGCGCTCGCGATAGACAACTGCTCCTTTGCTTGTCAGTTTCACGGCAGCGGCGATGGCGAACATCGGCAGGGCGAACAGCACAATCAGCATCGAACCAAGCACAAGATCCTGCGCACGCTTCAACAGTAGATGCGCGGCGTTGCGCTGACGTCCAGACACAGACACCAGAGGTACGCCACCGATGCGTTGCGCGCCGCGACCCTGCACTGCCTTCGCGTCATAATCGATGAGCAGATCGACCCGATTGGGGAGAGCCTTGAGGCGCGCAATAATTGCGCGCACGCGTGCTTCAGCCTTTGGCGTCACGGCAATGACGATGCGGTCAACGTGCGGCAGACCTTCCCAGGCCAAGAGCGCTTCAACGCCGCCGCCAACCGGTGTGTCGCCCAGCGTGGACGGCGCGCGCGCAAGGCGGTCGTCAGCGATGGCGATGATGCGTGCGTCGCCGTTCCTGGCGGTGCGCCTAACAAAGCGCTCCGCTGCCTCGGTGGCGCCAACAACCACTAGGGTCTCAGAGAAGATTCCCTTCTTGTGCGCAGCGCGTATCCAAATCGCCAACGCCGCGTGCAGGCTGGCGAGCAGCGCCGCCGCGAGCGGGAGAACCGCTGAAAGCGCACCCGCGTCGCGCGCCGTCGGCGCCAGCACGCTGGCCATCAGCAGCCCTATGAAGGCTCCCAGAGTAAGCCCGCCCAAGCCGCGCTCAGCGCGAATGGTCGATGGAGAGGTGCGATAGGCGTCGGAAAGCCACAAGCCGACTTTCAGCGCCGACGCGCTCGCCACGAAGGCCAGCGCCGCGCCGATGTTCATGTCCGCTAATCCGAAGCCAGTACCCCAGCGCGCTGCCAAGTCTGCTGCGGCCGCGATCACCATCCAGTCGAGCGCTTTGATGAATTGCAGGGGCAGTTTCGGATCGAAGTGGAGCCCCCGACTGGTGAGTTCCGGCAGACGGCGCTGAGCCGCTGCATCAGCGCGAGCCGCTGGACCGCTGGCGGAGGGAGAGGAGGTGTTCGCCCATTCACCATCTTTCGAGGTCTCGAGTGTGCCAAACATGGCAAACGCCGCTTCCAATTCGGCGCGCCTGGCCGCGTCCGTCATCTCGGGGACGAGCCGCATCATTTTCGGCGCAATGTCTTGGCTTTCAATGGTTTCTGGGCGCCCAAAGAGGTCGTCGTCGCGCTGCTGAGCGGCCTGTGCCATCGGTTAATTCGCCCGTCGGATGATAAGTTTCGCATCCCCTCGCGCAAAGCTCAGGCCAATTAACAATGAAAGCCGCTGCTTGCTTGGCCGGGCGCAGCCCTCTAAGCGGAACGCCTGCCGGAGACGTGGCCGAGTGGCTGAAGGCGGCGCCTTGCTAAGGCGTTATACTCGAACAGGGTATCCAGGGTTCGAATCCCTGCGTCTCCGCCAGATTGTTCTGAACAGCGACCGACAAGCAGGCATCAGTCGCGTTGGCCCTGGCGCCATCCATTAGCGCGCCGAAACGGTTGGCGTGCTGGAAACCAAGAATCGAAACGCCGCCGCAGGCAGTTGCCCGCGACGGCGTCTTGTTTGAAAGCGAGTGAGCTTAGTTCGCTCGCTCGATCCTTTCGGATCGTTACTTTCTCTTGGCAGCCTTCGCCTTTTTCGGCGCGGCCTTCTTCGCAGCTTTCTTTGCCTTCTTAGCCATGACTAGCTCCTTCTCGGGCGGAATCACCGCGGCGGCGAAAATGCTCACTGAGTCTGGAATCAAAAGTTAACGCGCACAAACTCGCACGCGTTGCTCAACCTTGTCTCTGAAATGAAGAGGCCGATGTTCGTCCTAGAAACAGAAACGGCGACCATGCGCGAACATGGACCGCCGTTTCCCCTAGCCCCACGCGTAGGAAACGGCGCCAGCGCGCTGCGAGCATCCCCCAATTGGGTGATCGCCCGTGAAAACAGCGAGGCGGATGTTTTTTGGCAACACACTGCGCTCAGAACCGAAGGCGATTGACCAAGGCAGCGAGATCCGCCTGACGGCGCGCACCGGTTTTTCCGAGGGCTGCCTTCACCTGTGATCGCACAGTCGCGCTCGTTGTCCCTCGGCGTTCGGCAATTTCGGCCGGAATCGCGCCGCCGGCGATGTCGATACAGATGTCGGTTTCAGCGGATGTCAATCCGTACAGGCGCTGCAGACGCTCTGCCAGCAGACCGTTGCTTCGTAGCTTTTCCTCAAGCACGAACAGGGCGCATCGCGCTGGCGCCGCCAGCGCGGCGATAGCGTTGTCCGCGCCAATCGGGATCGCCACCAGTACGAGCGGCGCTCCGCCCGAGGCGCGGCGAGCCAGCAATTCCGCGCCCGTCCTAAACTTGGCCGACCAATCCTCTCCGATTGTGCGCGTCAACGCCGCATTGAGTTCGAGTTGAGCAGGCGCGTCCGAAAGCACAAGCCTGCCGTCCAGGAGGCGCACGCCATCGTCCGCTTCTAGCAACAATCGGCCCGCATGATTGACATGGATCACACGCGCTTCGGTGTTGAAGAAGAAGCAGGGCGCGCCAATGGCGTTGTATAGTTCCTTGATGTTCGGCGCCGAGTTTCCTGGTGGCGCATCAAGAACGACGCCAAGCGCACGCCTCAAGTGCGGCATGAGCACATTTAGTTGCTGGACGTCGACCATCGTGAAGTCGCGGTGCGCCCCGGTGCGATAGAAGTTCATGAGCACCGTACGATGATTGTCGTCGGGTGTCCGGAGCATGGCGAAGATGCCCGAGGTCACGCCAAGCGGGACGATCAAATCCTGCCAGAAGGTGCTCGAAGCTTGCTCTTCCTTGGGCATCAGTTCATCAAGCAGGAACGCGCCTGGCACGCGACCTGTCGCAAGTGCGCGATGCGTGAATTCGGCCTTCCCTGCATGTTTGAGGTAGGCGTCGGCGATCCGCGCAATATCCAATCCGTACGCGACTAACGGAACTGGAAGCGCGCCGTTGAACGAGGGCGCAAGCATGATGCCGATGTCGGCTCCCAACGAGTCGCCAACCGCCCGTACAATATCTGGCCACGTCTCGGGCGCGCGGATGCCGCCATAAATTTGGTCGAGCAAGTCAGCGCTTTGCGCCGTCGTCACCGGCGCCATGTCGTTCATTGGATTGATGGGGGCATCTGGCCCGACAATACTGATCCTCAGTGCGGCAGGTGTAGGCCCTCGCTTATGCCTTGGAAGACGTGAAGTCTCATCAAGAAAAGGTTGATGACACCGCGAGTGTCAAATCCAATCCTTTGGAGGGGCTATCATTGAGTTTTCGAACCGAGTGCTTCTATTTATTTCATGCACGCGAGGGTTTGATGCCCTTGTAACGGGCAATACTCTCAAGCATCTTCGTTCTACTGGCTTTGGCGCTGTGCGGGTTCCTCGGATTTCTTATGGCCTCAGATAAGAAACTGGATAGCCGCACGACTGGCGAGCGCTTTGACTGGTCCGATATCAAGGTCTTCCTGCAGGTTGCCGAGTGCGGCAGCATCAACGCCGCGTCGCGGGCGCTGCGACTGTCTCAGCCAACGGTCAGCCAAAACATTCGCGATCTAGAGCTTCGGCTGAACACGCAATTGTTCGTGAGAAATGCGGCTGGGGTCGAACTTACTCAAGCCGGCGCGTTGCTGCGAGAGCGCGCTCTTCCGATGCAGCGCGCGGCGCAGACCATTGACTACATGTTGCGCGAACTTGACGACAAACCGGAAGGGCGCGTGAAGGTTGCGGCGCCTGACGGCATTCTTTCATTCTGGCTAGCGCCGCGCATTCGCGCGTTTCAGGATGCAAACCCAGGCATTGCGCTGTCGCTGGATGGCGGCTTGTGGCCGGCTCATCCCCTGCAAAGCGGGCTCGATATCTCATTGCAGTATGATCAGACGGCGCTGGGTGACCGCGTGGTCGAGCCGCTTGCCACGATACATTACGTGGCCGCCGCATCACGCGACTATCTCAAACGGCACGGGACCCCCCAGAGTCTGGCCGAAATCGCAACCCATCGAACGGTGCATCACGTCGCCGTGCAGCAGCAAAGGGAAACATGGGATTCGCGCGCTGAAGCGGCGCGCACGCTGTCGGCGCACAATATCGAGACCAATTCCAGCTCGGTGATGGCTTTCGCGGTTTTGTCTGGCGCCGGGGTGTCGTTTCTCCCGAGCTTTGCGAAGGCGATGTTCGAGGACTTGGAAATGATTGGCGACGCAACAGTAGCCTCGCCTGTGCTCTATCTTGTTTACGATCCGCGGGTGGCACGTGTTGCACGGTGCGAAGCCGTACTAAACTGGCTGCGCGAGGCCTTCGATCCGGCAACCAACCCTTGGTTCCAGTCTGACTTCGTTCATCCGCGAGAGTTTGGCCCCGTCGGGCCTGCAGGGCGACTACAGTTTACGCCGCCGGTCGCGTGATCTTCCGGCAGGAACCTCGTCCCGGTCTTCACGAAGCTCAATTAGCCGCCATAATGCGCAAAGGGACGGCTGCTTGGGGATGGCGTGATGCGCAAATTGTTTGGCACGGCTGTAGGGGCGATCGTCCTATTGGCGGCGGCTCCGGTTTCAGCGCAAACGCGGCTCTTCTCCGACAATTCTGAGGTCGCCATCACTCTTTCGGGACCGTTGAGCACTATTCAGCGCGCAGCTGTCCGAAACACCGATCCGCGTCCGGGCACAGTGACGCTCGCCGGCGCCGCGTCCCAAACCTTCAATGTTCAGATCGCCGCCCGCGGCTTTGTCCGACGCACCGGCGGTATTTGTGCATACACGCCGCTTGGGATCAGCTTCCATGGCGATGCTCTGCGGGGAACGCTGTTTCAAGGGCAAGGGAAGTTGAAAATCGTCGCGCCATGCCGGGGCGGTGACTCTTATCAGCAGCTGGTTGTGCTCGAATACTTGGCTTACCGGCTCTACAACGAAATGACGCCGATGTCCTTCCGTGTGCGACCGGTGCGCATTACCTACCACGACACTGATAATGCGCGAGGACGTGACGACACACGCTGGGGCTTCTTCATCGAAGACAAGGATGATGTGGCGCATCGAAACCATCGCGTTGCGCTCGACGTGCACGCCGGTGAGGTTGCGCCCAGCGGGCTCGATGCGGACGCGGCGACACGAGCCGCGCTCTTTGAGTACATGATCAGCAATTTGGATTGGGACATGCTGAGCGGTCACGCGGACGATCCCTGCTGCCATAACCACAAGCTTGTTGCGGCCTCGGCCACGGCGCGAACAAGCGTTGTGCCGGTGCCTTACGACTTTGACTATTCCGGTTTGGTGAGTGCGCCATACGCCATTCCACCCGAGGGTATTCGCATTCGCGATGTGCGCACGCGCTACTATCGCGGGTATTGCCGCTTCAACGACCAGCTGCCTACGGTTATCGCCGACGTACGCTCACGTCGCGCGGACTTCTATGGGGTGGTTGACAATCAGCCAAACCTTGACGCCGGCCACAAACGTACGGCCCATGCTTTTCTCGACGATTTCTTCAGCGTCTTGGATGATCCAGCGCGTGTGGCGCGAGAACTTACCAACCACTGCCGGCGCGGCTAACGCTCTCTATGGAGCGGTGGTTGCGGCCGCGTTGAGCGCGTCGCAATGCGCGGCCAGACTTGCAACCGCGCCCGTCGCGCCATCGGCTGCCGCTACCTGATTGAGGTATGCACACCGCGAGGCGTCAGTAGCGCCGTCGAGCGTGATGCGCTGACCGCGATGCACCGTGGTCATCACCCCGTTATTGATTTCAAGATATGCGTGGGGGTCGGTCGCCCCATTCGCCACTGCGACATCGGTCAGGATCACACGGCCGCCGAAGCGCGGCGCAATCGTCGGCGTCCGCTTGGTGTGGCCGACGATGATGCCGGCGACATGGAAGCGCGCGAGCACGGCGTCGACATTGGCGCTTTCGCTGGCTTCTGCGTTGAGCGCCAAGCCACGATACCAAAGCGGGCCATCCTGGTTGTCGAGAACGTCGGCAAGGCGGCGCAAGGGCTGCCCTCGCAAGGCGCCGCGCACCGCGCTGTTGATCGTGTCTAAGTTGGCTTCGGTGAAGGTCGGCCCGATGCCGCCATGCATGAAAACGATGTCGTTGATGACGATCACCGCGTCATGTGACGCCACCCAGCGGCCGTAGACGCCATTCGGCGCCCAGGCGACGCGCTGTTCGACGTAACCTAACGGATGGCGCGTATTCCAGTCCGCGCGATAAGCATCGTCGAACGCTGGCAGGCCACCGGCTGGCGGGTGCGCGCGCGTATAGGCGATTGTCTGCTGGTAGTAGTTGTCGCGCAATCGGACCGCGTTCGGACCAGCATACGACGCAAACTCGCCGGCGCTGGTGTACCGCAGATCGCCGAGCATGTTCATGGCTTCGTGGTTGCCGATCAGCGCATGCACATAGCCGCCTGCACGCCGCGCTTGTGGCTCCAGGCGCATCAGGTGATTGAGAATGGTGCGGCTGTCGGGGCCGCGATCCTCGACGTCGCCCAATTGCACGAAATGGGTTTGTCCGCCCGCCCAATTGCCGTTGGTGTCGACAAGTCCCGCTGCGCGCAGCATGCCCTCGAATTTGTCGGCCTCGCCATGCAGATCGCCGAACACCACGATGCGCTGCACATTGCGAAACACCGCCTGCGCCCGCGCATCAGCGGGCGCGCTGAGCGTTATTGTCGCGAGGGCCACGAGCAGAAAGGTCAGGCGCCGCATCATGAGCCGAACTTGGGGGCCGTTGCTGGCGAGATTGAGGCTAAGCAAAGTCAACATAGGTGCATGGGAATAACCGCTTTTGTCGCGCCAAGGCCAGCATTTCCGTGATGCGGCCTGGCGCGCACGGCCCTAGATAGGGCCCCGGAGCACAGGCAATGCACGACCTAACGGCGCCGCACTTCAAGACCATTTCGGCCGAAGCGGGCCAACATTATGAGACTGACGTGATCATCGTCGGCGCTGGGCCAGTAGGGCTGTTCGCAACGTTCGAACTTGGCCTTCTGGACCTGAAGGCGCATGTCGTCGACGTGCTCGATCGCCCAGGTGGGCAATGCGCCGAACTCTATCCGGAAAAGCCGATCTACGACATTCCCGGCCTGCCGATCGTCACCGGCCAAGGTCTCACCGACGCGCTCATGCAGCAGATTGCGCCGTTCAAGCCCACTTTCCATCTGGCGCAAATGGCAGAAGCGCTCGAACGCCTGCCTGACCATCGCTTCAGGCTTCGCACCGAACTTGGGACCACCATCACCGCGCCAGTCTTGGTGATCGCCGCGGGTGGCGGCTCCTTCGTGCCCCGCAAGCCTAAGATCGACGGGCTGGAAGCTTATGAAGGCAAGTCGGTGCATTATTCAGTGCGTCAGATGGAGCGGTTCCGCGGTCGCGATCTGGTCATCGCGGGCGGCGGTGACAGCGCGCTCGACTGGGTGCTGAACCTGCAACCCATCGCCAAGTCGGTGACGCTCGTGCATCGCCGAGACGATTTCCGCGCTGCGCCGCACTCGGTTGAGCAGATGCGCGCGCTGGTCGCCGAAGGCAAAGTGCGGCTCGAAATCACGGACTTCAAAGGCGTGACGGGCGCGGACGGCCAAGTCAGCGCCATCGTCTGCGAGACAAAGGACAAAGGCCGCTACGAGTTGCCTTGCAACGAGGTGTTGGCGTTCTACGGCCTCACCATGAAGCTTGGGCCCATCGCCAATTTCGGGCTCAACCTCAACGAAAACCTAATTCCGGTGGACACTGCGAAGTTCGAAACCTCGGAATCCGGCATCTTCGCCATCGGCGACATCAACACCTATCCCGGCAAGCTGAAGCTCATCCTTTGCGGCTTCCATGAAGGCGCGCTGATGGCTCAAGCGGCGTTCAAAATTGCGCGGCCGGGCGAACGGTTGGTTTTCCTTTACACAACCTCGTCGACGGACTTGCAAAAGAAGCTCGGCGTCGCCTCATAGGGCGAGGCTGGAGCGCTTCGCATGATCCACTCGTCCATTCTCGACTCGATCGGAAACACACCGTTGGTCAAACTGAGACGGGCGTCCGAGGAGACGGGCTGCACCATTCTGGGAAAGGCCGAGTTTCTCAATCCCGGCCAGTCGGTGAAGGATCGCGCGGCGCTGGCGATCGTCAAAGACGCCGAAGCGCGCGGCGACCTCAAACCCGGAGGCGTGATCGTCGAGGGCACGGCCGGCAACACCGGCATCGGCCTCGCGCTGATTGGCGCGGCGAAGGGCTATCGCGTCATCGTGGTGATGCCGAAGACGCAGAGCCAGGAGAAGAAGGACGCGCTGATCGCTCTCGGCGCCGAGCTCGTGCAGGTCGATCCTGCACCCGCCGCCAGCGACAATCATTATCCCAAAATCGCCCGCCGCATCGCCGAAGAGAAAGCCAAGAGCGAACCCAACGGCGCGATCTGGGCCAATCAGTTCGACAACGTCGCCAACCGCCAAGGCCACATCGACACCACCGCGCCCGAAATCTGGCGCGACACCGACGGAAAGGTCGATGGTTTCATTTGCGCCGTGGGCTCTGGCGGCACGCTCGGCGGCGTTTCAATGGGTCTCAAAGCCAAGAACAGGAACGTTGTCATCGGCCTCGCCGACCCAGGCGGCGCGGCGCTCTACAATTGGTACAAGAACGGTGAACTGAAAGCCGAAGGCGCCTCGATCACCGAAGGCATCGGCCAGGGCCGCATCACCGCCAATATGGAAGGCGTACAAGTCGACGAAGCCTTCCGTATCGAGGATCGCGACTGGCTTCCGGTGCTGTATCGCCTGGTGCAGGAAGAAGGTTTGAGCGTCGGTGGATCATCCGCGCTCAACGTACTCGGCGCCATCGAATTGGCTAAGAAGCTTGGTCCTGGCAAGACCATCGTCACCGTGCTCGCCGACTACGGCAATCGTTACAGCTCGAAGCTGTTTAATCCTGAGTTCTTGCGCGCCAAGGATCTGCCGACTCCGCCTTGGCTTGTTTAGCGCGGTTGAAGAGGGCGACGATTCAACTCTAAGCTACGCCGATCGCATTGGGGCCGGAAAACGCTGCGCGATTCGGAGCAGCGTGCCGCGCTCCGCCGCATAACCAATCGAAGCTAGATCGCCGTCGGTGCGGAAATTGCGTCAAGGGCGGCGACGGCTTGGCGCTAGGCGAATCTGGCAAGACTTCCTAAATCGGCCTCATCGGCGAAGAAGCGAGCGGCGGCATGGACGCGATCACCCTTTACGGCAGCTCCGACAGCGGCAATTGCCTCAAACCGAAATGGGTCGCCGACCGTCTGGGCATCAGCGTGAACTGGATCGAGACCAACGCCTTCGACGGCTCCACGCGTACGCCAGAATTTCTGGCGCTCAATCCGGTCGGGCAAGTGCCACTGGTGGTTCTCAGCGATGGCCGCAAGCTCGCGCAGTCCAACGCCATCATGACCTATCTTGCTGAAGGGTCCGACCTCATCCCGAGCGATGCTTATGAGCGCGCGAAGATGTTCGAATGGATGTTTTGGGAACAATATAGCCACGAACCGGCCGTCGCCGTGCGCATCGCGCGCCTCCACTATCTGAAGAAGCGCGAAGATGAACTCGATCCCGCGTTGCTTACAAAGGGCAACGCCGCTTTGGCGCGCCTGGAGCAGCAACTGAAGGAAACGCCGTACTTGGTCGGCGGGGCGTTGACGCTCGCTGACATCGCCTGCGTCGCCTATACGCGGAAGGCCCATCTCGGCGGCTTCGACATGAGCCAGTTTCCGGCGGTTCAGTGCTGGTTGAAGCGGGTGGACGCCGATCTCGGCTTGTCGCCCGTGACCTGAGACGGAATATCCGCATGCCAGCCACCCCGCCGGGCTTCCATCGGCGGGGTCCCCAAGCTAGAAGCCCCGTTCTTCGGCGGGCCGCGGTAGCTCAGTGGTAGAGCGCACCCTTGGTAAGGGTGAGGTCGAGAGTTCAATCCTCTCCCGTGGCACCAGGTTTTGCTGGGGCAGCTATGCGCGAAAAACCTCCGGCGAAGGCGCCTTCACGCTCTGAACGCCTCGCTGCGGCGCTGAAACGAAATATCGGCCGCCGCAAGGCCGCGCAGCCGGCCAAATCTGAAAAGAAATAACGGCATGGCCGCGCCTTGCTTACGCCGTGGCGGCCCCTCATAAACCGCCCCGGGCGCGGGCAGACGAAAGAGTTTCATGGACCGTATCGCCATCACGGGCGGCGCACCCCTCCGCGGCAACATTCCGATCTACGGCGCCAAGAATTCAGCGCTGAAATTGCAGGCTGCGGCGTTGCTGTCGCCTGAAGCGTTGATGCTGGAGAACATGCCGGACCTCGCCGACACGCGCTTCATGGCGCAGCTGCTCGGTTCGCTCGGCGTGCAGATCGCCTGGATCAAGGAAGCGCGTACGCTGCGCATGCAAGCTGCCGAGATCGCCTCAACGATCGCGCCGTACGACCTGGTGCGAAAGATGCGCGCCACCTTCAACGTACTCGGTCCGTTGCTGGCGCGGGTGGGGCACGCGACCGTGTCGCTGCCGGGCGGCTGCGCCATCGGTGCGCGCCCCGTTGACC
>JACQAC010000154.1 GCA_016195245.1 Pseudomonadota bacterium
GCGCGACCTGCGCAATTTCGAAATGCCGCCCGCCGACCTTGTTCTTGTCGATCGCCTCATGAAACGGGATGCAGCGTGATGGGCCTGCAGCAATTCCTTCGCAACGAACGCGGCACGACCGCGATCGAGTACGGTCTCATCGCCGGCCTGATTTTTCTGGCCATCCTCACCGGCGTGAGCTTATTCGCTGCCAACGCCAACGCCATGTTCGGCACGATCTCGAGCACCGTGTCCGGCGTGACGGGCTAAGACTCGAGTTCGACGTCCCAATACAAATAGTCGACCCAAGTGTCGTGTAAATGGTGCGGCGGGAAGCGCCTGCCCACGTGCTGCAACTCGTGCATGCTTGGACGCCGTGCCTTGCGGCGCGGACGCATAGCGGCGTGATGCGCGTACTTACCGCCCTTGCGCAGATTGCACGGCGCGCAAGCGGTGACGATGTTGTCCCAAGTTGTACGACCGCCCTTTGAGCGCGGGATTAGATGATCGAACGTCAGATCGTCATGACGCCCGCAATACTGGCAGGCGAAGCCGTCGCGCAGGAACACGTTGAACCGCGTGAACGCAGGCGGGCGATCCTGTGCAACATAGTCGCGCAGCGAGATCACCGACGGCAGCTTCATTTCCAACGATGGCGAATGGATCGCCTTGTCGTAGTGCGCGACGACGTCGACACGCTCGAGGAAGACGGCCTTCACGGCCTCCTGCCAAGGCCACAACGACAGCGGATAATAGGAGAGCGGCCGGAAATCGGCGTTCAACACCAGCGCAGGAAACCCGGCTAAGGGGGCGCTGGAGACGTTCATTTCGTGCAGCCCTGGTGAGGCCGCATGAAAACCCTTTGGGCGATCGCCTGATCGGGGGTCAAAGCCAGTAGACTGAAGACACGCTCCTTTTGGTGCTCCGAATATATCACAACTCGCAGCGCCGGATTCCAGCCTTAACTGATTTGCGGCGGCAGGTTCGTGACAGTCCGGCCACTTCCGCCGGAAAAATCACGCGCGAGCGGCAGTGATCGTCTTTGTTTTCAAGCAGCTGGCGAGAAACGCGCCAGCGAGATCGAGACCGTCCTGGCCGATCGAATGCGGCACGCCATAGCTGACATGCCATTGGGCCCCGTGCTCGGCCGCCGCCAATTGCTCTGCTGAATCGAACATGGCGGCGATCGGGATGGTCGGGTCGCGGTCGCCGTGGACCAGCAGCACCGGCGGCTTGGACTTCATCTCCTCCTTGAGATTGCGTCCTACCAACACGCCGGAGAAACCGAGGATCCCCGCAATCGGCTTGGCGCGGCGCAGCCCGACATAGAGCGACATCATGGTGCCCTGGCTGAAGCCGACGAGCACCAGCCGGCTTTCGTCGAGACCATGCTTTTCCAGTTCGCGATCGATGAAACGATCCACCGAGAGCGCGGCGTTCTTGGCGCCCTGCTCCATCAGATGCGGATCGAGATTGGAAATTGGGAACCACTGAAAGCCGTTGGGCGCCTGCGGCACGCTTTCGATGGCGTTGGGCGAGACGAACGCCGCGCCAGGCAATGCCTTCGCCCAATAGGGCGCGAGCCCGATGAGATCGGCGCCATTGGAGCCATAACCGTGCAACAGGATCACCAGTGCATCGGCCTTGCCCCCACGCGCCGGCGGCATACGCGGTCCATCGAGGAAAACTGTCATGGTGCGTGTGCTAGCGGCTCTGGAAGCACCGCGATAGCCTCCTGGCCTGATGAGTTTCGTCACACGCTTCGCGCCGTCTCCGACGGGATATTTGCATTTAGGGCACGCGCTCTCGGCGCTGACTGCGTTCGACGCGGCGCGCGCGGCTGGCGGGCGCTTCTTGCTGCGGATTGAGGACATCGATCGTGGGCGGGCGCGACCCGAGTTTGAGGCGACCATTTACGAGGATTTGGCGTGGCTTGGCATCGAATGGGAAACGCCGGTGCGGCGGCAATCCGAGCACATGGGTGAGTACACGCGGGTGCTCGATGGCTTGATTGAGCGCGGCCTGCTTTATCGCGATTTCAGGACGCGGCGCGAAATTGCCGACGCGATTGCCAGCGCGCCGCATGGCGTGAACGAGGATGTGTTTCGCGGTGAGGCGTTGGCGGAAGCAGAAGAAGCGGAGCGATTGGCGGCGGGCGAACCTTTTGCATGGCGGCTATCTCTGAAGAAGGCCCGCGCGGCGCTGGGACCGGCCTATTTCTCGCTGGTGTTTGAGGGTGAGACCGGCGTCGTTCGCGCCGATCCGGAGCGGCACGGCGACGTGGTGTTGGCGCGCAAGGATTTTCCGACCAGCTATCATTTGGCGAGCGTTTGGGACGATGCGCTGCAGGGCGTAACGCACGTGATCCGCGGCGACGATCTGCGAGAAGCGGCGCACTTGCATGTCCTTCTACAAAGACTGCTGGATCTACCGCGGCCGATCTATCGGCATCATGGGCTCGTCTTGGGAGAAGACGGCAAACGCCTCGCCAAGCGCGCCACAGGCGTCACATTGCGAGCGCTCCGCGAGAGGGGCAAAACGCCAGCCGATGTGCGCGCAATGATCAGGGCGAGCGCGCATCAAGGCTAATACGTATTCACTGCGCTTCGGCAACGCGCCTGAACGCTTCCTAAAGCATGCTCGCGTAAAGTGAGTTACATAAGAGGAGTAGCCGGCCAGCGAGGTTGGCGAACGTGCGTGATGCTATGGGTTGAGTGTTGTTCGTACGTCGGGCCGGATCGCCGGCGCGGACCCACAGGGCTACGCATCCGAGAGCGACGACGTGAGAACCACGCGAGACCACCGCCACCGCTCGCGCGGGAACTGCGCAATCTGCGATTCATGGTCATCGATGCTCGCGGCGCCACCGGCGTCAACCGGTTCGCGGACCGCGTCAATTCAGTCGCCATACTCGCCGAAAGCTGCGACGAACTAACAATCGCCGACATCCTGAGCGGACTCGCTGCTTCTTTGTTCCGCGATCACGACAGGGATGTGCGTCCATTCATCTACGAACAGCTTGATCGGCTGCATGGCGCTCAGGTCATGCACTAATCAGGATAGTGGCGATCGCCTGTCCAGGCGTTCATCGCTTCGACGGTTTCGTGCGCGGATTCCAGCTTGTGGTCCGGCACATTGGAGACGCGCGCCGCATTGATCCAAGCTTGGATGGCGGTCGGCGCCAAACGATCACGCGCGCAGAGAACAAACACCGGCTCGTCCTTGCCGACGGCCGCGAGCGAACCGTGCTCGATCTCAGCGGCAAGCAGGTTGTAGCCGGAATCGCGCAGCAGCTTCGCACAGTGTTTCATCACATCATCCATGCGCGCCTCCAGAGGTTTGGGTTTGTGTGGCGGGAAATGCGCCAATCACGCGGGCAAGCCAATCGCCCAACGCATCCCAGTGCGCGAGATTATCGTCAAAATGTCCGAGCCGCACCACCACCATATCCCGCGTTGGCGCGACGATGATCATCTGGCCTTCGTGGCCTTGGGCGGAGAACGTGTCGGCCAGCGCGTTGTCGCGGATGGTGGAATGGATCGGACGCCCCGTGCCCTGCGAAGGCGTCAGCCACCAGCCCGCGCCATAAACGTCGCTGTTCACATCGCTACCGCGCGTCCGCGCGAAATCGACCCAACCTTGCGGCAGGATGCGGTGACCATCCCATAGGCCGTCGCGCAGATAGAGGTAGCCGAAGCGTGCATAATCGCGCGCCGTCGCCCACACTAGCGCGCTGCCATAGAAGGTGCCCGCGGGATCGAACTCGACCACTGGGTGCATGCCGATCGGACCGAACAAGGATTGCTGCATCCAGGCGCGCATGCGGTTGCGGCGATCGGTAGGATTTTGCGGACTTGGAATGATGGTGCGCGTCAGCGCGTCAGCGAGCAGCACCACGCCGGCGGAATTATAGTTCCAGTGCGTGCCAGGATCGTGGATCAGCGGCAGGCCTGCGGCCCAGCGCGTCGTATCCATGTGGCCTTCGCCGTAGAGCATGCGCGCGGCGCCGTTATCGAGCACCCGCGTCACGCCGATCTCGTGGTAGTCCTGACCGTCGACCATCTGCATCCACTGGCGCCAGGTGATCGACGCGCGGCGATCGCCTGCGCTCCAGGCTGGATTGCTCATTGGCGCATCGATGGAGACGCGGTTCTGCAACACGGCCGCACCCACCAAAGCCTGTGTGACGGACTTGGCCATCGACCAGGAGATCAGCCGCATGTCGCGGGTGTAGCCATCGGCGTAGCGCTCGAAGATGATGCGGCCATGCTGGACGATGAGCACGGCGCGGGTTTCGCCATAGCCGTCGTTCACCCCGCCGAAGGCTTCGGTGATGGCGAGATCGAAGGCCGGACGATCCATATCCTCCGGCAACTGCGCTTCCGCCCATTCGGTCGTCGGCCAGGCGAGACCTGCCGGTTGCGGCGGCAGCGGCGCGAGCTGTTGCGCATTCGCACTTGCCGCTACGAAAGCCAAAATCCCCGCCACAATCGCGCTGCGCAGCATGACGCATCCCCTCGCCTTCGCTATGCTGGGCGAGCATAGGGGGAGGCGCTGGTGTCGCGCAAATACTGGTTGATCGGTGGAGCCGTAATTCTTGTCGCGCTGATTACTGGCGGCGCCTATGCCGCGCGCGAACCGGTGACCTACGCGCGTGTGGCGACGTCGTACGCGGCCAAACAGCTCTGCTCATGCCTGCATGTGAGTGGGCGTACGATGGACTCATGCATGGCGGAATTTCCGCAGGAAGCCCGTGGGCAAATTCAGATCACGTCGACTGAAAACACTGTTCATGCGGGCGTGCTCTTCAACGCCATAAGCGCCGACGCTACTTACGAAGAACAGTACGGCTGCCGCTTGGACAACTAGAGCAGCCAGCCCTTCGGGTGCCAGATCGGGCGGCGCATCATCGCGAGAACGAGGCCGACGCCGGAGCGAATGCCCGCCCATACTATGATCGCGAGATGCGTGTAGATGGCGACCGGCACAAATATGCCGTTCACGTAGGTCAGCGCGCTCGCGACCGTCCATAACGAATAGCCGATAAGAACGGTACGGAAGACGTGCTCATGATGCGTCGCCGCCCACGGCATGCCGTCGTAGCGGTTCGAGTACGCAAGGAAAGCGGCGCCGAGGCCGACGAACGTACCCAGCAGCGATTCGATGCCCGTTGGAAAAATGAAGTTCAACGTGAAGGCAGCGAGCGTCAGCGCGTGGACAAGTACCGCTTTGCCGCGATGCGTCTTGAAGCCCATGCCGCCCTGCTGACGCTGCTGCACGCGCTTGGGCGGACGGCGGAATGGCGTGACGTTGTCGGCGGGCATGGGCGGGTGTTTTGGACTGCGCCTGCGGCCAGGGCAAGCGAGGCATGGACGCAACAAAGCGTTCCATGCCTTATTGCCATATGACAACAGCCGCCGTTTTTCCGATCACCGACGCCACGGCTCTCGCCGCCTACGACCAAATGTTCGCGCCCTGGGTCAAACAGCTTGGCTTGCACGATTTTTCCGTCGGCGAAGGTCGCGCGTCGGCGCGGCTGCCAGAAGCAGAAGCACTGAAATTCTCGGCCGGCGCCGTTTGCGGTCAGGCGCTGATGTCGGCGATCGATACAATCGCAGCAATGGCGATGTGCACGACGGATCGAGTTACACGCGGGACGGTGTACCAGCACACGCACTTTGTGCGGCCAGCCAAGGGCGACGATTTCCTCGTCGAGGCGAAGGTCCTGCGTTTCGGCAAGGCGTCGGCGTTTTGCGAAGCGCGGGTGACGTTTGCGGGTTCAGGCGAGCTCGTGGCGCACGCAGTGCTGGAGTTCGCGTTCTAGCTACTTACGCATCGGTTTCAGGTGGATTTCCACGCGCCGGTTGCGGGCGCGGCCCCATTCGCTGTCGTTGGACGCGATGGGCTCCCATTCGCCGCGACCCCTGGTTTCGATGCGGCCGTAGTCGACGCCGAAATCCATCAGCGCGGCGCCCACCGAATGGGCGCGACGTTCGGAGAGCCGTTGGTTGTAATCGTCGGAGCCGATGGCATCGGCATGGCCGACGATGTCGATGCTGAGGCTGGGATAGCGGTCGAGCGTCTGCGCTAGGTTTCGGATGATGGGTTCGAACTGATAACGCACGTCGGCGCTGTTAAAGGCGAAGGTGATGTCGGACGGCATGGAGACGACGATTTCGTCGCGCGAACGGCGCTCAACGGTGGCGCCC
>JACQAC010000057.1 GCA_016195245.1 Pseudomonadota bacterium
GATTTGGCGTTGGGCGCCATTGCGCTCTGCTTCGACGCGGGTTTCGTCGTCGCGTCGCGCTGCAACAAGCGGGCCTTGGCGCCATGGCTGGAAAAGCGGCAGTCCGATACGCACTTCGACCGAGGCCATGTCGCCGAAAGAGGGATCGCGATGCTGGTATTGGAGCGACCACGACCAGTCGGGAACGCCTTCGGCTTCCGCCGCGCGCACTTGGGCGTGCGCCAGATCGCGTTCCGCTGCATATGCGGCAAGCGCCGGATGTTGGACCAAACGGGCGCGCAAGCGATCGGCGTCGACTGCAAAGCGCGGCGCTTCGACAGTGAGTGCTTCATCGGCTTCCGTGCCGATCCAGCGACGCAGCTCTTCGCGCGCGGCGACAATCGCCGCGCCTGCGTCGGCGCGGCGGTCATCGATCCGTGCGGCTTCGACTTCGGCGGCGATGGCGTCCTCGACGCCGCCGCCTGCGGCAAGCCGGGCGCGCCCAGCAGCGGCGGATGCATGGGCTTCGCGCGCCAAGCGGTCGAGAGCAGTGACCCGCGCATTGGCGTAGTAGAGGTTGATCCAGGCGCGGGCTGCGTTCATGCGCGCGTCGAGTCGGGTCACATCGAGGTTCGCTTCGGCGCGCTCGGCGTCCGCGCGCGCCACATCGGTTCTGGCGGCGAGCTTCCACGGGTTTGGCATGTCCTGCATCACGCCAACCGTCTGCATGGTCATCTGATCGCGGTTGAGCCGATAGCGATCCGCCCCCTCGATCGGGATGTTCTGAAGCCCCAGTACCAATTGCGGGTCGGGCAATTGTCCAGATGGCGTGATGGTGCGGCGCGCGCCGTCGGCGGCGGCGGTCGCTGCGGTTACGCTCGGCGCCTGCGTGCCTGCGTGCGCGACGGCGTCGGAAAGACTGAGCGGTTGAGCGTGGGCGACCGGCGCCAAGCCGATCGCACAGCATAAGAGCCATGCCTTGCGCATGTGTCTGCTCCAGAAGGACGTTATTTGGCGCACGCAAGCGCGTGGCTTGCAGCGCTAGGTCAGGTCTTCGGGATCAGATCGTGCGTGGAGGTCGAAACACGCCGTCGAGCGCGGCGAGACTAGGCGGTTGCGCCGTCAAAGGCGCGCTCGCCGCTAGAATCATAGAGAGCGGAGCGCGCAGGCCTACCGCGCTCGCCGGCACGGCCTCAGCTGTGCGGCAGAGCTGCATCGCGGCGCAATCGCCAGTGCTCTTCGATTTTCCGTCGTTGCTTGGGGCAGGTCGTTGATCGGGGCAGTCGGGGCAGCAGGCGTGCGCCGCGATTTGCGGCGTTGGGCATGCTGCGGCGGCAGAGGCGGAGGCAAGACCGCTCAGAACCAAGGCTATTGCCGAGAACAGGGTTAACAGCACCCGATGCATGCAGCGATGATAGTGCAGAGCGGTCATCGGCGGGTCAATGCGGCGCTAAGCATCGGCGATTTTCTTCAGCGTCGGTGAGGGAGAACGCCATTGCGCGCGTAGCAGCGGGCTGAGTTCGGGCAATCTCATTGAACTGGCGCTTCCGGCGACCTTCGAAAACGCCCCGCGATACTCAAAACCACGCGCGTATGCCGACGACGAAACTCGTCTGAGAGGGGTCTTCGCCTCGGGCGCGAGCGAAGTCGGCGGCCGCGTTGAATTTGCGATCGAATGAGACGCCGACATAGGGCGCAAACTCGCGGCGGATTTCGTAGCGCAGGCGCAAACCTGTTTCGAGACCTGAGAGCCCGCGCCCAGCGCCGATCTCTGGTGCGTCATTGGCCGAGAGATTGGCCTCGACCCGCGGCTGCAAGATGAGCTTCTGGGTGAGACGCAGATCGTATGTCCCTTCTAAGCGGCCCAAAACGTCGCCGTGGTCGGAGACGAACAATGCGGCGTTCACATCAAACCAATAGGGCGCGACGCCTTCAACGCCGAGCGCGGCGTAGGTGCGCTGCCGGCCTGGATCGAAATCGTGGCGCACGCCAGCTTGGAGATTGAAATAAGGGCCGATGGCGCGTGAATAGAGCGCCTGCACTTCGGCAGCATCGACGCTGCTTCGCGAACCTTCGCCTTCGGACTTCAAGACGAAGCGATCGATGTCGCCGCCGATCCACGCCTCACCCTCCCAGCGATACCCGTCCTCGCCGTTGCGGAACTGATATTCCCCGAGATTGAGCATCACCTTCGAGATCAACGTGCCGCCATGTTCGTGGCGCAATTCATCGCGCGCATGCGCCATGATCGCTGGATCGAAATAGCGATCTGCGGCGTGATCGGTAGGCGCCGCCGGCGCTGGTTCATTGCCAACCGTTTCTTCAGCGGGTGTCTCGGCCATCGTCATACCCGGCATCGTTTCAGCTTGCGGCGCGCTTTGCGGCTGGGCGCCTGTTTGCGTTTGCCCTGCTGCCGCCGGCGGCGTGTGATGATGTGCGGGCGGATGAGGCGCAGGCGGATGGTGCGGCGGAGACGCAGGATGGGTCATGCCGGGCATGTTGGGCATGCCTGGAATCGACTGACTCCAGGCGGATCCGCTCGCGGCGAGTACAAATGCGGCAGTTAGGACCAACGGTCTCATGTGTGCGGCTCATCGAGCGGGCGCACGCTGACGACGCGGAACATGCCGGCGTGCATGTGATAGAGCAGGTGGCAGTGAAACGCCCAATCGCCCGGCGCATTGGCGGTCAAATCGAACATCACTTTGCCGCCCGGCAACACGTTGACGGTGTGCTTTCGCGGATGTTTGCCCGGCGGGCCCACCATCAGTTCGAAGAAGTGCCCGTGAATGTGGATCGGATGCGTCATCATCGAATCGTTGACCAGCGTCACGCGCACGCGTTCGTCGCGCCGGAACGGAATGGGCGCGGTCACTTCGGTGTAACGCTGGCCGTCGAAGCCCCACATAAAGCGCTCCATATTGCCGGTCAGGTGCAATTCGAGCGAACGCGTGGGCGCGCGCGTGTCCGGGTTTTCCTCAAGCGCTTCGAGATCGGTATAGACGAGCACGCGATGATCGACGTCGTCGAGGCCTTGACCGCGGTCGCCCATGCGATCGACAGCCATCGGTGCAATCATCTGCACGCCGGGTCCCATCACCACTTGCGGCGCGTTGGCCCCGTTGCGCATGGACATGTCCATGCCACCCATGTCCGTCGATGCGCCGCTACCGGTTGAACTTGCGCCGTGCCCGTTATGGCTGCTCGCATCGCCGCCGGGCCAACTCATCGACATGCTGCTCATGTCCATGCCCATGTCGCGCATGCTTGCAAGCGGGCGCGCTCTCAGCGGGGGAACTTCCGCAACCATACCGGCGCGCGGCGCGAGCGTGGCGCGGCCCATGCCGGAGCGGTCCACGGCTTCCGCAACCAGTGTGTAGGCGCGATCGCCACTGGGGCGCACGATCACGTCGTAGGTCTCCGCCACGGAGATCTGAAATTCGTCAGTCTCGACCGGCTTCACGTTTTGACCGTCAGCCTGCACCACTTGCAGCGGCAGGCCAGGGATGCGCACGTTGAAGATAGTCATCGCCGAGGCGTTGATGAAACGCAGACGCACCCGCTCACCGGGTTCGAACAAGGCGGTCCAATTGTCGCGCGGGCCGTGGCCGTTGATGAGGAAGGTGTAGGTCGAGCCGGTGACGTCGGAAATGTCGGTTGGGTCCATGCGCATGCCGGCCCATTGCATGCGCTCGCTGAACGACTGGCCGCGTCCGGCCGCGAGATCGGCGACGGTCTGGCGCTGCATGTTGAAATGACCGGAATTCTGCTTCAGCCGCTCGAAGATCTCGTGCGCGTGCATGAAACTGAAGTCCGAGAGCACCACGACATACTCACGGTCGTAGCCGATCGGATCGGCGCCGGCTGGATCGATAATGATTGGCCCGTAGTGGCCTTCTTGTTCCTGCAAGCCGGAATGGCTGTGGTACCAATAGGTGCCGGACTGGCGCACCGGAAAGTTGTACACAAAGGTCTCGCCCGGACGAATACCCGGGAAGCTCAGGCCTGGCACGCCGTCGAATTGGTGCGGAACCAAGACGCCGTGCCAATGAACCGAAGTGTCTTCGGCAAGATGATTGGTCACGGCGATGCGCACGTTCTGCCCTTCGCGCAAGCGAATGAGCGGGGCTGGCACTGTGCCGTTGGTGGCGACGGCGTGACCCATGCGTCCATCGATCGAGACATGCGTCTCACCGACGGTGAGCGCGATGTCAGGTCCGGAAAGCGCTTCGGGAGAGCGCTGCGGCCCAGAGGGCAGTGACTGCGCCCAGGCAGGCAAGAAATTCGCAAGTCCCGCACCGGCGCTCAAGAGCGCGGCATTGCCAAGAAAGGCGCGGCGTCCAACTCGTTTCATGTCTCTCATTCCAAGAGGCGTCAGAACACTAAATGGTCTTCGCCGTGCGTGATGTTCCCGCCGAGATAGGCTTGCGCCAAAATCACCAGCACCGACAACACCAGCACCACTTCATAGATTGGCGCGCTTGGCTTCTTGGCCGCCTCATCGGGTGGGCGTTTCAGCCACCACGCCAACAGCAGCAACACCGGGAGTCCCGTTCCGATCCATCGGTGCCAAGTCAAAAACCATTTGTCGTCGGGAGCGGGCAGTCCCGCGTCGGCCCAGCCCATCGGCGCCGCGACAAAAGCGCTGAGCACGGCGAGCCCAAGAATGATCTTGTTGCTTGCGGCATAGACTGGCTTGCCGCGCATCGCTGCGGCGAGCTCCAGAAACGCCGCCGTGAGCAAGAGCGCGACGGGGAAATGAACGATGGCCGGGTGCCAGGCGCCGAGCCATGCGATCAAGCGTCCTGCGAAAGTGGTCGGACGATCATGATGCATCTCCATCATGCCGCTGTCGCTGTCGGCGTCCTCGCTCGGCCAAGCGATTTGAGAAGCGTCCATCGGCGGCGCGCTTTGAGCGGGCGCGGCCGATGGCGTAGAGGTCGCGGTCGCGGGGGCTTGTTCCGCAGCCTCGTGTCGTTCGCCGTTATGTGCGAAGGCGGGTGCGCCCGGAGCGAGAACCAGCATCGAAAGGGCGCCAACGGCTAACGCGACAAAGATTGCGCTTCGCCAACCGATGCTTGCACGTCTCATGCGTTCCTCCCGCTTCGTGCCAGCGCTGGATCAGAGTGTGTGAATCTCTGAAACCATTGGATGGCCTTCATGGTTCACGAGCACGAAATGCACGTGCGCGCCGACCGCGATGCCGTTCAGCAATGTTGCGGACTGGACCGGAAAGGTCATGGTCATCGCCGGCCAGTGCAACGCGGCAATCGCCTCATGCTGTATGGTGACAGTGCCTTGCTGCACGTTAACAGCGCGTACCACGCCTTGACCTTCGGCCGATTGTGGCGCGGCCTCGGTGTGATCGTGGCCGGCATGGGCGAACGCACTGGTGGCCGGGACCGCAGCGGCAAGCAACGTGGCGAGCGCCGCGGCGGCGAGGTTCAGTCTCATCAATATCATCTCCCTCTTGGGTCTTTGATCCCTCAGCCATTCTACGCAGCCATGCCTCAATTCCCTCAAAGCGCGGTTCAAGTTCCACTGAGGGCGGCCTCCAGGGCCCGCTTGGCGCGGTACACCCGCACCTCAATGGCCTTTGGGCTCAAATTGAGCAACTCGGCGGCCTCCTTGTGGGACAGACCTTCAATCTGGGTGAGCAACAATGGTTCCTTGAGTGCGGCAGGGAGCGAGGCGATTGCGATGTCGAGCCGAGCCAGCGCCGGTTCATTGTTCTCTACGGCTGGCGTCTCAATGTTGAGTGACGATTCAAGCGCGCGAGCACCGTAGAAAAATCGCCTCACCTTGCGCCGCCGGCTCCAGTCCCTGCATTTGTTGAGGGCGATGCGCCGAAGCCAGCCAATGATCGGTTTATTGGCGTCGAAGTCCCGCATAGCGTTCCAGGCGGAGGCGAACGTCTCCTGCAGCAGGTCGTAGGCCTCGTCGTCATCGCCGACATAACGGCGGATGAGGCGATAGAGCCCATCCTTGTGCCGGCCCATCAATTCGCTGAACGACCGGCCATCGCCGCCGAGGATCGCCGCGACAAGCGCTGCGTCATCGCGCTCGCGAGGCGTGTTCGTCATTGCTGCTCGGCGGTGAGCGCCGACACGACACTATTGTCGAAGACCTCTTTCTGTTGCGGCGTCAACACCTCGCGCATGGCAAACACGTGCTGGATCATCTCGGTCTGAAGCGCGCCCATAGCGTGATGAAAGCGCTCGACCGCGGCCGACACGCGTGGGCCGTAGCCATGCTCCTCGCGAATAGCCGCCGCGAGCTCGACGTTGGCGGCTCGCATCTCGAGTTCTAGCGCCTGGCGACGGGTGTGGAAATCGGCCTCTAGATTTTCTATGCGCCGCATCTGATCGGGCGTGAGGTTGAGCTCCGCGTGAATGACTTCATGCAGCGTGGGCGGATGATGGCTGCGTTCGAACACCAGCTTGCCGAGCCCAATCCCGGCAAAGCCGGCGACGAAGGCGACGAGCGCCGTGATCAATAAGCCGCGGACACGCGGCGTCACCGACCGTCCTCGAGGAGCGTCGACGGCGCGAAGGCTGGGCTGACCGAAAACGGCGAGTTCTCTCGTGCCGGCGCGGCCGCGGCGCCGCTGGCGAGCGCGCCTGTCATCAGCATCAGGGCGGCGATCGCGGCGCGCCAACTCCAAGCCTCGCGGAACGTGTCGCGGCCGAGTCGGTCGATTCGCGCCCAGACGGCCGGCTCCAATTGGGCGAGTCTCGGCTCGGCCTGAGCTTCGCGCAGGCGACGCAGAAGAAGGTCTAGATCAGAACTCATGTCGGAAAATCGATCCTCGAACGGCCCTCGAACACAATACGCGCGCTCAGCGCCAATCCCTCATCGTGCGCGAGAAGCCCCGCCGCAATCAGGGTTGTGGCGCGCCCAGGTGGTCACTAGGCCCTCCAGCGGAGAAATGACGGATTTTCCCTCGAGTGGTGCCCAGAAGAGGACTCGAACCTCCACGATGTTACTCGCTAGTACCTGAAACTAGTGCGTCTACCAATTCCGCCATCTGGGCACAGACTGCGTGGTGAGCGCGGGGGTTTAAGGGAGGTGGCTCTGGGCGTCAATCGGCGTTGGATCACTTGGACCGCCGGCGTCCTCGCCGGCGGTTTGTATCGGCTCGCCCCTATGGAAGCATCTGGCAGCACCTCCGGCGAGGACGCCGGCGGTCCAAGGTTTTGTGCTAAATTCCACTCATGGAAGTCTCCATCTCCGGGCCCGGCGCATTTGCCCTGAACGTCGTCGGCGTTTCGCAATATCAGCGCGTGCTGGAGGTTGCCGCCGAGGAGGGCGTGGTCGAGGCTGTGCTGATGCGCGAGGACGACAATCCATACGACGACCAAGCCGTCGCGGTTTTTCTCGATGGCGAACGCGCCGGCTATCTCGCCCGCGCCGATGCGCGCCGCTACCGCGCCGACCTCGCCGCTGCCGGCGATGCAAATCTCAGCGTCCGCTGCGCCGCCAAGATCGTCGGCGGCTTCGAAACCAAAACCGGCGAGCGCGCGCATTTCGGCCTCAAGCTCGATCTGCCGCAGCTCTCCTCCTAAGCGCATTGGCGGCGTTTTAGCCCTTGCGGCAGGCTGATATGCGGAAATTGGCGGTGCGGAAGCTTGGCGTCCGGGGCGGGCGCCTATACCTACCGGCTCGAAAATGACTCCTCGCGACCGCATCCGCAATTTTTCCATCGTGGCGCATATCGACCATGGGAAATCCACGCTCTCCGATCGTTTGATCCAAACGACCGGCGGCCTCACCGCGCGCGAGATGACCGAGCAAGTGCTCGACAACATGGACATCGAGAAAGAACGCGGCATCACCATCAAGGCGCAAACCGTGCGCCTCAATTACAAGGCGAAAGACGGCAACGATTACGTCCTCAACCTGATGGACACGCCCGGTCACGTTGACTTCGCCTACGAAGTCAGCCGTTCACTCGCCGCCTGCGAAGGCGCGCTCTTGATCGTCGATGCGTCACAAGGCGTCGAAGCGCAGACGCTCGCCAACGTTTATCAAGCGCTCGATCTCGATCTTGAGATCGTGCCAGTCATTAACAAGATCGATCTGCCGGCCGCCGAGCCCGATCGCGTCAAGCAGCAGATCGAGGACGTCATCGGCCTCGACGCCTCCAACGCCATCCTCGCCTCCGGCAAATCCGGGGAGGGCGTGCCCGAACTGCTCGAAGCCATCGTCACGCGCCTACCCGCGCCGAAATCTGGTGATCCGAATGCGCCTCTGAAAGCGCTGCTGGTCGATGCCTGGTACGACGCCTATCTCGGCGTCGTCGTGCTCTTCCGCGTCATCGATGGCGTGGCGCGCAAAGGCATGCGCATCAAGCTGATGCAAACCGGCGCCGACTACGGCATCGATACGCTCGGTGTGCTCACCCCGCGCCGCATCGATGTCGCCGAGCTTGGCCCCGGCGAAATCGGCGTGCTCACCGCCTCCATCAAGGAGGTCGGCGACGCCCGCGTCGGCGACACCATCACCGAATATCGCCGCGAAACGCATCACGCGCTGCCGGGCTTCAAGCCGGCGCAACCCGTCGTCTTCTGCGGACTCTTTCCCGTCGATGCCGCCAATTTCGAAGACCTACGCGCCGCCGTTGGGCGCCTGCGCCTCAACGACGCCAGCTTCAGCTACGAAATGGAAAGCTCCGCCGCCCTCGGCTTCGGCTTTCGCTGCGGTTTCCTTGGCCTCTTGCACCTCGAAATCATCCAAGAGCGGCTGACGCGCGAGTTCAATCTCGATCTCATCGCCACCGCGCCCAGCGTCGTCTATCGCATCCATCTGAACGGCGGATCGGTGCTTGAATTGCACAATCCCGCCGACATGCCCGATCCCACTTTGATCAAGGAAATCGAGGAGCCGTGGATCAAAGCCACCATCCTCACGCCCGACGAATATCTGGGCTCGATCCTGAAACTCTGTCAGGACCGGCGCGGCGTGCAGAAAGACTTAAGTTACGTCGGCAGCCGCGCCATGCTCGTCTATGAGCTGCCGCTCAACGAAGTGGTGTTCGATTTCTACGATCGCTTGAAGAGCGTCTCCCGCGGCTATGCCAGCTTCGACTATCAGATCATCGATCACCGGCCCGGCAATCTGGTGAAGATGCAGATCCTGGTGAACGACGAGCCGGTCGATGCGCTCTCCATGCTGGTGCACGCCGCCCGCGCCGAAAGCCGCGGCCGCGCCATGTGCGAGAAGCTCAAGGAGCTGATCCCGCAGCACCTGTTCAAGATTCCAATCCAGGCGGCAATCGGCGGCCGCATCATCGCCCGCGAAACCATCTCAGCGTTGCGCAAAGACGTGACGGCGAAGTGCTACGGCGGCGACGCCACCCGCAAACGCAAGCTCCTCGACAAACAAAAAGAGGGCAAGAAAAAGATGCGCCAGTTCGGGAAAGTCGACATCCCGCAGGAGGCGTTCATCGCAGCGTTGAAGATGGATGGGGATTGAGTTGTGATTTGCAACATCATCGACGCCCGCGAGCGCAAGTATCGATGGAAGAAGATCAACGCCATTATTGAAGCGACGTGGCACGACAACAGCTGTCAGGATACAGACATCGCAGACAGCGTTTCGGCGGACATTGAGGTCACATACGAACAGCGTGAGGGCATTTCGCTGATGGAAGCCGTCGAATGGGCTCACGCCGATCCATGCCCTGTAACGCTGTACCTGTATGACGAAGGCAAGGGCACAACGTGATCGAGCGCACCAACTTGCTCCTCTCCCCTTGTGGGAGAGGGATCGCAAGCTCGATGCTTCAGCTTCTCAGATGTGGGTGAGGGGTATCAGCGCAACTCTCAGACAATCGCGCCCTTACCCCTCATCCGTCGCTCGCTTCGCTCGCGCCACCTTCTCCCACAAGGGGAGAAGGACGAGCTAGCGCCCCATGCAAAGCGGTCCGGATGAACTCCATCGCGCCTTCGCGATCCTTAAACAGATCGCCGCACCAAATACGTGCCACGCGAAAACCAGCAGCCTCAAGGCGGCGCGTGCGCTCCGCATCAAAGGCAGCTTGCTCTGGTTCGGCGTGTTGCGACCCGTCCAATTCCAAAACAAGCTTCGACCCGAAGCAAACGAAATCCACAACGTAGTCTCCAAGCGGCACCTGCCGACGAAACTTGAAATCCGCAAAGCGCCGATCGCGCAACAACATCCAAAGCACGCGCTCCTCATCGCACATCTCGCGCCGCAGGCGCTTCGCGCGGTCTAGCGTGCGATCATCTTTGACTAGGCGCTTCACCGGATGAGGGTATCAGCCCGAGTTGGGGGAAACGCGCGCCGCAATCCAGCGGGAAAATTCGACGTTCGCCCTCATAAATTCAATCACTTCCGCCGAAAAATATGCCGAGTCGCCGCGCTCGCAATTCGACCCGTCCAAATCCCGCTTACACTCCGCCTCATCCCTCACACGGGAGGTTCTTGAGGCTAGCCGAGCCAAGCGAATGTGAGGGACGCGATTGAGCGTGAAGCGCTCTTCGAGACCAACCGAAGAGCCAAGCTGACGGGGCCTTTGAAACCGTCAGGGTCCAGCGGAAACGTGCTCCGCTGCACGTCCAAGCGCCGCAATCCGGAGTGAAGAGCTCCTCACCTGCGGCGCCGAAGCAGAACAATCGCGCGGGACGTGGATGTGGTTCGCAAACATCTCATTCCCTTACTGGCCTCGCGGCCCATCCGCGTCCCGCTCTCCCATTTTTTCATTGGCGTCAGCCAGTGAGGCGAAGACGCATGTCCAATTGGGAACCACGACAATGGTCGTTTGCAAATCGTTCCTAAGCTTGCGCAGGAATTTTCCCTGACGGTAAAATGCGGTATGGCTTTCAATTCCATCACGCGCTTGCGGCTCAGGTCGGTGTTTACACTGCCCGCGTTCGCGCGCGAAACGCGCGTCATCACCGCGCAGTGCGCCATCGCGCCGGGGTTTCTCGAGGGCGCCGTCTTGGCCGAGGGCTGGATGGTGTTCTGGACGCGCAGCGCGTGGGACAGCGAAGCGGCGATGAAGGCGTTTCGCGACAACGACGCGCATCGCGCATCAATGCCAAAGCTGCTCGATTGGTGCAGTGAGGCCATGGTGGCGCACTGGGAGGGTGAACCAGAAACCGCTTGGACTAACATTCATGCGCGGATGAGCCAGCAGGGGCGCAAGTCGAAGGTGCGATCTCCCAATCAGGCGCACGAACAGCGCCGTGTCGCGCCGCTGCGCCGTTGGTCGCCGGAACAACCGATCGTTCGCATGCCGTGACCGGCGACACAGCCTTGAGCGTGTGAGCGGGCCATTGCAGAAAAGCTCCATGGACGGAGGAGGATGGAATGAAAGTTTGGATGATGGCGGCCGCGTCAATGGTCGTGCTCGCCGCCTGTAATCAGCTACCTGGTATGAGCGGCGGCGAACCGCCGTTGCCGCCCGTGCAATCCGGTGCGCAAGCGCCAACGCAGCTGCCGCCAGCGCCGCACGTGCAGCAGGCCAACGTGACGCCGCAAGTGCGCCAGGGTCTTGAGCAGCAGATGACGCAATTGCTCGATGGCTACCAAGGGCAGTATGCGCAAGGCGATCAGCGGGTGCAGGGTTTGAACGATGAGATCAAGGCGATGCAGCCGAACACCGATCACCGTTGGCGCGTGACGCTCCAGGCCAACACGGCTTACACCTTCCTCGGCGCCTGCGACGGCGATTGCCACAACGTCGATATCGAGCTGATCGATGTGCGCACCGGTGGCGTGGTCGCGTCGGACATGCTGCCGGATGACTATCCGGTCGTGAACTACACGCCGACTGCCAATGGCGACTACATTGCCCGCATCATCTTGCAAAATTGTACGACAGCGCCGTGCTACACCGGGATGCGCGCGCTATCGCAGCCGGCGGGCGGTGGCGGCAAATAGTTGCTGCCAAAGAACTAGGCGTAAGGGAAACAGTCTTCGCGTTTCAGGTCGAGGTGATAGTGAGCGCCTAGCGCCGCGATCGCCTCGGCCTGATCCGCGTAAGGGTCATTGTTTTGCGGCCCAACGATCACCGTCTTGAAGTTCACTTGGTTGCGCCCCTCCGGCGGCAACATCGCTGTGGCCAAGCCTTCGCCATCGCTCGCACGCAGAGTCAGGAACAGCGGCATCGAGCGTGCGATGTGATCCTTGAGCCCGATATCGCGCTCAATCATCGGCGCGTTGGTTGGCGCGCGATAACTCTCGCGCGCGGCGGCGAGAAAGCGGCGGAAGAATTTATCGACGGCGTGGTGCATCAAAGCGGCTTCAGCTTCCGCCTCCGCTTCGGTCTCAAATCTGAACCAGGTCTTGCCGCCAGGGGCGTCGCACACGTACCGCATAAAGTGGCACTATAAGCGCCACTTCGGAACAAATTATGGAGATGGCTGCAGTTTATCGGGCGACGGGCGCACCCTGTGATCAGCAGGGCACGTCCACGGTGACATAACGATTGGCGTAGCGATCAAACTGCCGCTCGCGCCGGGTGCATTGCGACTTATAGGGCGCCTGACCGTAATCCTGTTCGTATGCGGAGCCCGGATCATCATAGGCCCGTGCGGGTGGTCGCCCATAATAGCCCCGTGGCGGGCCATAGTAATCGCTCGCGCCGCAGTTGTCGTAGCACCGGTCCGCCCGCGGCTGGCTGAGAGCTGCGCCTACCGCAAGCCCAAGGATCAGGCCGACCACGCCTGCCGCGGCGGCGTTGCCGTGGGCGTGTCGGTAGTAGCGGCCAGAATGGGCATGATCGCCATAATATCCGTTCCAGTCGTGGGCCTGAGCGGCTGGCGCCAGCGCCGCTGCCGCCAACGCCGCTGCGGAAACCATGGCCGTGAATTTGCGCATCATTTTCAAACGCTCCCGCCGGAACATTTGCGCCGGCAAGCTGAATCCTGACCGAATCTTGCGGCGGACTGATGGCTCCGCGCAAGTGAAGGCCCTATGTAGCAGACCTTCCAGGAGCGGGGACATCGAATGAGCGACAAAAAGATCATCGCGGTGATGGGCGCCACCGGCGCGCAGGGTGGCGGCCTCGTCCGCGCGATCCATGCCGACCCCGCCAGCCCGTTTGCCGCCCGCGCCATCACCCGCAACGCCCATTCCGACGCCGCCAAGGCGCTGGCAGACCTGGGCGCGGAAGTGGTTGAGGCTGACGTCGCCGATGGCGGCGCGATCGTGAACGCGTTCAAGGGCGCGCACGGCGCCTATTGTGTGACGTTCTATTGGGCGCACATGGACCCCGAGCGCGAAATCGCCGAAGCGCACACTTTGGCCGACGCCGCCAAAGCCGCCGATGTGAAGCACGTCGTTTGGTCAACGCTGGAAGACACCCGCAAATGGGTGCCGCTCGACAGCGATCAGATGCCCACCATCCACGATCACTACAAAGTCCCGCACTTCGATACCAAGGGCGAGTCGAACCGCTTCTTCTACAATCGCGTGCCGACCACCTTCCTGCTGACCTCGTTCTATTGGGACAACCTCATCTATTTCGGCATGAACCCGAAACCGGATGGCCAAGGCCGCTACGCGTTCACGCTGCCGACGGGTGACGCGAAAATGCCGGGTATCGCCGCCGAAGACATCGGCAAGTGCGCGTACGGCATCTACCAGCAAGGCGTGGTCGACAAGACAGTCGGCGTCGCGGGTGAACATCTGAGCGGCGCTGAAATGGCGGCGATCATGTCCGAAGTGCTTAGCATTGATTGTTATCACAACTCGGTGACGCCTGAGCAATATCGCGGCTTCGGCTTTCCGGGCGCCGACGATCTGGGCAACATGTTCCAGTTCTATCGCGATTTCGAGAAGGACTTCCGGGCGCCGCGCGATCCAGCCATTGCGCGCGGATTCAATCCCGAGCTCCAAGACTTCCGCACCTGGCTCACGCGCAACAAGGATCGGATTCCGCTGACCTGAGGCCGGCCATGAACGCTCTCGATGAAGCGCGGCGGTTGGTCTCGGAGGACGATCGCAAGGATTTCGACTTCGCCAGTCGCGGCTTTGTCTGCACGCGCGCCGATCCGGTGATCAAACACGAAAGCGGTTCGCGCGCGGCGTTCGATCTCTCGGCGTACAAGTTCTTGCAGGAAGACGCGCCCGCGAGCGCCAACCCGAGCCTGTGGCGCCAAGCGCAAATCCTCACCAAACATGGGCTCTTCAAGGTCGCTGACCGGATCTACCAGGTGCGCGGCTTCGATGTGTCCACGGTGTCATTTATCGATGCTGGCGAGGGCTGGATTGTTGTCGATCCTCTGACCACCGTTGAGGTCGCGCGCGCGGCGCTGGAGCTGGTCAGTCAAAACGTAGCGCAAAAGCCAGTGCTGGCGGTGATTTATTCGCACAGTCACGTCGATCATTATGGCGGGGTCGGCGGTGTAACCAACGCGGCTGATGCGGCCGCTGACAAAGTGAAGATCATCGCGCCGGAGGGTTTCCTCGAACACGCTGTATCGGAAAACATCATCGCCGGCCCCGCCATGCTGCGCCGTGCACGCTTTCAGTTCGGCATCACGCTGCCGTGCTGCGCGGAAGGAGAGATGACGTCGGGTCTGGGCCCGAGGCCATCACTCGGATCGCTTTCACTCATCGCGCCCAACGAAATCATCGCGAAGACCGGGCAAGAGGTGACGGTCGGCGACGTGACGATGGTGTTCCAGCTGACGCCTGGCACGGAAGCGCCGGCGGAGATGAATTTCTACCTGCCGCAATTCCGCGCGGTGTTCATGGCCGAGAATGCCAATCTCACCATGCACAATCTGTTGCCGGCGCGCGGCGCGCTGGTGCGCGATTGCAAGGCTTGGGCCGATTATCTCACCGAATCGATCCGCCTGTTCGGCGACAAGAGCGACGTGATGTTTGCCGCGCACGGCATTCCGCGGTTCGGGCAGAGCGAGATCGTATCATTCCTTACCCAGCATCGCGACGCTTACAAATTCCTGCACGATCAGACGGTGCGCTTGATGAACAATGGCCTCACCGCGCCTGAGATTGCAGAAGCATTGAAGCTACCGGAGGTGCTCGCCAAGCAATGGTTCAATCGTCTACTTGACGGGCGCACAAGAACTACGCTCCGGCCCGGTGCAATTACCGCCCGGCGGGTTCAGCCCGGATGTGCTCGCGGCAACGACCACGTCCATGCTGCTCGATTTCGCCGCGGTGCGCGTTAATCCGGAGAAGGCGGCCGAGCCGTTCAAGTTCAATCTTGAACTCATCGACCGCAACGAGAAGCATCTCATCACCGTCGGCAACGGCGTGCTGATTCACGAAGAGGGCATCAGCGATCCGAAAGCTGGCGCGACGGTGCGCATGAAGCGGCCCGACCTTTTGATGACTCTGTTCGTCGGCATGCCGTTCCAGCCGCGCGTCGAGAGCGGCGACATCGCCATCAAGGGCGATGCCACGCTCTACGCGGCGCTGGTCGGCCTCATCGAACCGCTCGCGCCAAACTTTCCAGTTGTGACGCCGTAGCGGCGCGCTTTAGTGCGCGCCGCTTGAGCCGTTTGGTGGAGTCGGCGCGACCGAGAAGCCACGCACCCGCAACAGCGCGTTCACGTCCGGATCGCGGCCGCGGAATTGGCGGTAGGCCTCTGCGCGATCGGTGTTGTTGCCGGGCGCTAGGATGATGTTGCGCATGCCGGCGGCGATCGTTGGATCGAAGACGTTGCCGGATTGCTCGAACATTTCCCAGGTGTCGGCCTCCATGACGTTCGACCAGAGGTATGAGTAGTAGCCGGCCGAATAGGCGTCGCTGGAGAACAGATGCGAGAATTGCGGCAGACGGTGGCGCATGGCGATCTCATGCGGCATGCCGATGTCCAGGAGTGTCTGACGTTCGAACGCGTCGGGATCGACGACGCCATCCGCAACCAGATGCAGCTTCATGTCGACGATAGCCGAGGAGAGGTACTCCACCGTCTGATAGCCCTGATTGAAAGTCTCTGAATTGTGCACGCGGTCCAGCAAGGCTTGCGGCATCGGCTGGTGCGTTTGGTAGTGCAGCGCGAACTGATTGAGGATCGGACGCGTCAGCACCCAGTGCTCGTGCACTTGGCTCGGATATTCGACGTAGTCGCGCGGCGTGCCGGAGAGGCCGGGATAGCTCACGTTGCTGACAAGACCATGAATGGCGTGCCCAAACTCATGGAAGATGGTGCGCGCGTCGTCGAGCGAGATGAGGATCGGCTGACCCGGCGCGCCGTGCACGAAATTGTTGTTGTTGGACATGATCGGCGTGATTGTGCGGCCCGTGAAGGTCTCGTGACCCTGATAGCCAGTTGTCCAAGCGCCTGAGCGCTTGCCGGCGCGGGCGAAATAGTCGCCGTAGAAGAGCCCGACATATGAGCCATCGCGATCGTTCACCCGCCAGACGCGGACATCCGGGTTGAACGTCGGCACCTGACCAGTGATCTCGGTGAAGTGCAGTCCGTAGAGCTGCTCGGCCATGTAGAAGCCGGCGTTGACGATGTTGTTGAGCTCGAAGTACGGGCGCAATTCGTTCTGATCAAGGTTGTAGCGCGCGCGGCGAACCTTCTCGGCATAGTAGAGATAGTCCCAAGGCTCGATGGTGATGTGGGCATGTTCGCGGTTGGCGATCGCCTGCATGTCGCGCACTTCTTCGTGTACACGCTGCACGGCTGGCCCCCAGACGCGCATCATCAAATCCATGGCGCGCTGTGGATCGTGCGCCATGGTGTCGTCCATGCGATAGGCGGCATGGGTCGGAAAGCCCAGCAGGTGAGCGCGCTCGGCGCGCAGATGCACGATGTCGGTGATGATCTGATTGGTGTCGTTGGCGTCGCCATTGTCGCCGCGGTTCTTGAACTTGGTCCAGACTTGCTGGCGCAGCCTGCGATTGGCAGAGAAGGTGAGGAACGGATCGACGCTTGAGCGCGTGTTCACCACTGCCCATTGGCCGGTATGGCCACGTTCTTGCGCCGCTTGAGCGAGCTGATCGACAATGTTGGCAGGGAGGCCCGCCAGGTCGGCGCGGCGCGTAATGAAGATTGCGGTGTTCTCATCGGCCAACAGGCGGCGGCCGAATTCCGCGAATTTCGCCGACAGCTCGGTGTTGATCTGCCCGATGCGTTGCTGTTGCTCCGGCGTCGCGGCGGCGCCGACGCGGACGAAGCGGTCGTGTGTGCGTTCCAGAAGACGAAGCTGCTCCGAGTTGAGGCCGAGCGAAGCGCGGCGCTGATAGAGGTCATCAATGCGATGATAGAGCGCGCGATTAAAGCTGATGGCGTTGAACGCTGTCGTCAGGCGCGGCGACCACTCCGCTTCGAGCTGCTGAATTTGTGCATTGCTGACATTGTCCGTCATGACGTTCCAGACACTGGAGACGCGATCGAGATGACGCCCGGCGCTCTCAAGCGCGCCAATGGTGTTGTCGAACGTCGGCTGCGCGGGGTTGGCGGCGATGGCGTTGATCTCCGCCGCCTGCAAATCGATGCCGAGCTGCAGGGCGGCGGGGATAGCGGCTGGGTCGGCGTGATCGAACGGCGGCACACCGCCATAAGGACCGGTCCAAGGCGCCAGCAGCACGTTTTGGTTCGCTTGCACCCTAAGACGCGTCACGTCGGCTTGCGCGGCTTGATAGGCGCTCGCCGGCGACGTGCTGGTTGCGGCAGCACCTCCGGATGGGCCAGTGCTCGCGGTTTCGCAACTGGACAAAGCAAGCACTCCGATGAGGCAGGTGGCGAGCAATAGAGATTTCATGGTGTTCCCCGAAACGGTTGGCGGCTTGTTTAGGGGCCGAAGGGCCGGGCGCAAAGCCAGGGGCTGCTGGTCTGCGAGCGGCTGGCCCGATTTTGCGACTAAAGGGCAGGTTTCAGCGAGCCTGCGTCGTGCTACGCCGGGGCGGTTAGCGGAGGTGCTTTGATGCGAATTGTGGCTTTGGCGCTTGTTTCAGTTCTGGCGATGGCGGCATGCAGCCCCGGCGCGCCCTCCAGCAGCAGTTCCGGCACCGCGGCCGCGCCGCCCAGCGGCGGCGCCAGCAATGGTTTTCCACAGGGCGGAAACGTCTCGTTTCGTCAGACCGCCACAATGACCATCGGCGGAAGCGCGGTGCCTGAAGTCATCTACCATGACGGCGCCAAGATGCGGACCGAGATGAACGGCCCGATGGGGCACATGACCAGCATCATCGACAACGACACCCACGAAGCCTTCAACATTATGCATGTCGCCGGGCGCACCATGGCGACTCGCACCGACCTCTCCCAGCTCCAAACCCATGCTTCCACGACCGTGGATATGGATGCGATGCGGGCGCAGATGCAGGCGCGGGCGCACCGATTGGGCGATTGCTCGGCAGGCGGTGAGCATGGCGGCGAATGGACCGTCGATGCGCCGGCGGGTGCTGCCACGACCTCTGGCACGCGCAGCATGTGCGTCACCAACGACGGCATCATGATCCAGATGAAGATGGACGGAAACGTCGTATTCGACACCCAGAGCCTGCAGCGGGGCCCGCAAGACCCAAGCCTCTTCCAGCTGCCGCCGGGCGTTCAGGTGACCGAGACCCACATACCCTCACAGGCCTCGATCGCGGATGCGATGGCCCGTGCCCGCGCTGCGGCCGCCGCCGCTCAGGGCCATCCCTAAAACGGGGCACGCCCCAGAACGTGGCTTAATCCACACGCCCTTATTCCCGCCCGGGATGGGCGGTGTGCGTTGGCCCGCGCGACGGCGCCTGGGGGCGTTGTGCGCCGCCGAAGGGCGGGCTAAGGGTCAGGACTCGCACCAAGGACGACGACCGCTAAATGGTTAATTTTGCAGAAGCAACCGCGCTGGCGCCGGACTTGGCGTCCAAGTTGATGCGCCTGCTTCCGCGCGAACTGCAGACCATGTTCGTGCAGGCGCCGAACGTGTTTATGTTCTTCATGTCGATGGCGCTGGCGGCGGTGGTGATTGCCATCTTCTGGGTGCTCGCCGGCATGATGCGCGCTTCGAGTGTCGCGCGGATCGCGCTGCGCGCGCAGGCGCTCCGGCGGACCAAGGATCACCGCGCACTCGTCCTGATCGGCGACATCGAAGGCGGCGGCTTTCTTCTGCGTCAGGAAATGAAGGAAGCGGTCGAGGACAATTTTGGTTTGTTCTCGTTCGAGCCGAACGTGCAAGTCGATGTCTTTCCGGTCCGTCTGAAGACACTGGCGCCGAACGCGCATCCCGAGAGCCGCCGACGGGTCGCGGTTGAGGCCGCTGATGCGCTTGAGCGCTCGGCCGCCGATGTGATCGTTTGGGGTAAGCGCAACTGGCTCGGCCGGCTCGATCTGCGGATCATGACGTTGCCCGGCTACGGCCGCGTGCATGAGGTCCAGGACCTCCAACTCCAGTGGCGTACAGGCCGTCCGGACGAGATCGTACAGCGCGCGTTGGCGTTTGCTTTGGCGCGCAAGGCGCGTCCGGTCTTACATCGCCCGCAAGATTACAAGCCCGAACGCCTGCAGCCGATTGTCGAAGCGCTCGACAAGATGGTCGATGCACGCCCGGATTCGGTAAGCGACGGCTTGCAGCTCGACATTTTGTCGGACTTTGCGTCGGGCGCACTGAGCCTCGGTGAGCGCGGCGGCCATATCAAATGGCTGCAGAAGTCGCTGGACGCGCGGCAGCACTATCTCGATCGCGTCGATCGCACCACCGATCCCATAGCATGGGGTTCGGCCCAGCAGGAAATTGGGCGGGCGTTGACCGCCCTGGGTGAGCGCGAGGGTGCGCGCGACAAGTTGGAAGAGGGCGCCTCCCGCCTGCGCTTGGCGATGGACGTGCTGCGTTCGACGGACTCGCTGCAGCAAGCTGAAGTGGCGTTGCGGGCCCTGCAACGGGCCGAGCAGACGCTGCAACAGCGTCGCCGCGTCGGTCTGCGCTGGCCGACCTAGCGTCACACCGACTTCGCACTAGCGATCTTCTGGAGCTGTCGTAACCTGCGCCATCGCGCAGGGGACCGTCATGGACAATTCACGCCGCTCAGTTTTGCAGATGGGCGCGGCCGCGCTCGCGGCGGAAGCGTTTGGCCCAACGATCGCGCGCGCGCTGGCGCAACCCGCAAACACGCGCACCGGCACGATCCGCGATGTCGAGCACGTCGTGATCCTGATGCAGGAGAACCGTTCCTTCGATCATTATTTTGGATCGCTGCGGGGCGTGCGCGGCTTCGGTGATCCGCGGCCTTTGATGCTGCCAAGTGGCGAGAGCGTGTTTCGCCAACCGTCGCCAAACGGAAGGGCGGTTGCGCCGTTCCATCTCGACACGCACACGACGCGCGCCGATCACAACGGCAGCCTCGATCATAGCTGGAAGGGGTCACACGAACGCTGGAAGCATCACGACGCTTGGATCCGCATGAAGACGCCGATGACTATGGGTTACTTCACGCGCGACGACTTGCCGTTTTACTACGCGCTCGCCGACGCATTCACGATTTGCGACGCGTATCATTGTTCGATCTTTGGCCCGACGTCACCGAACCGGAATTTCCTGTTCACGGGCACAAGCGGGTTGAGTGCTGGCTATGACGGCCCACTGGTGGCGCGCAATGCGTTGTTGGAACTGAATTGGACATCCGACCCCGGCAACGACCATGCGATGTTTTCGCCGCTCACATGGCGGACATATGCGGAGCGCCTTCAGGCAGCGGGCGTAAGCTGGAAGGTCTATCAGGAATACGACAACTACGGTGACAACTCGCTGGCCTACTTCGCGGCGTTTCGCGGCGAGCATGCCGATCGCGCGCTCATGCAGCGCGGACGCAGTTGGGCGGAAGGGTCAACCAAGGAAAATGCGCACGCCTCGCGCGGCGAATATTTGGTGGCTGAGCTTGCCAAGGATGTGCGCGAAGGCACGCTGCCACAAGTCTCGTGGATCGTTGCCCCCTACATCATGTGCGAGCATCCCGCGGCCGGGCCGGGCTACGGTCAGTCACTGACAGCGCGCTTGCTCGCGGCCCTCGTCGATAGTCCGGAGATGTGGTCGAAAACCGTCTTCCTGCTGAACTACGATGAGAATGACGGTCTGTTCGATCACATGCCGCCGCCCTTGCCGGCGCTCGGTCCGGCGCTTGGCGCATCGACGGTCAGCACAGACGGCGAAAGCTTCGGCGGCGAGCCGGTGGGCTTGGGACCGCGCGTGCCGATCCTGGCAATTTCACCTGGGAGCAAAGGCGGCTACGTCAATTCGCAAGTATTCGATCACACCTCAGTCGTTCGCTTTCTTGAGCGGCGCTTCGGCGTGCAAGAGCCGAACATCAGCGCGTGGCGGCGCGCCGTGTGCGGCGATCTCACATCGGTGTTTGATTTCGCGTCGCCGGATACCGCGCGTTCGCAGTTGCCGGACACCGGTGGTTACATCGCCGCTGCCGACGCGTCGCGCGCATTGCCGCGCGCGGTGGCGCCTGCGACGCCTACTGTCGCGCTTCAGGAGCGAGGGCAGCGGCCAGCTCGTCCTTTGCCGTACGATCTGCAAGCGCATTGTGAAACGGATGAGGTGAGCAAGAGCGTTGCGCTGGTCTTCACAAATAACGGCGCAGCGGGAGCAGCCTTCAACGTTTATGATGCAGACGGAACCACCGGCCCTTGGTTCTTTACCGTCGAAGCTGGCAGGTCGCTGCGTCACGAAGTGCTTACCGATGCCGATGCCTACGATCTCAGGGTTCTTGGGCCCAACGGATTCCTGCGCAACTTTTGCGGGACACATGGCGCGGTTCTAAGTGTGGCGGCCAACACCGACCGTGTGCAGCGGGCGCTCGTCATCGCGCTGCGTAACACGGGTTCGGCGCCCATCGAGGCGATTGTTCGCATGCGCGCTTACGGAACGCGGAGCGAGAATGTGACGTTGCGCGGCGGACAAGCCGTGCAATTGGCTTGGCAGATACAAAGCAGCGCCGACTGGTACGATGTCGAAGTCGTCATTGTCGGCGATGCGGCCTTCCTGAGCCGCTTTGCGGGCCATATTGAAACAGGTGCGCCCAGTATGAGCGATCCGTTGATCGGGGCCGCCTAGGATGCGGCGCTTTCGTTCAACAAGTCGGTGATTACCTGCGCCAATGCGCTGGCGCGGAACGGCTTTGTCATGACGGCGTTGGCGCCGCCCTCTTGTGCGACTTCCAGCGCGTCGCGGCCGCCGATAACGCTCGATCCCGAAATTGCAACCAACGGCAAGTGCGGAAAAAGCTCGCGCACCTGCGCGATGAATTGGGCGCCGTTCGTGCCCGGCATGCTCATGTCCGTGACGACCGCATCAACACCTTCACGCTTGACGAAATCGAGACCGCTTGCCGCTCCAGGCGCGGCGCAGACCTCAAAGCCTGCGTCGCCCAACCCAAGGCTGATCGCATCGCGTACGAGGATGTCATCATCAATCAAACAGACGCGTGGCATGGAATCATCCGAACCGGCATTCTAGCATAAATTGTAAATAATGCGCTCACGGCGTGCATCGCGAAACTTCGAGGTGCGGGTGGGATGCCTGTCGGAAGGATTTGTGTTGCGCCACAGAAACAAAACAGCTTCGTGCGCGCTTTGATCAGCAACCCTTGAGCGGATGCGGGGCCTGGATGCTGCTCCTACACGAAGAGTTTTCGCGCCGTAGCCAGGCGTTCGATCCCTCTGTCGAGGGTTGAATCGCTCTTGGCGAAACATAGCCGCACCAGCGGCGGCGCGCCTGGTTCAGCGTAGAAGGCGGAATAGGGGATGGTTGCAACACCCGCTTCCTTCACCGCGCGAAGCGCAAACTCCTGGTCCGACGCAACGATGCCAGAGGCGTTCAAGTCGACACTGAGAAAATACGCGCCCGCGGCCGGCAGCACTCCATAACCCGCTTGCACTAGTCCTTGCGCCAAGCGGTTGCGACCGCGTTCGAAGTTGGCGCGGACTTCGGCAAAGTGCTCCGCCGGTTTGCCTAACCCGTACGCGACAGCGTGCTGCAGGTTCGGCGGCGTCGTGAACGTTAGATATTGATGGGCCTTGGCGAAGAGATCGGTCAGCGGCGGCGCGGCGCAAGCGAAACCGACCTTCCAACCGGTCATCGAGAACATTTTGCCAGCTGAGCCGATTTTAATTGTTCGATCGCGCAACGCATGCAGCATCGACACGTGCTTGGCGCTGTCAAACAGCACATGCTCCCAAACCTCGTCGCTGATCACGATGGCGTTCGCCTTTAGTGCGTAGCGGGCAATGAGTGCGAGATCGGCGCTCGAAAACACGTTCGACGACGGATTGCCGGGTGTGCAGACGACAATGGCGCGTGTTTTTGGCGTGATCGCTGCAGCCAGCTTGTCTTCATTGACGCGCCAATGTGGTGGCTCAAGGCGCACGAAGCGCGCCGTTCCGCCACCCCGGCGCACCATCGGCAAGTAGGAGTCATACATCGGCTCGAACAGCACGACTTCGTCGCCTGGTTCGATCACGGCGAGAAGCGCAGCGGCGAGCGCTTCCGTGGCGCCCGATGTTATGGTGACCTCCGTTTTCCAATCGAGCGCGACGCCTTGGTGCGTCCGATAGTGTTCGGCGACGGCCTCGCGAAGCGCTGGTATCCCACGCATCGGCGGATATTGGTTGGGACCATCAAGCAGTGCTTGTGCGGCACGCTCGCGGACATCGAGTGGGCCGTCGGTTTCTGGAAAGGCTTGCCCCAGATTGATCGCGCCAAGCTCCGCGGCGAGGCCCGACATCGTCTCGAAGATGGTGGGTTTCAGGGCGGCGTAGATGCAGTTCATCTATTCTTCTTGGCGCCACGCCCGGGACGCCGCCAGGGGCCTTTACGTGAAGCGCCCGCGCGGCCATAAACCCGCCCTCCGGACAGGTGGCCGAGTGGTTGAAGGCGCACGCCTGGAACGCGTGTGTAGGTGAAAGCCTACCGAGGGTTCGAATCCCTCTCTGTCCGCCATCCGCCTCACCCAAGAACAAGAGACCAAACGCGGACCGAAAGGCGGTGAAGCACTCAACAGCGCACCCATCTCTGTACGCAATTGAAATGGCTGGCGCAGTGGTGATCGGGATGGTCGAGTTACTCGGCAATTGTCATCCCCCGGCCCTCGATGTCGCCCATCGTGTCAGTGATCCAACCTTTGTGGACCATCGCTTCCGATGACGTCACTCAGCTCGCTTCGACCGAACGCGGAGGCGCCTCTGTGCTCGCCCGCATTTCTTGCGCGCAGCGCGAGGAGCAGCTCGCTCAAGCGCTTGCAGGCGCATCATGAAGCGAGGCCGCCAAAGTTGATCGACGGCGCGGCGATCAACGGGCAGGGCGGCCGAGAAGCGGGTGCTCAGTCGCGTGGGAGTTCGGGCTGACTGCCGCGAGTCGGCGCATTGGCAGATTGTGGTTTTCGCGGCTGTGCGACTCCTCTGAGTAAGATAACAAAAATTACAACCCACTTCGAAGCATGCGGACCCATTGTTAATTCAGGTCAAAAGACTTTGGCCGTTGCGCGCGTGGCGAACATGCTTGCGCAAACGGACCTTGTTGCGTCACACACTCGACCAGGCTGAGACGCTTGTCGCGGCAGGGGTAGAGGCGAGTGAACAAGCGTGGCGAGAGTATTGATCGTCGAAGACGATCTGAGAACAAGTGAGCTCCTGCGCAGCGGCCTGGCGGAAGCCGGGCACGCCGTGGAAGCGGTGGGCGACGGTGAGCTTGGCCTCGCAGCGATCCAGGCTGCGCCATTTGATCTTATCATCCTCGACGCGCTGTTGCCGAAGAGAGATGGATGGCAAGTTCTCGAAGAGCTGCGCCGACAAGGGTGTCAAACGCCGGTCCTCATGCTCTCGGCGCTCGATGGCATTCAACACAGAGTGCGAGGTTTGTCCCTTGGCGCGGATGACTATCTAACCAAGCCGTTCTCCTTCGAAGAACTGAACCTACGCGTCAACGCCATCTGCCGTAGACTTTCTCGTGCAGAAACCAGCGGTCTCGGTAACGCCGATGTTGCACTCGACGAGGCGAACTTGAGCGCGCTGCGAGATGGAGAAGTGATCTCCCTCACCATGAAGGAATTTGCCCTCCTGAAACTGTTGCTGACCTATCAAGGAGCAATCCTGTCGAAGCAATATATCGCCAAGCAGGTGTGGGACATCGAGGTGGACTCGGAAAGCAACGTCGTTGAGGTAAATATCAGACGGCTTCGACAAAAACTCGACGATCCGTTTGCCAAAAAGCTCATCTACACCTTACGCGGTCGAGGATATGTCCTCCGCTAGGGCCGTGTTGCAGCGATGGCTCTCGCGGCTACCGCCGTTCTCGAGCCTCTCGTGGCGGCTGGCTGCGTGGAGCGCCGTGGCCTCCATGTTGATTGTCCTTTCCGTTAGCGTGGCGATGTACGGTGCGATGACCGCGCAAGTACGCAGCGTGGACGAACAGGTGCTTATGAAGCGTGCGCAGCGCGTCGCGGATATCTTGCAGACGTCCTCAGACATCGCCTTCTGGCTGCCCCACGAAGTCAGCGAAGACTTGGAAGGTCCACGCCAGGTATTCATGCGCGTTATTGATCGTCGTGGCGTGGTGGTAAACGAAACGCCGCTTATGGCGGGGGCGGCGCCCGCGGATCTATTTCCAAGTGCGGCCGTCGCAAGTGATGCGCGGCCGATCACGTTCGCCAATGCCCATGGCCGACAGTTTCGCGGCTTGAGCCTACGGGTCAGGGCGGCCGGCTTACCCTCTGGTGAAGCCACCGTCCAGACCGCGGTGGACGTGAGCGTCGACGAACTTCTTCTCGGGCGCTTTCGCGCTATGCTGCTGTCCGTCGTGGCGCCTGCCTTGTTGGCATGCGCTCTGGTTGCCGCCGTCATTGCCGCGACATTGTTGGCGCCACTGCGGCGCATGGCGCGAGAAGCCGAGACTCTTGGTGGAGATGCCGTGGGCGCGCGGCTGAGCGCCTATGGCGCCGGCGACGAGGTTAGCGATGTCGGGCGCGCCTTCAACGGAGCCCTGGAGAGGCTTCAACGAGCCCACGAAGCACTGCGGCGCTATGCCGACAATGTCGCCCACGAAATTCGAACGCCGCTGAACCGAATGCTCCTGAAGGCCGAAATTGCCGCGCGCGAGCCAAGAACCGCAGAGCAGTACCGCGAGGTTATCGAGGAGCAGGCGCGCGAGTGCGGTGAGTTAGCGCGACTGGTGCAACGGCTTCTGTTCTTGGCGCGAGCGGAAAATGCGCCAACGTTACCCGAGCGCGCGATGCTTGATGTGGAGGGCGAGCTGGGCGTCTTGCGCAACTATTTCGAGTCAAGTGCGACGGACGCCGGAATTAGCATTGTGGTTGAATGCCAAGCGATGACTCCGCACGCGTTCGCCGACCGTCTGCTTTTTCAGCAGGCGATCGGTAATCTCGTAACCAATGCGATCGCCCACGCCAGGGCTGGCGGCGTTGTTCGGGTCGTGGCGCGCCCAGTTTCGTCGGGTGTGGAGGTGGCCGTTATCGACACCGGCTCGGGCATTGCGGCGGCGGACATTCCTCATGTCTTCGATCGCTTTTATCGCTCGAATCCAAGGCAATCGAATGAGGGAGTGGGTTTGGGTCTCGCCATTGCAAAGAGCATACTCGACCTTCATGGCGGCAGCATTGCACTAAAGAGCGGAGTGGGAGAAGGCACGACGGTCGTCACGCTCTGGCCGAGTGTTTGACCCTTCAGTGCTGGGAAGGTTGAATGAACGCCGGGTCGGTTAGACATTTGCTATCAAGAGCCGCCCTTCGCGCCGACGCTGGCGGCGACGGTTCGGCGCTCGTATTGCTTCGTTCAGCGCTAATAGAGACCGATGCGTCGCAACATGAACCGATCGCGCTGGCGCTTCGTCGCATTGAAGCGATTGCGGCCGCCGGCATCGCCGAAGAGCCCTGCAGCTTGGATGAAGTCTTGGAAGAACCGCCGCCTCTTGTCGACGCGACCCTCGCGGCGGCGGTGACGAAGCTTTGCAGCTGGGCGGAGCGCGTTTGGGCAAGCGAAGAACGCCTGGCTTACTTGAGGCGGCGCGCCGCCACCGAAGGCGGACGCTCTCCCTCGCTGGCGCTAGCCCTTAGCGCCTCCGCTCAAAGCCTCGCGCGAAACGGACGCTTCGAAATCGCGGTGCCGCTTTGTACGGAGGCGGTGTCGATGTGGTGCAAGCTGATCGATGGCGGCGCCACTCTCCTCGCAGCGAGGCTAGCGGATTCGCTCCGGTTGCTCGGCGCCGTCGAGTCAGAGCGGGGAAACCTCGAGAAGGGTGTGAGCCTCGGCGCCGAGGCGCGCGATCTTTTCCTCCGGGAGCTTGATCGGAACGATCGCATCCAAAATCGAATGGGGCTGGGCGCTGCCTTGCATAATCTGGCCGGTGCTTACCTCAAGACAGGTGATGTTTCGCGCGCAGTCGCCGTGTCGAACGAGGCTATCGCGGTGCGTCGATTGCTCGCCGTGCAGGCGCCAATGGTCTGCGGTTTAGATATGGCGCGCACGTTGTCGGAGGCGAGTGTGGTGTTCGGCCACGCGGAGCTTTTTGACGACGCGTTTTCTGTCAGCCAAGAGGCGACGGAATTTTTCCGTACCGCCTCGTTAGCGGAAGTGGCCTATCTGAATCCGTTAGCGACTGCGCTTCGCAATCTGTCGCAGCATGCTTTTGCCGTTGGGCAATACGCTGTTGGTCTTGACGCCACAGATGAGGAGATTGCGATTTATCGTCGTCGCGGTCATCACGAGGGAAATGATACAACGACCGCACTCGCTGGTGCTCTACACAACAGAGCGTCGCATTTGGCGATGTTGGCGCAGAACGAAGAAGCGCTCAAGAGCGTGTCCGAAGCCATTGACACGCAAAGGAGTGCATCAGGCGCGTCGGCGCGTCGGGCCGCCATGGGAGCGTCGATGCATCTGGCGGGGATTGTCGCGCATCAAGCTGGCCGCGAGGAGGAGGCTTTGGATCGTCTCGCGGAAGCGGTGAAAGTTCGCAACACATTGCGCGTCGGTGGAGATGCTGAGGCGCAGGTGGACTACGCGCGCTCCTGCAGCGAGCTAGCGGATGCACAATGCGCTGCGGGGCAGTGGGCATTGGCGGTCGAGACCAACGAAGAGGCGGTCGCTGCAATGTCCGCGGTCATGCGCCTGCGCGCCAGCAAGTCTGATGTATTCGAATACGCGCGCCTACTCTTGCAAACCGGCAATTTGCAGCGCCGCGTTGGCCGGATTAGCGCCGCGATTAGGTCTTATGAGGCCGTGGCGGCGCTGCGCTCGCAATTGCAGGAAATGGAGTTGGACGGAGCTTTGGCGGACGTTGCCGCGCAACGTTTGATTTCCTGCCTCAGGCGATCGAACGGCGCGAGTGCTGGATCAACGCCGCACACCTGAGCAAGAGCCGCTTTCAAGCGGTGCCGTATTTGGTCTGAATGTTAATCCCGATGCTGCGAAGAAAATCAGTCGGCAATACGCCGCCTGCGCAAATGATCACGGCATCATTCGGAAAATGACGCTGACGACCGTTGCGTTCAAGAAGGACGTTTTCCGGTTCGATCTGAATGATGTTGGTCGACAGCAATAGTCGAAGCGCGCCGCTTTCGGCCGCGCGCGCGATGCGCTCTCGGTTGCGTGGCTTTGCGCGTCCGAGAGCCGCGCCGCGATAGGCCAAGATCACCTCCGCGTCCGTTTCCTCGACCAAGGAGGCGGCCGCCTCAAGCGCGCTATCGCCGCCTCCGACGACGAGAACGCGCATCCCCGCATATTGTTCGGGGTCGATGAGACGATAAACCACGTGGGGCAGATCTTCTCCGGGTACGTCAAGCGCACGGGGAGTTCCCCGCCGGCCGATCGCGAGCAATACGCTGCCGGCGCGCACTTCACGCTGCGTGGTTGCGATGGAAAAGACGCCGCTGACATCTTCGATGCGCGTTACCCGTTCGTCGTAGATGATGTTTGCTCCGCTATCGCGCACGACGTTGGACCAAAATTCCAAGAGCGATTCCTTGTTGATCTCGCGAAATTTGACCTCGCCATAACCGGGCAAGGTCGCTGGCTGGGTCATAACGAGCTTGTTGCGGGGAAAATGCGCAACCGTTCCGCCGAAAGTTTCCTGTTCGATCGTAAGATAGTTCAAGCCGTGTTGCTGTGCGGCGAGACTGGCTGAAATGCCGGCGGGGCCGGCGCCGACAATAACGAGGTCGTAGTCTGCGCCGTGGGCGCGGGGCAAACGGGCGATCTCATCGACGGCCTGACGGCCTTGTTCGATGGCATTGCGGATGAGGCCCATTCCGCCCAGCTCGCCAGCGATGAAGACGCCCGGGACGTTGGTTTGAAAATCAGGTCCAACATGCGGCAATTCAATGCCGCGTTTTTCGGTCCCAAACACCAGTTGGATTGCATCGACCGGACATGCGGTCCGGCATGCGCCGTGGCCGATGCATTCTGTAGGGGAAATCAGTACCGCCTTTCCGCTAATGCGGCCCAGCACATCGCCTTCGGGACACGCCGCTACGCACGCGCCACAGCCAATGCACTTCAACGGATCGATCTTTGGATGCAGCGACGTGGGCTGATCCAGGCCCGCTTCAAGCGCTGCCTCGCGGGCAAGACGCGCTTCGTTCTCGCGCCGTCCGCGCCGCACAATGTAGAAGCCCACAATGCCAACAAGCGGAAGAACGTACCAAAGCAAGCTTGGGTCAAGCGCCATTGGCGTAGCCTCAGGCCCCCGGAACGTTCAACTCAGTGGCGGCGGCGCGCAGACGCTGCTGGGCTGCTCCATCGCCGTTGAACGCGCGCAATGCAGATTGCAGCGCGGCGCCCGCGCGATCGGCCTGCCCGAGCACCATGCGCGAACGCATCAGACGCACCCATCCGTCCGCGTCACGAGGGTTCTGGGCCAACCGTTGTTCCAGGCCGTCCACCATTCCCGCGATCATTTGCTGTTGCGCTTCCGGCGATGCCTGCTGCGCCTGAGCAACAACGCCCGCGGACAGCGGAGGCGCGCGCGAGAGGGATGCCGCCGGCGCTGGCGGCATCCGCCCTGCGATGTTCAAGCCAATCTGACGCGCTGCGGTTTCGGCGCTCTCCCGCATGCGCGGCGCCCATTGCGAGTCTGGCGCAGCAGCGCGAACGCCCGCAATCCAATCGTCAATCGCACCGCGCGCGTCGCCGCTCTGAGATTTCGCGAGAGCGAGATAATAGCGTGCTCGCTCGTCATGTGCATCGCGAGAAAGAGCGGTTTGAAAATCCTGGCGCGCGGCCGCTGTGACTGAGCCGCCATTGGCTTGCGTGACCGCCTCGGCGAGCGCGGACTTGTAGCTTGCTTCCTGTGGCGCGAGAGCGACCGCCCGGCGGTATGCGTCGACAGCCTCCGGGAAGTGATTGGTTTCAAAATAAGACCAGCCGAGCATGCGCCAGCCTTCCGCATCGTTGGGCGAGCTCTCCAGCCGCGCGCGCAAACGCTGGATCATGGTGTCAACGTCAGGGAGTGATTGCGCGGCGGCCGCGGCCGGCGCGGCGTCGGCGCCGCGAGCGGCGCTTTGCATTTGTGGTGCGCCGGTCGCGGCATAGAGTACAGCCGATCCTAGCACGACAATGAGCGCCACAGCGGCGGCGGTGACGCGGTCGAACTGAGCGCTTGCGGGAGACGCGACAGGGGCGGCGGGGGGTGCTTCGAGAATGCGCCGTTCGACTTCGGTGCGCAACTCAACCGCCGCACTGGCATCGACATCGCCTGCTGCTTCGTCGCGCGCGATCGCATCAAGTTGCGCCTTGTAAACATCCACGGACGTCGCCGCGGCCGGTGGAGCGCGGCGCGTACGCAGAAATGGCAATGCAACAAGCAAGCCGGCACACACAGCGAGTGCGGTCAGCGCAAACCAAAGCATCAGGAAACTCCAGTCCCAGGGGGCGGCTGCTTCGCATTCGTCAGCAGCTGATTCAGTCGGCGGCGCTCGTCAGCGCTAAGAGGCGGCGGCGCTGCTTCGCTTCGCCTGCGGACCTGGGAGAAAAGACCCAGAAGTGCCAGCGCAAAGATGGCAAACGGCGCGATCCAGAGCGCCCAAGTATCAGGTTGCCAGGGCGGACGCAGCAAGACGAAGTCACCGTACCGGGCGACGATGTAGTCGATCACTTGCCGATCGCTATCACCCGCCATCAGGCGTTCGCGCACCAAGAGACGCATGTCGTGCGCAAGCGGAGCGTTGGAATCGTCAATTGTCTGGTTCTGACAAACGACACAGCGCAGGTGCTCGCTGATGTCGCGTGCCCGCGCCTCAAGCGCCGGATCGCGCAACATCTCCGAGGGCTCAACGGCGAGTGCAGGCGCGGCCATCACGAAGAGGCAAACGGCAAGAATTGGCTTGAGCAATTTCATGGCTCATTCTCAAGCTGGGTCATAATCGGCTCGATCGTCTGTTGCCACACCTCCGGTGTTATTGGGCCGACTTGTTTGAACCGAATCCTGCTGTGACGGTCCAGGATAAAGGTCTCCGGCGCCCCAGTGACACCAAGTTCAAGCGCAAACCGACCGCTCTCGTCGCTGCCGATGCGTGTAAACGGGTCGCCGGCCTGCGCCAGATACGCCCGGCAGTCGGCGGGCGATTCCTTCCAATTGATCCCGTAGATCGGAACATGTCGTTCGCTTGCGAGCGCGACGAGCGTCGGATGCTCCTGACGGCAAGGACCGCACCACGACGCAAACACATTCACCAGCACGACCTGTCCTCGAACGTCATTGCTGACGAATTCGGCGTCTCCCTGACGCACAGGTGCCAGCGTGAACTGTGGCATTGGCTGGTTGATCAATGCAGACGGCAGGATCGAAGGGTCGTGATCAAGGCCGAACCAGAACGCCGTCGCAACCACCACAAAGAGTCCGACGGGAATGAACAAGATCAAGCGGTTCATGGCGATGTGGCAGCCGCCATGACCGCCGACTTCGCGGAAGCCGTTGTCGCAGAACGCAGCCCGCCGGACCAGGAGAGCGCGCCTCCGAGCGCCATGATCGCGGCGCCCAGCCAAATCCAAATCGCCAGTGGGTGGCGATAGAGCCTCACCGTCCACTTGCCATCGTCGCCACGCTCACCAAGGGCGGCATAGGTATTGGCGACTAAGTTGCTGCGCACCGAAGCCTCCGTCGTTTGCATCTCGCGATCGGGGTAAAAGCGCCGCTCTGGCGTTAGAAGAAATGCGATATCTTCTCCGTGTGAGAAGGAGAGCACCGAGCGTTCGGCTTCGTAGTTCGAGCCTGTACCGGTCGTCACTGACAGCATCTGCACGTCGTAGCCCGCGAAGCGCAGGCTTTCGCCGGGTTGCAGGCTGGAAGTCAGTTCCTGCTTCCAGGCATTGGCCGCCACGAGCCCCGCCAGCAACAGACCGACCCCCAAATGCGCGAACACAACGCCGTAAACCGTGCGGGGTAGGGCAAGCGCGAGGCGCGTGGACTCAAGCCAGGGCGCTTTGCCAATGCGAATGCGTTTGGCGACGATCGAGACCGACGCGGCCATGATCCAAACCGCCAGGGCGATGCCCACGGCAGCGACTGGTGTGCGTGCGCCGGTAAGCACCAGCGAGATCAAGCCCGCAAGGGCGCCGGCAATTGCCGCCCAACCCAATTTCCGCAGACCATTGGCGAGCGTATCGCTGCGCCACTTCAGCATTGGCCCCACTGCCATGCCGGCAAGAACGGGCGCGACGAGCGGCACGAAGGTCAGCGCATAGAAAGGGGCGCCAACCGAAATTCTATCGCTTCCTAGAAGCTCGATCAGCAGCGGATAAAATGTGCCGATAAAAACCGTGGCCATAGCCGTCACGATCAGCGCGTTGTTGAGGATCAAGCTTCCTTCGCGGCTGACGATGGAGAAGGGCGCGCCAGATCTGAGATTGTTGGCGCGCAGTGCGTAGAGCAGCAGGCCGCCGCCGGTCGCGACGCCAAGCAGAAGTAGGATGAAGACGCCGCGTTGTGGGTCGACCGCAAAGGCATGCACGCTCGTCAGCACGCCCGAGCGCACGACAAAGGTGCCGATGAGGCTGAGCGAGAACGTCAATATGGACAGCAGCAACGTCCAGCGAACAAAGGATTCGCGTCTTTCCATCACGAGAGCGGAGTGGAGCAGTGCGGTGCCAAGCAGCCACGGCATCAGAGAAGCGTTCTCGACCGGGTCCCAGAACCACCAGCCACCCCAGCCGAGTTCGTAGTACGCCCACAACGACCCAAGCGCGATGCCAGTCGTCAAGAACACCCACGCAGCGAGAATCCACGGCCGCGCGTGGCGCGCCCACGCAGCATCGGCGCGCCCCTCAAGCAAAGCGGCGACGGCAAATGAAAAGGCTGTCGAGAACCCAACATAGCCAAGATAAAGCATCGGAGGATGCGATGCGAGGCCGGGGTCTTGCAGGAGAGGATTGAGCCCGTTTCCTTGCAACGGCGCCGGATCCAACCGCGCGAACGGGTTCGACGTGAAGATCAGGAACGCAAGAAAGCCGACGCCAATGAGCCCCTGCGTCGCCAACACACGCGCGCGCATCGTTGATGGAATAGTGCGGCCAAGGAGGGCTACCGTCGCGCCGAACACCGCCAGGATCAGCACCCAGAGCAGCATCGAGCCTTCATGGTTTCCCCAGGTGCCGGCAAGTCTGTAGATGAGCGGCTGGCTCGTGTGGGAATTGGTGGCGACCACCTCAACGGAGAAGTCGGAGACCGCGAAAGAGATCATCAAGCAGCCGAACGCGACTCCAACGAAGAAAAGTTGCGCTATCGCGCCGACATCGCCGAACGCCATCGCGCGCGCATCGCGCCGCGCTGCGCCGATCAGCGGCAGGATCGTTTGCGCGAGCGCAATCATCAACGCCAGAATCAACGCGAAGCGCCCGATCTCTGGAATCATTGCGATGCCTCCACAATTTCAAAGCAGTAGCTGCTTCTTGAGTGGTGGTAGTCAGTAACGTATTGGATAGAGTCAAGCGTTAGTGGCGGTACGCATCAGGAGGGCGCGAACGAGCATGAGTAGTGACAGCGCCCTCGCGGGATCGGTAAGCGTAACGCGCGCCAGGCGTCGCTTTGATGACGGGCCAATTGCGCTTGTCATTTTTGTTATCTGCGTTGTCGGCGTGCTGTATTTGGCTTGGCAGCATCGCGGTGAGAGTTGGTTGGACCCTCGCCATGGGTGGGGTTACCCGCTTGGAATCGTCGGCGGATCGATGATGCTGGCGTTGCTGCTTTACCCTCTGCGCAAGCGCGCCAAGTCAATGCGAACTTTGGGGAGCGTGGCGACGTGGTTTCGCTTGCACATGATCCTCGGCATTGTTGGGCCCGTCTTGGTCGTTGTTCATTCCAACTTTGAAATTAAGTCGCTCAATGCAGCTGTCGCGCTGTATTCCATGTTGATCGTGTCTGGGAGCGGCATAGTCGGACGGTACTTTTACGGACGCATCCATCGAGGCCTGTACGGCAGCAAGGTTGAGGCGCGTGAACTGATTGCTGAGGCGCAAGGGTTTCGCCGAGACATGGATGTCGATGTCAGGGCGGCGGCGCAAAATGTTGTCCTTGCCGCCTTGGAGCGCGAGGCGATGACCCAATCCCGCGGCTTCTTCTCAGCGGTGGCGCATGCAGTTTCTCTTAACGTACATGCCGCACGCAGCGAGCGGGAACTCATTGCCGACTGCGATCGCGAGTTGGAAAGCTGGGCGAGCCAGGAACGCTGGCCGGCTCGTGTGCGATCCAGGCGGATAGCAGAAGCGCATCGCAAGATACGCCGCTACCACGACGCGGTGCGCCGGGTTGGATCGCTTGCGGTTTACGAGCGCCTATTTTCGGCGTGGCACGTACTCCACTTGCCTTTGTTTTTCATGCTGATCCTCACCGCGCTCATTCACGTCGTCGCGGTTCACCTTTATTAGCGGCGCAAATGCGGTGGATACTACGTCTAGCAGCCGTCCTGATCGCGGCGATGACGCTGTTTGGCGTAGCCCAGGCGCAATCCGTTATAGAGCGGCTCGTTTCGCCAGGACCCCTCGCGGCCGCGCACGCAAACGTCGAGGGGCGTTGCGCGTCGTGTCACGCGCCATTTAACAGAACAGCGCAAGCGCAACTCTGTGTCACGTGCCATCGACCGATCGGCGCAGATCTCGCTGCTCATACCGGCTTTCATGGGCGCGACCGCGCGGCTTCGACAGCAAGCTGCGGTTCATGCCATTCGGATCACCACGGGCGCGCGAACGCACTGGTGCGGTTCGATGCTCGAACCTTCGATCACACGCAAACCGATTATCCTCTTCACGGCGCCCACGCGAGTGTGACGTGCGTGTCCTGCCATCCGGTTGGCCGCAAGTACCGGCTCGCATCAACGGCGTGCGTCGACTGCCATCGAACAGACGAACCCCACCACGGACGCCTCGGTGTGCGCTGCAGTTCATGCCACACAGACGAGAGCTGGCATCAAATTCGGTTTGATCACTCGAGCACGCAATTTCCTTTGGTGGGCGCCCACCTGCGCGCGCGATGCGTTACCTGCCACGCCAACGAGCGCTACGACGGCACGCCTACAACGTGCGTCGCGTGTCACCAGAGTGACGACGCGCACCATGGAAGTCTCGGTCCGAATTGCGGCGAGTGCCATTCCGCCGTCGATTGGCACGCGCAACGCTTTGACCACAGCCGAACGCGCTTTCCATTGAGAGGGCGTCACGCTGCAATTCAGTGTTCGGCGTGTCACGCGCAGCCCGCGGGACAAGTGCGCCTGCCAACGGACTGCCTATCGTGCCATCGCGCTGACGATCAGCGTGCGCACCAGGGGCATAACGGCGCCGCCTGTCAGGAATGTCATTCAGAGACAGACTGGCGGCGCTCCAACTTCGATCACACGCGGCAGACGCAGTTTCCACTCCGCGGGCGGCATGCCGGCCTGACCTGTCAGCAGTGTCACGTTCAGCCGGCTCGGCAGGTGCGCCTCGCGATGACCTGCATATCTTGCCATCGCGCCGATGATGCGCACGCCGGTCAGGAGGGCGCGCAATGTGAGCAGTGTCATAGCGACGCCGGCTGGACGACCTCGGTGCGTTTTGACCATGGACTGACGAGGTTTCCCCTCATTGGCGAACACGCCAGCGCCACATGTGCGTCTTGTCATCAAACACGTCGCTTCAAAGATGCTCCGGAGCAGTGTGTAACGTGCCACCGCGATGACGATCGCCACGAAGGACGGCTCGGAGTGAACTGCGGCGCGTGCCATAACCCCGTCGCGTGGGCCCGTTGGTCGTTTGACCATGATCACCAGACGCATTTTCCTCTGACCGGTGCGCACGCAGGCCTGCAATGTGAAGCGTGTCATACGCAGCGCATGCGTGATCGCGTCCATCAATCGGATGCCTGCATTACTTGTCACCGGGCTGACGATGCGCACCGCGGCGAGTTCGGACCCGAGTGCGGCCGCTGCCATACCACCGAGATGTTCCGCGGCGCGCGGCGTTTGTAAGGTTTGTTATCTTACAAAGATTTTCGCGCAGCATCCACGCGCGCTGAGTTAGGGTCATGTTAAGCGGACTCGAAAAGAGTCACCGACGTCGTTGTCGGGGGAGAGGTCGAACGACGCGGGGTTCGATCGCAGGAAGAAGTTCGGTAGGCGCTGCATGGGAACTGCACTCCCTATTGCGAAGCGATTGCAAGAATGGGTGCGCGGGTCCGCGCGCCTTGTTCCCGTTCTCTTGCTCGTGTTGACCGCGCTTGCGTTTGCTGACGTTTCCGCAGCGCAGACGCGTGGGCGCCCGCAGGCGAGTTTCGACCATGACAGAACCGGTTTTTCGCTGACGGGCGCGCACCGGCGCTTGAATTGCACTGAGTGTCACGCGAACGGTGTGTTCACGGATGCGCCCAATACTTGCGCGGGTTGTCACAACGGCTCACGCGCGATGGGTCGTAGCGCAACGCACGTGCCGACGACGCAGCAGTGCGGCGCATGTCACGGTACCGAAAACTATCGGCTGATCCGCTTCGAGCACAGCGAGGCGATTGGCACCTGCGTGTCTTGCCACGACGGACGCCGCGCAGGAGGCAAACCGGCCAACCATCCGCAAACGAGCAACGATTGCGAGTCCTGCCATACGACCGGAATATGGACGAGCGCTCGGTTCGATCACTCCGGCGTCACGGCGGCTTGTGCGAGCTGTCACAACGGCCGCGATGCGTCGGGCAAGCCCGCAAATCACGTGCCCTCGAGCAACACCTGTGAAGACTGCCACACCACGGCGACCTGGGCGAACGCGCGCTTTGATCACGCGAGCGCCACGGGGACATGCGTAAGCTGCCACAATGGTACATCCGCGACGGGGCGCTCACCGTCGCACTTGTCGACCACGACATCCTGTGAAAGCTGTCACGTCACCACGAATTGGACGACGGTCCATTTTGATCATACTGCGGCGACCGGCACTTGCGCGAGTTGCCACAACGGGACTCGTGCTCCGGGCAAGCCGGCGAACCACATTCCCTCAAGCACGACATGTGACGATTGCCATACGACCACGACTTGGGCGAACGCGCGCTTTGACCACGCGAGCGCTACGGGGACTTGCGCAAGTTGCCACAATGGCACGACCGCCACCGGTAAACCCGCAACCCACTTGCCGACGACAAACGCGTGTGACGACTGCCATGTGACGACCAACTGGACGACTGTTCGCTTCGACCATGCCGGGGTCACCGGAACCTGCGTGAGTTGTCACAATGGAACGACGGCCGCAGGGCGATCAGCCAATCACCTGCCTACGACGACAACGTGCGACGATTGTCACGTCACAACCAATTGGACGACAGTGCATTTTGATCACGCGAGCGCCGTCGGCACCTGCTTCAGCTGTCATGATGGGACGCGCGTTGCGGGCAAGCCCGCCAATCACATGGCGACGAGCAACACCTGCGATGATTGCCATGTCACGACGAGCTGGACAAACGTCCGATTTGACCACAACGGCGTCACTGGTTCGTGCGCGAGCTGCCATAACGGCACGACGGCAACGGGTAAGACGCCAACGCACATTCAGACCTCCGCGGATTGCGGCGATTGTCACTCGACACTTGCCTGGACGCCCGCCCGGTTTGACCACGCGTCGATAACTGGCTCGTGCGCAACCTGTCACAACGGTTCGTCGGCGACGGGACGGCCAACCAATCACTTCACCACCTCGCTGGGCTGTGAGGATTGCCACCTCACAACGGCGTGGACGCCGATCGTATTCCGCCACACATCGCCAGATTATCCGGGCGATCACCGGAGCAGCGTAACCTGCGTGATGTGCCACCGCAGCAATGCGCAGACGATTGCTTGGCCGAACGCCGCGTACGCGCCGGATTGTGCAGCCTGCCACGCCAACAACTATCGCTCCGATCCTCATACCAAGTACGGCAACGTGCGCTACACGGTTAGCGAACTGCGCGACTGCGCGGGCGCGTGCCATATCTACAGCGACAGTTCGATGACGACGATCCTGACGCGCCGAAATTCCCACCACAGGGCCAGCGACGGCGGATTCGATTGAGGTCCTTATGCGTTATATGAAGTCACTCGGGACTGTGACGGCTGGTGCGGCCGCTCTTGCGTCCGTTGCTCCCTCCGCCCTGGCTCAGCCAGCGCTGGATCGGGTCTTGTCGGACGCGACGGTGGAAGAGGGGCAGCACTGCGCTGTCTTGCAGGTCAACTTCAATTTCCCCGTTCGCTATCTCAGTCACTTTCCGGTTTCGAGCGGCGATGACTTGCGCGTGCGCATCCGTGCAGCTGACCGCGATCACGACAGCGCCATGCAACATCGTGAGGCGGTGCGGCCCCCGGAAAGTCAGCTCGCTCATATCAGCGAAATCCAGTTTGACGGCGACCGCCCAGACGGGGCGACGTTGTCTTTCCAGTTCGGCGCATCAACCCAGTATCGCGTAGGCCAAGGGCCAGACTTCCGCAGCATCCGGGTTGCTATCAACGATGGCGTGGACGCGGCCTCATGTTCGCCGGAGTCCCACCCAAGTCTACCAAACGGCGCCGCCGCGGCGGTGTCACAACCAACGCCAGTGACCGTGCCGCAGGTCGACGTTGGAGCGGGCGATCCGCTCCTCACGGAGGCTCGCGCGGCCATGACGGCGGGCGACAACGCCCATGCCGTGCAGTTGCTCACGCGCATTTTGGAGGCGCCAGACTCGCCGAGTTCGCGGGATGCGCAGGAATTGCTTGGCGTGGCGCGCGAACGCGCGGGTCAACGTGCGCACGCTCGCGCGGAATATGATGAATACCTGCGCCGCTATCCAACCGGCGAAGGTGCGGATCGCGTGCGCCAACGTTTGGCCGCGCTTGTGGCAATGGATATGCCTCAGCCGAGGCCAGAGCTGCGTCGCGCCGGACGGCAGGAGCGGCGAGGCGGGGCGCAGTGGGAAGCAAGCGCAAGCTTGTCGCAAATCTACTTCCGGGACGATGCGACCTACACCTACGAAGATTTGTTTGGACCGCCGTCGCCGACCACGACGGATCACCAAACGAACCAGAACGAACTTCTGTCTGCCCTTGATGCTGACGTGGCAATTGCAACCAACTCCGTCCATGCGCGCCTGCGCGCCTCTGGGGCCTACAGCAACGATTTCAGGGCCGGCGGCAAAGACGAAACCAGTTTGAGCGCGCTCTATTTGGAAGTTGGCGACGCCCAAGACCGGTTGGTCGTTCGAGGGGGGCGCCAAACCCGCAGCACTTCGGGAGTGTTCGGTCGCTTCGATGGCGGCGTGGTTTCGCTGCGTCCAATGGATCGCATCAGAGTCGATGTTATTGCCGGTTATCCGGTGGATACACCGCGCGATCTCACGTTTGATCCGCACCGTTCTTTCTACGCGGCCAGCGTCGACTACCAGGGCGAGAAATGGGACGCCAGCGTCTATTGGCTTCGTCAGACGTCGTACGGGTTTGTCGATCGCAACGCGGCAGGCGTGGAGCTGCGTTATGTGAGCGATCGGATGAACCTGTTCGCGCTCGCGGACTATGATGTTCACTATAATGAACTCAATATCGGACTCGCGAACGCGACGTTCACGCTCCCCGGCGATACAACACTCAATCTCGGCGTCGACTATCGCAAGGCGCCGATGCTGGCGACGATCAACGCATTGATTGGACAGACGGTTGGCTCTCTGGACGAACTGCGCGCGACCTACACGGACACCGAGATTGAACAGCTTGCGTTGGATCGTACTGCCCAGAGCACAACCTACTTTGCGGGGATCGCGCACCCGATCAGCCAACGCTTTTCGATCAATGTTGACGCGACGCTTTCGAACTTGGATGGCACTCCCGCGTCCGGCGGCGTTCCTGCGACGACCGCAACCGGTCAAGAATTATACGGCTCCATCCAGCTTATCGGCACCAGCCTTTTCAAGGAGGGCGATCTCGGCATTATCGGCCTGCGCTACGCCGACACGTCGACTTCGGTGCGGTATGGATTTGACCTTAACACACGCTACCCCGTGAGCCGTGCGCTTAAGATCAATCCGCGGTTCCGGTTGAGCTACCGGGAAAACAAGAACGACAATGGCACCCAGTTGTCGGCTCGCCCCTCGTTCAGGCTGAATTACCAAGTCGGGCATCACGGATCGCTGGAAGCGGACGTAGGCGCCGAATGGCAACGCACCTCAAACTCATCGATGCGTGAAGAGAGCTGGGATTATTTTGTGACGGCTGGCTACCGGTTGGATTTCTAGGACCGGAGTCGTTGTGAGATCTCAAGACCTGCAGGTATTCGAAGCGGCGGTTGGCGCTATCCGTGAGGAGGGGCGTTACCGGGTGTTCGCCGACATCATGCGCGAGCGCGGGCGTTTCCCGCACGCGACATTGCGGCGCGAGGACGGTTCGACCCGCGACATCGTGGTGTGGTGCTCGAACGATTATCTAGGCCAAGGCCAGAGCCCTGAAGTTCTGGATGCGGCGCATGCGGCGCTGGACAAGGTGGGCGCCGGGGCCGGCGGCACGCGCAACATTTCCGGCACCACCAGCTATCACGTCGATTTGGAGCGGGCGCTTGCCGAGCTTCACGGCAAGCAGACGGCGCTCTTGTTCACGTCGGGCTATGTGTCCAACGATGCGACGCTGTCGACGCTGGCGCAGCTTTTCCCCGATCTCTGGATTTTCTCCGATGAGCAAAACCACGCCTCGATGATCGAAGGCATCCGCCGCGCCAAGTGTGAGCGGCGGATATTCAGGCACAATGATCTTCAGCATCTGGAAGCGCTGATCAACGAGGCGCCAGCCGAGGCGCCGAAGCTGATCGCCTTCGAGAGCGTCTATTCGATGGACGGCGACACGGCCCCGATCGAAGCCATTTGCGACATCGCTCAAGCCTATGGCGCGATGACCTATCTGGATGAAGTGCATGGGGTTGGGCTTTACGGCCCCACCGGCTGGGGCGTCGCCGAGCGTGACGGGGTGATGCACCGGGTTGACTTCATCGAAGGCACCCTCGCCAAGGCGTTTGGCGCGATGGGCGGGTATGTCACCGGCCCGGCGGCGGCGATGGACGCTATCCGCTCCACGGCTTCGGGGTTTATCTTCACCACCTCGCTGGCGCCGTCGATCGCGGCGGCGGCGCTGGAGAGCGTGCGCATCGTGCGCGAGTGCCCGCACCTGCGCGACCGCTTGGCCGAACGCGCGGAGCGCTTGAAAACCATGCTGTTCGAGGCCGGCATTCCGGTGATGTCGGAATCGACCACCCACATCGTGCCGGTGTTGGTGGGCGATGCGGCGCGCTGCAAGAAGATCTCCGACATCCTGCTCTATGACCACGGCATTTATGTGCAGCCGATCAACTATCCGACGGTGCCCAAGGGTACTGAGCGGCTGCGTATTACGCCGTCGCCCTTCCACGACGATGCGTTGATGGAGCGCCTGGTGGCTTCGCTCAAAGCGGTTTGGGCGATGTGTCCGGTGCATACCTCAGCGCCTTGAGCGCGGACGCTCCAGACGAGGTTATTTTCGAAATCACCAAGATTGGTGACGTGCAGCGGGTCGCGGTGGTGCATGTCGCCACCGGTACAGAGGTTGTGTTTCAGACGCCAGCGACCGCGGCGCTCGCCGATCTGCGGGCGCTTGGCAGGCAATTGCTCAAGCGGAAACTCGCGGAAGGCGATCAGCCGAAAGGGGCTGGCATCATTGTCTAGTCGCGGCGGCGAACGCCTTTGCCGAGGCCAATGCGCTTGGCGAATTCCGAACGGCGCGCAGCGTAGGAGGGCGCCACCATCGGATAGTCCGCTGGAAGTCCCCAGCGCTTACGATATTCGTCAGGCGTCATGCCATAGGTTGAGCGCAAATAGCGCTTGAGCATCTTGAGCTTTTTTCCGTCTTCGAGGCAGATGATGTAATCGTCATGCACGGAGCGGTTGATCGGCGCCGCAGGCTTCGGCCGCTCCCCGGCCCTTTCAGCCGCCGCATCCGGCAGCGCCGCAAGCGCACGATGCACGCTGCGGATCAAGTCGACCAGCTCGTCGGACGAAACCTTATTGTTGCTCACGAATGAAGCGACGATTTCTGTCGTCATGCGGAGCGTGTCGCTGCCATCTGCGGTGGAAGTATTGTCTCCTTCGCGCCCGTTCACGGGTTCTCCTAACTAATACAATACCCTCGGGCGGTCTTGTAGGCTGTATTCGGTAGATTGTACAAGTATTACTCTCGAACTAAGGCGGTAATTGCGGCTACTCTGCTGCATTCATAAGTAATGCTCAGCACTGTCAGCGGCTTTGATTGCTGTGAATCGAGCGCCTATGCTCGGTGACGATTCAGCTTGCCAGGAGTTGCAGAGAGCCCATGGACCACGGTGGAGGCCGCGCGGCCGAACGCGATCGCTTTTTTGAAGCGCCGTTGGATCGAGCTGATCCCGATGTGCAGTCGGCGGTCCAAGACGAACTGAAGCGGCAGCAGCGGCAGATCGAGCTGATCGCGTCGGAAAACATCGTCTCGCGTGCTGTCCTGGAAGCGCAGGGGTCGGTGCTGACCAATAAGTACGCTGAGGGTTATCCGGGGCGGCGCTATTATGGCGGTTGCGAATTTGTGGACGAGGTCGAACGCCTCGCCATTGAGCGGGCGAAGAAACTCTTCAATTGCAGCTTCGCGAACGTGCAGCCGCACTCCGGGGCAAACGCCAACCAGGCGGTGTTCTTTGCGCTGTTGCAGCCGGGTGACAAGTTCTTGGGAATGGACTTGGCGTGCGGTGGGCACCTCACGCACGGCTCGCCGGTCAACATCTCCGGTAAATGGTTTCATCCCGTCGCCTACGGCGTGCGAGAGGATGATCATCTGATCGACTATGATCAGGTCGAAGAGATTGCGCATCGCGAAAAGCCGAAGCTGATCTTGGCAGGGGCGTCCGCGTATTCACGGCAGATCGATTTTGCACGCTTCCGCAAGATCGCGGACGAAGTGGGCGCGGTGCTCATGGTCGACATGGCGCACTATGCGGGCCTGATCGCTGGCGGTGTCTATGACTCACCCCTGCCGCACGCGCACGTGGTGACGACCACGACACACAAGACGCTCCGCGGGCCCCGTGGCGGCATGATCCTGTCGAACAGTGAAGAGATTGGAAAAAAGATCAATTCAGCGGTATTTCCGGGTCTGCAAGGCGGGCCGCTCATGCATGTGATTGCCGCCAAAGCGGTGAGTTTCGGTGAGGCGTTGCAGCCCGAGTTCAAAGCCTATGCGAAGCGGACGCTGGAGAATGCGCAGGCGCTGGCGGGGCAGCTGATCAAGAATGGCTTGGCGGTGGTTTCCGGCGGCACTGATAGTCATCTGATGCTAGTGGATGTTCGACCGAAGCGCACGACCGGTAAGCTCGCTGAGCAAGCGCTCGAGCGGGCGATGATTACTTGCAACAAGAACGGCATCCCGTTCGACCCGGAAAAGCCAATGGTGACGTCGGGCATTCGCCTGGGTTCGCCGGCATGCACCACACGCGGCTTTGGGCCGGCGGAATTCCGGCAAGTCGCGGATCTGATTTGTGAAGTTCTGGATGGGCTGTCAGGCTCGAACGGCGACAATACCGCCGTCGAAACTGCAGTGGCCGCCAAAGTCGAGCAACTCACGGGGCGGTTTCCCATCTATTCTTGAGCGGCGGCGCGGCTGATTCGGCACGAGCGCCCCGGGAGTTCGCTGAATGCGTTGCCCCTTCTGTCAGAACGAAGACACTCAGGTGAAGGACAGCCGTCCGACCGAAAGCGGCGACGCCATTCGTCGCCGCCGCCAATGCGACAAATGCGAGTCGCGCTTCACCACTTTCGAGCGCGTACAATTGCGTGAGCTGACTGTACTGAAGAGGTCGGGGCGGCGCGTCCCGTTCGACCGAGAGAAGCTCGAGCGGTCGGTGTCAGTGGCCCTGCGCAAGCGGCCGATCCACGACGACCAGGTTCAACAGATGATTTCGGGCATTGTCCGCAAACTGGAGAGTTCCGGAGAAAGCGAGAGTTCGCCCACACGTCACATTGAAGCTGGCGACTTCGCTCGACGGGCGCATTGCGACCGCCTCGGGCGAAAGCCGCTGGATCACGGGGGAGGAAGCGCGTGCTGAGGTGCATAAGCTGCGCGCAAGTGTCGACGCGGTGATGATCGGCGCCGAAACCGCACGCCGAGACAACCCCTCGCTGCTAGCGCGTACCAACCCACCGCCCGCGCGGCAGCCAAAGCGTGTGGTTCTTACGCGCAGCTTCGACCTACCAACGAGCGGCAGGCTGTTCGACCAATTGGATCTGTCTCCGCTGATTATCATCGGAGAGGAATCGAACGCACGATCCAAAGCGCTGGCTGCTGCTGGCGCACAGGTAGGCACTGTTGTGGACACGATGGACGGGCGCGGTCCGGAGCTGGCACTGCAGGCGCTCGGGTCCGTTGGCGTGCGTTCTGTGCTGATAGAGGGTGGGGGCGTGCTGTCGGCCGGCGCGATTATGGCCGGCTTAGTGGATCGCCTGGAGTGGTTCCGAGCGCCAATCCTCCTGGGCGCAGAGGGGCGGCCTTCCGTCGCGGCGCTGGCTTTGGCGCGGCTTTCCGATGCGCCGGCGTTTCGCAGAGTTGCGGTTCGAGAGCTTGGACCCGATCTGTGGGAAGGCTACGAGCGGGTCTGAGATGTTTACCGGGATTGTCACAGCGCTAGGGGAAGTGAAGGCGGTTGAACGCCTGAACGGACTTACGCGCTTGTCGATCGTTGCGCCGTACGATGCGAAGGATGTGGCGATTGGCGCAAGCATTGCGCATGAGGGGTGCTGCCTCACCGTGGTTGAAGCGACGCCTCAGGCGAATGGATTGCGCTATGTCGTTGAGGTCGCGTCCGAGAGTTTGGCGCTGACGACGCTAGGCGGATTAGAGCTAGGCGATCGGGTGAATTTGGAACGCTCGCTGCGCGTCGGCGATGAGCTTGGCGGGCACATGGTGCAAGGCCACGTCGACGGCCGGGGCGAATTGCTTTCCGTGACGAAAGATGGGGAGGGTTGGCGGCTCAAGATCAGGCCGCCGTCTTCGATCAATCATCTGATCGCGCGGAAAGGTTCTATCGCCATCAATGGCGTATCGTTGACGGTGAATGAGGTCGATGCTGAGGGGTTCGGGGTGTTGATCATTCCGCACACTTGGAGCGTTACCACTTTGTCTCGGCTCAAAGCGGGCGATAAGGTCAATCTCGAGGCCGACATGATGGCGCGCTACGCGGCGCGTCTGATTGAGGTGCGGAGCAAATAGTGGCGGCAAAATTGTCCCCGGTCGAGGAGCTGAAGCGCGCGATTTCGCCAATCCCCGAGATCATCGAGGAAGCGCGCGAAGGACGTATGTTCATCCTCGTCGACGAAGAAGATCGTGAGAACGAAGGTGACCTGGTGATACCGGCGCAGTTTGCGACGCCGGAAAAAGTGAATTTCATGGCGCGCTACGGGCGTGGCCTCATCTGCTTGGCGTTGACGCCCGATCGAACGGAAGCGCTCGGTCTCGACCCCATGACGCCGCGCAATCAGACCCGCATGGGCACGGCGTTCACCGTCTCGATCGAGGCACGCGACGGTGTTTCGACCGGCATCTCCGCGCATGATCGCGCGCTTACGATCGCCACGGCGATCGACCCGACGAAGGATCGGCGCGATATCGTCTCGCCAGGGCACGTGTTTCCACTTACGGCGCGGGAAGGCGGCACCTTGGTTCGAGCGCTCAATCCGTCAGCCGTGATTTGTGAAATCATGAACGACGACGGAACCATGTCGCGACTGCCGGAACTCGTGGCGTTCGCTCAGTTTCACAATTTGAAGATCGGCGCGATTGATGAGCTGATCGCATACCGGCGTGTGCATGAACGGCTTGTCGAGAAGATCGCCGAAGCGTCGTTCGGAGTGCGCAGTGGACGAGATTTTCGTCTCGTAGTTTTCCGCAACAAGCTTGACGGCGTTGAGCACGCAGCTCTGGTGAAGGGCGAGATCAAGGCAGACGAGCCCACATTGGTCCGCGTGCATCGTATCGATTTCGCGGCGGACGTGATGGGCGGATACGGCGCGCGCGCTGGGCTGATCGATCGCGCCGTGGCGGAGATCGAGGCGGAAGGCGCGGGCGTGATCGTGTTGCTGCGCGATCTGTTGCCCGATGTGCTGTCGCGGCGCCTGCATGGAGAGCCAGCTGAACGCGAAGACGATGACGGCCTACGCGTGATCGGCTTGGGTTCCCAGATTTTGCGTGAGCTGGGCGTCGGCCGAATGACGGTTTTGGCGAACGCGCCGCAAAAGCTCATCGCACTCGATGGCTACGGGCTTTCGATTGACGGTTGGCGCGGGTTCAAGTCGTGAAGGAAGGCGTTTCCAAGTTTGCAGCGGTGAAAGCGCCGGGCGCGCGGCTGTTGATGGTTGTAGCGCCGTATTACAGCGACATCGCCGAGCAGCTTCAGCGCGGCGCCGAAGCTGCAGCCGTCGAAAGCGAAGCCACCCTTGAACGCATCTTTGTGCCAGGCGCGTTTGAAATCCCAGCGGCAATCGTGCACGCCGCGCGGCGCAGCGGCTACGAGGGGTTTGTGGCGCTGGGCTGCGTCGTGCGGGGCGAGACGAGCCACTACGACTATGTGTGCGGTGAAAGCGCGCGGGCTCTGATGGATCTATCGGTCCGCGAGGGTCTGTCGATCGGTTATGGAATTTTGACGGTGAACACGATCGCGCAAGCCGAAGAACGCGCCGACCCGGATCGTGGAGACAAAGGCGGCGAAGCCACGCGGGCGGCTTTGGCAATGATCGCCCTGAAGCGGCGTTTCGCGGAATCAACCGAATGAACGAGGCTGAAATTGACGCGCGGCGCGCGGCGCGGCTGGGCGCCGTGCAAGCGCTCTACCAGATGGAGGTGGCCGGGGCCTCGACAGCCGACGTGATCGCCGAGTTCGATGCAGGCAGACTGCCGCGCGAAACCGAGGCGAGCATCACCGAGACCGAAGGCGATCCCGAGCTCTTTAAGACCATCGTCGAAAAGGCGGTCGAGCGGCAGGCGACGTTGGACCGCGCCATCGCGCGGCATCTGAGCAAGGGGTGGCGGTTGGAGCGGTTGGACGCGGTGGCTCGAGCCATTCTGCGCGCGGGGTCGGCGGAGTTGGAGCAGCGCGCGGATATTCCGGTGGCCGTGGTGATCGATGAGTATGTCGAGATCGCAAAGAGCTTTTTTGATGGACCGGAGCCGGGCTTTGTGAACGCCACTTTGGATGCTTGCGCGCGGGACTTGCGGGCCGCTGAAGCGTAAGTTGCGGCCATGTCCGCGGATGAATTCGACACGATCCGAAGGTTGTTCGCGCCGTTAGCGACGAACCCGGCTGCACGCGGACTCGTGGACGACGTCGCGGTGTTGGAAGCAAGCGGCAGTCTCGTCGTGACCACAGACGCCATCGTCGAAGGCGTACATTTCCTGCCGGACGACCCAATCGAGACGGTGGCGAAGAAGGCGCTGCGGGTGAACCTGTCCGATCTGACGGCAAAGGGCGCGAGATGCGTGGGCGTTCTGCTGACCTTGGTCTGGCCCGATCAGCGCCCGAGCGCGCAGTTGACGACTTTCGCGGACGGGCTTGCCGAAGACCTGACGTTCTTCGATGTCCCGCTGCTGGGAGGCGACACCGCAAGAACGCCCGGGCCGCTCGTCGTATCAATGACGGCTCTCGGAGAGGCGCTGGAAGCAAGAATTCCTTCGCGCGCTGACGCAATACCGGGTGATCATTTGTGGGTCACAGGTTTCATCGGCGAGGCGTACCTCGGACTTCGAGCGCTAACCGAGCTGCCCCCCGTCCTTGGGGCCAGCCCAGACGATCAAGTGGACCTCGCGGCGATACAGGTGCGCTCATCCTATCGCACGCCGTACCCGCCCGTACCGCTTGCGGAGTGCATCGCGCGCTATGCGCGCGCTTCGACAGATGTGTCGGATGGGCTGGTCGCTGACGCGGCGAACATCGCCAATGCTTCGGGGGTAGCCATTCGTCTAGACGCGGAGGCTATTCCCCTTGGCCTGGCGGGCCACAACTATGTCGCCAAACACGGCGCTAAAGGGTTAGTTGAACTCATCACGGGTGGAGACGACTATCAGGCGCTGTTCACGGCTGACTCTGCGCACAGGCGCGAAATCTTGGCGATTAGCCGAGCGGCCGGTGTGAATGCCGTTGTTATTGGACACGTGACCGAAGGACGCGGCGTGAAAGTGATCGACGCCAATGGGGCGGAAATAGCAACGTATGCGCTCGGTCACCGCCACACCTTGGGCCGGTAATATCTCGGCAACCATTGCGTCGGATTCTCCTGACCATGAAACGGGCAATCGCAATGGCGCTGTTGGCGTCCACACTTCTGAACGGTTTGGCGACGGCGCGGGCCGAAGAACATGGCGCGGCGGCGCCGGCCGGGCACGGGCAAAGCGATGGCGATGTCACGCGAACGATGGACGCGCAATACCTAGCCGTGCCGGTGGTTCGTGATGGCCGCCTGGTGAACTACCTCTTCGTTTCGCTCCGGATACAGATTTCGCCGCACGTGGACCTGTGGCGGACCCGGGAGAAGGCGCAGTTCCTGCGCGACGCCCTGGTTCGCGCCAGCCACGCCAACGCGCTGGCCGACCCAAACGACAACAACGCTCTCAATCAGGCGCTCGCCATCCAGGTGTATCGGCAAGCAGCCTCGCAGACGCTGGGCGCGGATGCGGTGGCCGGCATCACGATTGTATCGACTTATTCGAGCCTCGGGGCCGGCATGTGAATTCGTAGGGCTGGGCTGCCCTGGCCTTCCTTGCGCTCTGGATCAGGTTTTGGCAGTAGAGCGCCCACCTGAGGGGGAAGCGTACCGCTGACGGACTGTCGCGGGCGGCCAACCCAATTCCCCAACCCGGCGCCGCTGTCGCAAGCACTGCGTCGCCCAGGACAAAGCAATGAACCTAGATTTGATCCTCTGGCTGGCGGTGGCCGCGGGCATTCTCGCAGCGCTGTATGGCTGGCTCGAAACCCAATCCATCACCAAGGCGAGCGCCGGCACCGACCGGATGAAAGAAATCGCTGCGGCCATTCAAGAGGGCGCGCGTGCTTACTTGAACCGCCAATATCGCACCATTGCGATGGTCGGCGCTGGCGCGGTGATTGTGCTCGGCTTCGCATTCTGGCCGGTGTGGCAGATCCCGGTTGGCTTCATCATCGGCGCAGTGCTTTCGGGCGCTGCCGGTTTCGTCGGCATGAACGTGTCGGTGCAAGCCAACGTGCGGACGGCGGAAGCCTCGCGTACCTCGCTCGCAGGCGGCCTACGCATGGCGTTCAAGGCGGGCTCGGTGACCGGCATGCTGGTCGCCGGCGGCGCGCTGTTCGGCGTCGCTGTCTATTATCTCATCCTGACGAAGTTCATGAACCTTGAGCCGACGAGCCGCACGGTTGTCGACTCGCTGGTTGCGCTGGGCTTCGGCGCTTCGCTGATCTCGATCTTCGCGCGTTTGGGTGGCGGCATCTTCACCAAGGGCGCTGACGTCGGCGGCGACATGGTCGGCAAGGTCGAAGCCGGCATTCCGGAGGACGATCCACGCAACCCGGCGACGATCGCCGACAACGTTGGCGACAACGTTGGTGATTGCGCTGGTATGGCGGCGGACTTGTTCGAGACCTACGCGGTGAGCACGGTCGCAACGATGGTGTTGGCTTCCATCCTCTTCCGCGAAGCCACGGAAGTTGCATCGATCATGATGTTGCCGCTGGCGATTGGCTCCATTGCGATCGTGGCCTCGATCATTGGTACGTTCTTCGTCCGCTTGGGCCCGTCCAACAACATTATGGGCGCGCTCTATAAGGGCTTGGCCGCCGCGGGCATTCTCTCGGCCATCGGCTTGGCCGGCGCGATCCAATCGACGATCGGTTGGGGTGCGGTCGCGCAAAGCCTCGGCCCGTCTTCGCCACTCGCCAACATCACCGGCACGAACCTCTTCCTGTGTGGGATCATTGGTCTGCTGGTGACGGCGGCGATCGTGTGGATCACGGAGTACTACACGGGCACGGGCTTCCGTCCGGTGAAGAGCGTGGCGAAAGCTTCGCAATCCGGCCACGGCACCAACGTCATTCAAGGTCTCGCAGTCTCGATGGAATCGACGGCGCTGCCGGCGCTGACCATCGTGGCGGGCATCGTCGCGTGCTTCACGCTTGCGGGCTTGTTCGGCATCGCCATCGCGGTAACGACCATGCTCTCCGTCGCAGGCATCATCGTTGCACTCGATGCGTTTGGTCCGGTGACGGATAACGCAGGCGGTATCGCTGAAATGGCGGAGCTGCCGAAGGAAGTGCGCGTCACCACTGATGCGCTCGACGCGGTCGGCAACACCACCAAGGCGGTCACCAAGGGCTATGCGATCGGCTCAGCGGGCCTCGGCGCGCTGGTGCTGTTCGCGGCGTATTTCGAAGACCTGCGTTACTACGCAGCGCACGCTTCGGAATTCCGCTTCTTCGACGGCGTGCTGCCGGATTTCGCGCTCAACAATCCGTACGTGATCGTCGGCCTCTTCGTGGGCGGATTGTTGCCGTACCTGTTCGGCGGCTGGTCGATGACCGCCGTGGGGCGCGCGGCGGAGGCGGTAGTTGCGGAAGTGCGCCGTCAGTTCAAGGAAATCCCGGGCATCATGGAACGCACGGCGAAGCCGGATTACGGCCGCGCCGTGGATATTCTGACACAGGCGGCGATCAAGGAAATGATCATCCCGTCGATGCTGCCTGTGCTTTCCCCGATCGCGCTCTTCCTGGTGGTCGACGCGATCGCGGGCCCCAGTCAAGCACTGGCCTCGCTGGGTGCGCTGCTGGTCGGCGTGATCGTGACGGGCTTGTTCGTCGCCATTTCGATGACCTCGGGTGGCGGCGCTTGGGACAACGCCAAAAAGCTGATCGAAGAAGGTCAGTACGGCGGCAAGGGCTCGGATGCGCACAAGGCGGCGGTCACGGGCGACACGGTTGGCGATCCCTACAAGGATACGTCCGGCCCCGCCGTGAACCCGATGATCAAGATCACCAACATCGTGGCGCTGTTGCTGCTGGCGGTATTGG
>JACQAC010000158.1 GCA_016195245.1 Pseudomonadota bacterium
TGTGCTGAAGCATCGCCACATTGTCGGAGGGTGTGATGTGGCGCACCACCCCGCGCGGCGGCGTCACCGGCTGCCACGGAAACGTGTGCGCGCTCATCCACAGCGTTAGCGAATAGAGCGGCGGCATGGTCGACCAACCCCACACTGCGGGCGCCGTGAGGACGATGCGATCGACGTTCGGTGCGCCAGACTCTCCGAACGTGGCGATCGCTTCGGCCGAACCCATGGAGTCACCGACGACCGCGAGCGTGGCGTTCGGATACATTTGTCGGGCGACACGCACTGCAGTGCGGAGATCTTCCGTCATGAGACGTTGACCGCCCCAGACGCCGCGATCCGGCGAACGGCCAAAGCCGCGTGCGTCATACGCGAACACGGCGACGCCGCGCTGCGCGAACCACGGCCCCATCAAATAGAATGTCGCTTCGCCGTAATCGTTCATACCGTGCAAGCCGATGATCACGGCATTGGTTTGCTGATCCGCCGGCGGCAACCAGGCGCTTAAGCCAAGCGGCGTGCCGTCGAAGCTCACGAAGCGATGCGCGGCGACTTCAAAGCGCGGACCTTGGAAGTTAGGGCCAGGACGTTCCGCGCGCTGCACTGTCGGCACGCACGCAGCGATCAGTACCGCCAACAGCCCTGCAGCAATTCTGCGTCGTGTCGAACCCATGCGCCCCTCAAGTCGCCGCCTCATCGGCCCGCGTATTCCAAGCTAAGCCAATGCGGCTTTTACGCGGCGGCGCAAGACTGGCAGCAATTCTTTTTCGAACCAAGGGTTGCGATTAAGCCACCCGGTGTTGCGCCAGGATGGGTGCGGCAGTGGCATGACATTGGCCGGGTACTCGCGCCAGGCGCGCACGGTCTCGCCGAGGGTCTGCTTCGCTTTGCTGCGCAGATGATATCTGTGCGCGTAACCGCCGACGAGCAAAGTCAGCTTCACGCTCCGCATCAGCGGCAACAGGCGCGGCCGCCACAGCGGCGCGCACTCCGGTCGCGGCGGCAGGTCGGCGCCGTTGACTGTGCCAGGATAACAAAATCCCATCGCCGCCACTGCAATGTTGCGCCGATCGTAAAACCTATCGCGATCCAGGTTCATCCATTGGCGCAGACGATCACCCGACGGATCGTTCCACGGGATGCCGCTTTCATGCACGCGTCGACCTGGCGCCTGTCCAGCGATCAGAATGCGCGCATCTGGATGCACCCAGATCACCGGCGCCGGCCCATGCGGCAGCGACGCTGCGCACACGCGGCAGGCACGGATTTCCGCAACCAGCGCATCGAGCGGCGCCGGTTGCGGCGCAAGGCGTTTGAGTGACTTGGAACGCGGCACGGCGCCTAAGTGATCACGCTCCCGTTCCTTGTCGAGCCATCCGCGCGGCTGATCTGATAGGACTTGACCAACCGTCTGAGCTGATGAGGTTTCGGCCCAAACTTTCACGGGGTTCTTCCATGGTTTCGATTACACGCCGCGGCGTTTCAGTTTCTGGCGCCGCCCTGCTGGCGGGCTGCGCGACACAAGCGCCGCCCGCGCCCATTCCTGCTCCGCCGCCGCGTGCGGCCATCGGCGCTTGGGGTGTTGATCTCGCCGCGCGCGACATGAACGTGAGGCCAGGGAATGACTTTTTCCGCCACGTAAACGGGACGTGGATGGCCAACAACGCGATCCCCGCCGACCGCATCACCTGGGGCACCAACGATATCTTGGCGGAAAAGGCCGAGCGCGATGTGCGCGAGATCATCGAAGACGCCGCGCACTCTGGCGGCGCGTCCGGGTCAAATGCGCAGAAGATCTCCGACTATTACAACGCGTTTTGCGATCAGAACGCGATAGATGCAGCGGGTCTCACGCCGATCCAACCGGCGCTTGCGGAAATCGCGGCGCTACGCACGCACGAACAGGTCATCCGCTTCATCGCGCGGCCGGATGTCGGCCTCTCTTCGCCCATCGACCTCAGCGTGCAACTCGATGAGGGCAATCCAGATCGCTATTTGCCGAACGTGTCGCACGGCGGCCTAGGCCTTCCCGAGCGCGAGTATTATCGCCGCACCGACGGGCAATTCCCGGCGCTGCGCGCTGCCTACGCCGCCAAGATCGAGGAGGTGCTTGGACTGATCGGCCAAGCCGGCGGCCACACCAAGGCACAAGCGGTGCTGGCGCTGGAAACCCAGATCGCCGAACGCCACTGGCCGATTGCCGACAGGCGCGAACGCGAGAAGGTCTACAATCTTCGCCACCGCGCCGACGTGCGCGCCATCAATCCGCGATACCCGTGGGATGCGCATTTCGAGGCAGCAGGTCTGAGCAATAGCGATGAAGTGGTGATCGCTGAGTTGTCGGCGATGCAACCACTCTCGCAACTCTTCCTCGCGACGCCGGTCTCGACTTGGAAGAGTTATGTCAGCTGGCATTTCGTTCGTGCCCGTGCTGCGGTGCTGCCGAAAAACATCGACGACTCCAATTTTGATTTCTTCGGCAAGACGCTGAACGGTCAGCAACAGCAACGCGAACGCTGGAAGCGCGCCATTCAATCCATCAACAACACGCTCGGCGAAGCGGTCGGGCAAATCTACGTGCAGCGCCACTTCCCGCCGGAGTCGAAAGCACAAGCACTCGAACTGGTCGAGAACATGCGCCGCGCCTACGGCGAACGCATCCGCGCAGTCACCTGGATGAGCGACGAGACCAAGCAGCGTGCGCTGGAAAAGCTCGCATTGTTCCGGCCGAAGATCGGTTACCCCGATCATTGGCAGGACTATTCGGCGATGGAAATCCGCGCTGGCGATGCTTACGGCAATCGTCAACGCGCGCAGGTGTGGGCCGCCAACAAAGACATCGCGCGTCTCGGTCGCCCAAGCGATCGCGACGAATGGTTCATGAACGCGCATACCGTGAATGCGTACTACAACCCGCCCTTCAACGAGATTGTGTTTCCGGCCGGCTATCTGCAACCGCCGCTGTTCGATCCGAACGCCGATCCGGCGGTGAACTACGGCGGCATTGGCGGCGTCATCGGCCACGAAATGGGCCACGGTTTCGACGACCAAGGCGCGAAGTCGGACGGCCACGGCGTGCTGCGCGATTGGTGGAGCGCCGACGATGTCACGCTCTTCCGTGCGATCACAGACCGCCTCGCGGCGCAGTATGATGCGTTCGAACCGTTGCCGGGCATTCATGTGAGCGGACGGCTGACGCTCGGCGAAAACATTGGCGACAATGGCGGCCTGCAAGTGGCGCTGCATGCTTATCATTTGTCGCTGCGCGGTCAGCCGGCGCCGGTGCGTGACGGTTTAACCGGCGACCAGCGGTTCTTTCTCGCTCGCGCGCAGGGGCGACGGCAGATCATCCGCGATCAGGCGCTGCGCAATCAGGTGCTCAGCGATCCGCACTCACCCAATGTTTATCGCATTAACGGCGTGGTGCGGAATATGGACGCGTGGTACGCCGCCTTCAACGTGCAACAAGGCGACGCGCTCTATCTCCCCGACTCTGAGCGCGTCGAAATCTGGTAGGAGCGGAACATGCGGTTTGCGTTGTTGGCAGCGGCCATCCTTTCCACTGCGGCTTGCACCCAGACGCAAGCGACGCAACCCGCAACCCCCTCACAGACCGCGGCGCAGCCGACAGCGCCCACGCAGCCCACCACGCCTCCCTCCAGTTGGGTGCGCCTTCCAGGAACAGTGACCGCCGTGAGCGCGACACAGCTCACTGTGCGCGCGGCGAATGGAACCTCGACGACTGTGGGCTTCTCACCAGGCTGGCAGCTCGTGGTGGGCCACCCGATCTCTGCAAGTGACATCCACGTCGGTGACTTCGTGGCGACTGCGAACGCGAACGTCGATGATCATTCAGGACGCTCTGTCGAGTTGCGCGTGTTTCCGCCTGGCATCCACCTTGGTGAAGGCAGCCGACCCATGGCGGACGGCAACACGATGACCAACGGCACGGTGGGCGAAGTCACGGACGTCAGCGGCGGCAGGCAAATGGTGGTGCGTTTCCCGGGCGGGCAACGCAACATCACGCTGCCATCCACCATCGCCGTCGTGGGTCAGCGTCTCGCCGACCATTCGGAACTTGCAGTTGGTTGGAACGTGTTCGTCCTCGCCAATCCTGGCGAGAACGGCTCCCCGCCCGCGGCCTTCTATGTTTACGCGCCGCCGGCGCACTAGGTTCACGGGCCGTGGTAAACACCGTCGTCATCCGCGCCTGATGCCATGGTTGCGGCATCGCTAGTCCCCGCCTGCATCTCATGCACTGGCAGCGCGTTGTTAAGGTTAAGCAATCGTCTCACCGCGCCGCGGTAACCTTAAGCACACGCGCAAGGCGCGGATTTTGGCCTGTTTCTGCATCAAACTGGCGCAAGCGCAGCGCGCGAAGGTTACTCGCCTGTTTGGCATGAGCGTTGCAGCCGCACGCCGTTAACGCCTGCAAACCGTGGGCGGCGGAGTGTTTGCGCCATGTATTTCGGAAACGAAGAAAAGGACGAACGCGATCCGTTCGAGGTGTTCGGCGAACTCGAAACCACGGACGAGACCGCTGTTCACGATGAATTTGGCGATGTCACCGATGCCGCGGCCGATGCCCCGACCGATGAAAGTGAAAGCGATTACACCGAGATTGAACGCGACGAGCCGGCGATCCGAGAATTCGACTCCGAAACCACGCCGCGCAGGGTGAAGACCGGTTTCTCGTGGGCAGGCTTTGCCGGCGGCGTGGCCGCGCTCGTGTGGATTGGCGGAGCAGTTGGCGGCCCGATCTCCTATTTTGGCCTGCACAGCGTGATGACGATGGACCCGGCGATGCAGGCCGGGCTCATTGCCTTGGCGTTTGGCCCCGCTCTGCTCTTTTGGCTGGCCGCTTCGGCCGCTGGCGAAGCGCTGAAGGCGCGCCGTCTGGCCGCTGAACTCACGCGCCTTGCACATGAAAACCGTACGCCGTTCCAAGCTGATCAAAGCAACGTTCAGCGCTTGACCGACACGGTGAAGACCGAGATTGAAACCCTGAACGACGCCGTCGCCACCGCGCTCGACCGCCTGGAGCAGTTGGAAGCTGTCGCTCAGCGCAACGCCGCCCTCTTCAACGATGCCGTGTCCGCGTCGCGTCAATCGACGGAAGAGATGTCGAACGCGCTGAAGCATGAACGCGACGCACTAGCCGACATGACCACCGACATGCGCGACCAGACCGAGACGATGGCCAACGCCGTCGGCCGTCAGGTGCGCCTCATGCGTGAAGCTTCGAAGCTGGTGAAGACAGAGATTGGCGCAGCCGAGGAAGCCCTCGAAACGCACCTCTCTTCGTTCTCTCAGGCCGCCACGCTGATCGGCGAACGCACCGCAGAGTTCCATCAAGCCGCCGATGGCGCCGCGCACGCGAGCACCGAACTCCACAGCGCCGTCGCCGAGGCCAAGCAAGCCGCGACCCTCGTGCGCGCGGAAGCCGCTTCGATGCGAGAATCCGCGGTCGATACACTGGCCAAGCTCAACGAAGCGGCGCGCGCAGCGCGCGAAGCTTCCGAAGAGAGCCAAGCAGCGGCTGATCGTCATGCTGCATCGATCGAGAAGCGTCTTGCGGCGCTGGCTTCGACGGCGAACGCGAAAAAGGCCGCGCCGGTTGTCGCGCAGCAACGCGCCATCGCGGAGCGTCCGGTTGAGCGCGTTGTGGAACGGGCGGTCGAACGCGAACCGGTCACCGTGGACATCACCATGCTGCAAGCGGCCGCAAGCGCGGCGGTAGCGCGCGGCGGTTCTCGCGGCGTCGCGCATGGACTTGCTCGATCGGTGCGCGCCGAGGCCGAGCCGAAGCGCATGTTCAAGGGGTTCGGTG
>JACQAC010000034.1 GCA_016195245.1 Pseudomonadota bacterium
GAAGGCGCACCGGAGCTCAAGGGCGCGACCATGAGCGAGCGGCGCCAGGATTTTTTGGCGCGCTACGATTGGATTCGCACCGGCCTCTGCTTCGAACCGCGCGGCCACGATATGATGAGCGGCGGCTTTCTTTATCCGCCGACGAGTCCCGAGGCGGACACCGGCATTCTGTTCATCGAGACGAGTGGTTGTTTGCCGATGTGCGGCCACGGTACGATTGGCATCGTCACGTTCGGGATTGAGAACGGTCTGATCAAGCCGCGCACGCCCGGACGCTTCATGGCCGATGTCCCAGCGGGAAAGATTGAGCTGACGTACGTGCAGGATGGCGACCGCGTGAAGAGCGTGCGCATTCGCAACGTGCCGAGCTACCTGGCGGAAGAGCGTGCTTCGATCGATGTGCCAGGTTTAGGTTCTCTGAGCGTTGATGTTGCCTATGGCGGCAATTTCTACGCGATCATTGAACCGCAGGAGGCCTATGAAGGGCTGGATCAATTCGGCGCGGCGCGCATTCTGGCGCTATCGCCGGTGGTGCGCGAGCTGATGCGCGCCAAAGTCGAACCGGTGCATCCGCTCGACGCAACTATTCGTGGCGTCAGCCATGTCATGTGGACCGATGAACCGAAGGGCGAGGGCGCTGACGGCCGCAACGCTGTATTCTACGGCGACAAGGCGATTGATCGCAGCCCATGCGGGACCGGCACTTCGGCGCGCCTGGCGCAACTGCACGCGAAGGGGCGGCTGAAGGTCGGCGATCAATTCGTGCACGAGAGCTATATCGGCAGCCGCTTTATTGGCCGCGTCGAGGCGGAGGCGCAGATCGGCGGCAAGCGCGGCATTGTGCCTTCAATTGAGGGCTCCGCCATCGCCACCGGACGCAATGAGATCTGGATCGACGATGAGGATGTGTTCGCGCACGGCTTCCAGGTTGTCTGATGCGCGTTGCGTGACAGCGCTGCCCGTGCTGAATTGAACGAAATATACCTCGGGGGAGGACATGCAGGGGTTCAGCCTACAAGCGATAGTCAGGTGGTTCATCGCCAACACGGTTGGCTTGATACTGCTCTCCCTCGCATACGTCGCGGGCGTCTTCACGGCAGTGCTCGTGCAGGCTGCTGCGGAGAGGCGTCAGCTCGTTCCAAAGCTGGAGGCCATCGGGTTGGGGGCGGTCACCAATTTTTTCGACACGCTTGGGATTGGTTCATTTGCGCCGTCAACGGCCTGGATGAAGCTGCGCAAGATGGCGCCGGACAGTTATTTCCCCGCGATCCTAAATGCCGGTCACACGCTGCCGACCGTAACCCAGGCGCTCATTTTTATTACCTTGGTGCAAGTCGATCCGATGCTCTTGATTGCATGCATCGGCGCAGCTGTGTTGGGCGCTTGGGTGGGCGAACCGATCGTGCAACGGGCGCCCGTGAAGTTGGTTCAGACAGTCGTCGGCGTTGCGTTGATCATCGCGGCGCTGCTGTTCGCGCTGAAGAACCTTGATAGCGGCCTGCCCGCGATGAACTTTTTCGGTTTCACCACGCCGGCGGTTGCACCTACCCACATCTTGCCGCCCGGTGGCGGAGCCGATGCCTTGTCGTTGCCGACGACGCTCTTCATCGTCGCCGTGATTGGCCATTTCGTCATGGGCATTCTGATGATGTTCGGCATCGGCCTTTACGCGCCTTCGCTTATTTTGTTGAGCATTCTAGGACTGAATCCTCTCGCGGCATTTCCGATCATGATGGGCTCGTGCGCATTCTTGATGCCGATCTCCAGCGTGCGGTTCGTTCGTTCCGAACGCATTGATCTCCGCATTGTCATCGGTATGGCGTTGGGCGGCATCCCTGCCGTTCTGATCGCTGCATTTGTCGTGAAGAATATGGATTTGGTCACGCTGCGCTGGCTGGTGGTCGTGGTCGTGCTCTACGCTGCGGCATTGCTGCTGCGCAGCGCCTTTGCCGCAAAGCCTGCTACAGCGAACGCCGCAACTTGAAGGGCCGCCATGAAAACTCTGCTCATCGCCGCATTGGCGGCTAGCTTGATGCTCGGGTCGGCTTCCGCGCAGACGCAAGCTGCAAGCCAAACCCTGACACGTTTGTTCGCCGACGAGCGCGCCGAAGTGTATCGCGCCGATCCGCTGAGTGCGACGTACGCGGGTGTGCATGACTACGACGATCGCCTGCCGTCGGCGACTCCCCAAGCACAAGAGGCGCAGGCGGTCGCCGATCGCGGCTTCATTCATCGCCTGCACTCAATCGACCGCAATGCGCTCACAGCGCAGGAGCAGGTCAGCTACGACCTGTTCGATTTCATGGTTGGAGAGCGCGTGCGCTTCGCGCAGTACAATGAATGGCGGTTGCCGTTCAACAGCGACAGCGGCTTCTACTCCGATCTGGTCATTCTCAACCAGTCGCAGCCGCTGCGCACCACGCACGATTATGAAAACTACATCGCGCGAATGAATGAGTATCCGCGCTATTTCCGTGAGCAGGTCGCCAATCTGCGGCAGGGCGTGCATGACGGCTTCACGCTCCCGGCGGAAATCGGCGAAGGCGTCGCGCGTGTGATCGACGGCATGCACTGGGCGCGGCCGGAGGATATGGAGCTTTGGGCGCCGTTCGCGAATTTTCCGGCCACGGTGCCTCAGAGCGATCGCGCGCGCCTGACAGAAGCGGGGCGGGCCGCCATCGCCAACTCAGTCATGCCGTCGTTCGCGCTGTTCCGCACATACTTTGACACCGAATATCGCCCGCATATGCGGCGCACGATCGCAGCGACATCGTTGCCGAATGGACGCGCCTATTACGCCGATCTGGTGCGTTATTTCACGACGCTGCCGGACGCCACACCTGAATCCATTCATCGCACGGGTTTGGCTGAAGTGGCGCGCATCCGCGCCGAGATGAACGACGTGATGGCGCAAACGCACTTCGGCGGCACGTTCGCGCAATTCCTGACTTTCCTCCGCACCGATCCGCAATTCTATCCGACTTCGGCGCAGGATTTGCTCGGCCGCGCGGCTTTGATCACCCGTGAGATCGATGGGCATTTGCCGCAATATTTCGGGCATTTGCCGCGCACGCCGTACACGGTGAAGCCGGTGCCGGAAGCGTTCGCGCCGAACTACACGGCCGGGCGCTACAATCCTGGGCCGACCGGTTCGGCGGGCACCTATTGGGTCAATACCTATGCGTTGAACACCCGCCCGCTCTACGCATTGCCGGCGCTGACCGCGCACGAAGCGGCGCCAGGACATCACCTGCAAGGCGCGATAGCGCGTGAACTGGTCGGGTTGCCAGATTTTCGGCTGAACTTTTACCCGAATGCTTTCGGAGAAGGGTGGGGACTCTACTCAGAACATCTCGCCGGCGAGATGGGTATCTATCACACGCCATATGAGCACTTCGGCCAACTCTCTTACGAGATGTGGCGCGCATGCCGCCTAGTCGTCGACACCGGCATGCACTCGATGGGTTGGACGCGGCAACAAGCGCTGGACTATCTCTCCGCCAACACGGCGCTATCAACGCACGAAATTCAGACGGAAGTGGATCGCTATATCGGTTGGCCGGGTCAGGCGCTGGCGTACAAGACCGGTGAAATGGAGATTCTGGCGCTGCGGCATCATGCCGAGGAAGCGCTGGGGTCGCGCTTCGACATCCGCGCGTTCCACGATGCGGTTCTCGCCAACGGCGGTGTGACACTGCCAGTGCTGCGCCGCCAGATCGATGCGTACATCGCCTCGGCGCAGACGGCGGCGCACTAGGCCTTCAACAACTCCAGCATCGCCATGGCGGCGGCGGGGTTTCGCTCCTTGGCGCCGCTGATGAAGTAGAGAAAAACGTCGCCGCCTTTCTCCCATGCTCGGGCCGTGGCCGCCCATTTCTTCAGCGCCGCCTTGGGATAGCCGGTTAGCTCGTCGGCTTGTGTGAGTTCGAGCCGAGCGTACGCAAAGTTGGCCGTCGGCTCGGCGATCAGTGGATGCTTTTCCGATTCCACCGTGACGACGGCGATGTTGCGTTCGCGCGCGAGCTTGAGAAAAGCTTCGTCCTGGAAGCTTGCGTGGCGCACTTCCAGTGCGTGCCGCAACGGCAGCTGCTTCAGTTTTTCCGGCAGCAAGTCGAAATAGGCGGTCATCTCCGCCAAATCGAACTTCTTGTAGGGCGCCATCTGCCAGAAGACCGGGCCGAGTTTGGCGCCGAGTTCACTGACGCCGCTCTTGAAGAACCATTCGATGGACTCTTCCGCCTCGCGCAAATCCTTGCGCTGCACCGCCGCGCGCGGGGCTTTCACCGAGAACATGAAGTTTTCTGGCGTCGCATCCGCCCATTTCTTGAAGGAAGCAGCGCTCTGGGTTCGGTAGAACGTAGCGTTAATCTCGATCGCCGTGACCTTGCTCGACGCGTATTCGAGTTGCTTCGCCGCCGCCAACTTGGGTGGGTAGAACGTCTCGTTCCACGGCTCGTAATTCCAACCGCCGATGCCGACCCGGATCATGACTGCGCCTTTCGCGGCGAAGTTTCGGGCAATCGTCGCGCCTCTGCAACTAGGGGGTTGTTCGCGTCGACGGCCTTGCTTACCTCATTTCAAAATGACACAAGACCAGACCCGAACGGCCGCCGCACCGGAGCCACTAGCCAGCGAGATGGTGCGTTTCGGGCTGATCGGCATTGTAGCGACGGCGATTCATTATTCGCTCTTGTTTGGTCTTGTGCATGGGGCTGATGTAGAGCCGATCGTGGCGACAACCATTGGTTATGCCGTAAGTCTGGTCTTTAGCTACATTCTCAACCGGCGCTTCACGTTTCATGTCGCCGGCCCTGTCGCGGCCAGCTTCGCGAAGTTTGCGGTGATCTACGGGGTGGGGTTGTTGCTGAACGCCTGGATTGTCGACTCATTGGTGGTGGATGACTCGGTCCTCGCGGCTCAGCTTGTAGCGAGCACGGTCGTGCTGGTCTGGAACTATCTCGGCGCGCGCTTCGTGGCCTTTCGCTAGCGCGCGATCACCGCCGCCGCAAAAGCCGCGACAACCAAGGCGCCGACAGCCCAAGAGGTCCGGTCCTTGAGCGCGAAGGCCAGCGGATCGTCGTGCATTTCTCCGCGATCGAGCTTGATCCAGACGCGGCTCAACCAAAACAGTACAGCCGCCGGCAGCGCCCAGAGAAATTCCGGCGCCCTGTAAAGTTGGCGTGCAGGTTCTTGCAGATAGAGCGCGAGAACCAATGCGCTCATCATGCCCGCGCCTACGCTCATGCGCTTCAACATGGCGCCGTCGCTGGCGCGGTAGCCGCGTCCAATCAGATCCGCGCGCATAACGTCAACTTCAGCCGCGCGCTTAACCAATGCCAGGCTGAAGAAGAAGAACACGGAGAAGGCGAGCAGCCAATCGCTCGCAAGAAAGCCGGTGGCGACGCCGCCGAGCACGATGCGCCAAGTGTAGAGGCCGGCGAGCGTGAAGACATCGAGCAGCGTCACACGCTTGAGTACAAAAGTGTAAAGTGCGGAGGTGGTGCCGTAAAAGATGAGCGGAACGAGCGCGCCGCTCGCCGCACCTATCGCGAATCCGCCAGCAAGAAGCGCCAGTAGTGCAGCGACGCCCAGAACCGGCGAAGCCGCGCCACTAGCGAAGGGGCGGCGTTTCTTGCGCGGATGTTGACGATCGGCGCTGATATCGGAGAGATCGTTGACCAGGTAGAGCCCAGACGCAACGAAGCTCAACGCGAAGAAGGCGAGAAAAGCGTGGCGCCAAGCTTCCATGTTGAGCCAGCCGTGGCCGGCGAGCATCGGCACAAACACAAGCAAGTTCTTCGCCCATTGCTGCGGACGCATCGCCTTGAGGAGGCCGCGCAGGGCGCCGTGTTCGGGCGCGAAGGTGCGCTCGACGCTGAAATTGCGCTCGGCGCGGCGCGTCAGGCTGCCTGAAGCATTGACCACGACGGCGCTAGCAGCGGCGCGCCATACCTTGATGTCCGCGCTTTCGTTGCCGGCGTAGGTGAAGCCCTGCGGATAGGCGGTCGCAAGCGCATCGGCCTTGCGTTGAGACTTCAGATTGGTTTCGCCATCGGAGGCGAACACCGCGTCGAAACAATCGAGATGCGAGGCGATGGCGCGTGCGGCATGTTCGTCCGACGCGGTGGCGAGCGCGATGGTGCGGCCGTCGGCGCGCTCTTCGCGTATCCACGCGACGAGGCGATCGTCATACGGCAGCGCTTCAGGGTGCGGCGGAAAAACCCCGGCGAGACGCGCCTTCGCATGCGCGCGGCCTCGCATCAGCCAGCCGGCCAGCGCGGGCAACAACCACGGTTTCTCGAACCCCAAGCGGATCATCGCTTCCGTGAAGAGGTCGCAGCGGATTAGCGTGCCGTCGAGATCGACCGCGAGCGGTGGGCGCGTCGAAGCTTCAGCGTTGGAGGCGGGCGCGTTGAGCATCAACCGCCGGTAAATTTCGGCGCGCGCTTTTCGCTGAACGCGTCGACCGCTTCCTTGTGGTCAGCGGTTTCGTGCGCCAATGCTTGGAAAGCCGCGGAGAGCTCCATCACGTCGGAGAGCCGACCGTGCTGGGATTCGCGCAGTAGGCGCTTGGCGAGGCGTACGGTGCGCGGGGGATTGACGGCGACGCGTTCGGCAAGCTTGCGCGCCTCCGCCATCAGCTGATCGTCGGCCACAGTCTTGTTCACAAGGCCAATACGCGCCGCCTCCTCGCCGTCGATCTGATCGCCGGTGAGGATCATCTCTGCCGCACGCGTCGAGCCGATGGCTTGTGTGAGGATCCACGCGCCGCCATCGCCTGGGATAATGCCGACTTTCACGAAGCTTGACGCCAGTTTCGCGGACGTCGCCGCGATGCGCATGTCGCAGAGAATACCGATGTCCATGCCGAGGCCGATGGCGGGGCCATTGATGGCGGCGATAGTGGCGACCTCAACATCGGCCAGCGTGCGAATGATCTGCTGCACACCGCGGCGATAATTGGCGCGCGTGCCATCGGGCTTCGATTGCGGTCCGATGCCGGTGCGTTCACGGATGGCCTTGAGGTCGCCGCCGGAGCAGAAGGCTTTGCCGGCGCCCGTGAGGATAACGGCGCTGACCTCGGGATCGTCATGGGCTCGCATCAAGGCGTTGGAGATATCCTGGCAGTCTTCCAGTGTGCCGATAGCGTTGCGCGCTTCGGGGCGGTTGAGCGTCACCGTGGCAATGCGGCCTGATTTTTCGTAGAGGGCGAAACTCATATCTGATCCTGGCGCGGCAAAGCGCAGGACTTAGAATATCACACCTTCGGCGACAACTAATCCTGGCTCGCCTGACCCACGATAAAGGCGGTTAAGGGCTCGGATTGCACCTGCGCGCCATTGCGCAGCACCTGCAATTGCCCCGACCCGTCGGTCTTCAGCGCCACGTGGTAGCTGAACCCATCGCGTCCCGGGAAAGTGAAATCGGAACCATCGGGCCGCACACTTTCCTGGCCGCCGCGAACTTCGACCGAGAAGCGTGTAGAGCGGCCATTATCGCCTTGATCGATCGGCTGCGTGGCGGCGTTAGCGAAGTCGAAGGTGGTGTAGATGAGGTCGCCGTCGGCGTCTTCGTGGATGACGAAGCTGCGGCGGCCGGTAAACGCCGCGACACGCGTGCGCGGTAGCCAGCGGCATTCCACATTGTGGTCTCCGATCTGCACGCTGGTGTAGGGCGTTGTGTAGGCGGCGGCAGGCGTTTCAAAGTTGCCGGCATTGACCTGTCGGACGTGGCCGAAATCCTGGCCGTTCTGAAGGAGCGGCGTGTAGATGCTGCCTGCAGCGCCTTCGCCGTCGCCAAGCTGCAAATCGAGCGAGCGCACCGTCGCGCCGGAGCGCTTGTCGTATTCGATGAAGCGGACCTGGTTTTGGCTCTCCGTATTGGCAAAGAGGTAGACGACTGGCGCGTCGATGCCGTCGCAGAAGAACCAGATGGGAGATTGAGTGACTCTCGCCGCGACCCGCGTGGAGGTTGCGGCGGCGGCGTGCGTCGTCGTTGCGGGCGCGGAGTTCGTGGGATTGCCGCAAGCGGCGAGCATGACGGCGGCGAGGAATAATAAGCGGCGCATGCGATATCTCCGACGGCGAACCTAGCATCGCCGCCGCATGCGGCAAGATTGCGTTAGAGTCCCAGCTTGGAACGCGTCGCTTTTGTGATCGCCACAGTCGATTTGGCATAGTCTGACCACGGGTCTGTCTCGACGAGACGCGCGGCCATGTCCTTCAGTTTGAAGGCATTGGCGGAAGCGATAGTCTTCAGTTCGCTCCAGCTCACAGGAACGGCTACCGGCGCTGTGCTCTTGGCGCGCGGCGAATAGGGTGCGATGGCCGTGGCGCCACGGCCGTTGCGCAGATAATCGACGAAGATTCGGCCTTTACGGCGCGCCTTGGCCATGTTGGAGACGAAGCGCTTCGGATCGAGAGCTTCGATCTGTTCGGCCACCGCTCCGGAAAAGCCCTTCACGTCGTCCCATGTGTGTTTGCGCTTCAGATGGAGGACGATGTGAATGCCCTTGCCGCCGGTGAGCATGGCGAAGGAGGGCAGATCGGCGGAGTCGAGCAGCGCCTTGATATCGAACGCCGCGCGCTTGACGACCTGGAAATCGAGGTCTTCGTCGGGATCAAGATCGAACACCATGCGGTCGGGATGTTCGAGGTCGTCGTTGCGCGAGCCCCAGAGATGGAATTCGAGCGCGCTGATTTGCGCGGCCGAGACGAGCGCTGTGGCGTTCGGCAGCGTGAGATAGTCTTCGGTCTTGGTCTTCTCTTTGATCGGAATGGTTTTCAGCGCGTCCGGCATGCCGGCCATGGCGTGCTTTTGGAAGAAGGTCTGCTTGCCGACACCATCGGGCGCACGCACCAGACTGACGGGACGACCGAAAATGTAGGGGCCCATGCGTTCGGCGGCCATGTCGAGATAGGCGGCAAGTTCGGCTTTGGTGACGCCAGCCTCGGGGAACAGCACTTTGTCAGGGTGTGTGAGGCGAACACGTGTCTTCATGGCGGGCGCGGCGATTTCAGCTTGCACCTCTTTCGCCGACTTGTCGCCGCGCAGGCCGAGGAACACGCCGTGACGCACGGCGCCGTCGCTGGTGAGTTCCGCGAACTTCACTTGCGCGACGAGTTGCGGTTCAACCCACTTCGCGCCCTTGGCTGCGATGCGCGGCACAGTAAGCGCGGGTTTGGCGCGGCCGATCGTGCTGAGCTTGTCTGAAATCGAAGCAAGCGTCTTGTCATTGAAGCCGGTGCCCACGTTGCCGCGATAGACGAGTTTGCCGTCCTCGCGATCCGCCAGCATGAGGGAGGCGAAGGCGCGCCCTTTGAGGGATGGCTGGTAACCGATGACGATGAATTCTTGCTCATTCACGAGCTTCACCTTCAGCCAAGAATGGCCCCGCCCGCTTTGATACGTAGAGTTGGCCTTCTTGGAGACGATTCCTTCGAGGCCCTTTTCGCGAAACGCGACCAGGACGTCGCCTCCACCGCCTTCAAGATAGGGGCTCAGGAAGATGGGCGCCTTGGGTTTGCCAAACAGTTTCTCGAGCCGCTGCTTACGCTCCAACAGTGGATGCTTGCGCAAGTCTTTTGCGCCTTCGCCGAGCAGGTCGAACACAAAGTAGGAAACGCCCTTGGCGACGCCGCTCTCGAGCGATTTCTGCAGTGAAGCAAAATCGGTTCGGCCGTTAGCGTGCGCGACCGCGACTTCTCCATCGATCAGCACGTCTTTCAGATTCATGACCGCGAGCGCGTCGGCAATGGTTTGGAACTTGCCAGTCCAGTCGAGGCCGTTGCGGGTGAAGAGGCGAACGCTGTCGCCGCTGACCGAGGCGATGAGGCGATAACCGTCGTACTTGATCTCGTGAATCCAGGCGTCGCCAGCGGGTGGCTTCTCGACGCGCGTGGCAAGCATTGGCTCCACGAATTCCCATTTCGGTGGCTTCGGCGCGCGCGGCGCCTTCTCGCCACCATGGCTCCAGACGCGGGCGCCTTTCGAGCGCACGTCTTCTATGGTGCGGCCGGAAACGATGCTGGTGACATTGCGCGCCACCGCGTCTTCCTTGCCGGCGAAGGCGTCCTTGGATTTGAAGAGGAGCCAAGGATTGCCGCGCTCGCCTTCGCGCGGCTTGATCTTGACCATGTGGAATTCGCCATTCAGCCGTTCGCCGGCGAGCACGAATTTCAGTTCGCCCATGGCCATCCCTTCATCGGGGTCGAGCAGCCAATGCACTTTGCCGCTGTCCCAGATGATCACCGCGCCAGCGCCGTATTCGCCCTTTGGGATGACGCCCTCGAACGAGCCATATTCGATCGGGTGGTTCTCGGTGCGCATGGCGAGGCGCTTGATGCTGGGATCGAGTGAAGGGCCTTGTGGCACCGCCCAGCTCATCAGCACGCCGTCGTGCTCGAGCCGGAAGTCGTAGTGCAGGCGGGTGGCGGCGTGCTTTTGCACGACGAACATGCCGCCGGCGTCTTTGACCGAGCCGCCGGCGGGCTCGCTGGTCTTTTTGAAGTCGCGCTTGCGATTGTACTCAGCAAGATCGCCGACCGCGTCGCCGCTTTTGGCCCCGCGCTTGGCGGGGGCACGGCTCATTTCTTGGCGCGTTTAGCCGGCGCTTTCGCGCGGGGCGCGGCGCGCACCTTCTCGGCAGCGGCTTTCGGCCGTTTGGTCGCGGTCTTTGCGGCCGGCGCCGTTTCAGCGCCGCCTTGCTTCTTGGCCAGCGACTTCTTCAGTGCGTCGACCAGGCTGACGACGTTGTCGCCATAATCTTTCGACGGCTCTTCCTGGTCTTCGAGCACCAGTTCGCCATGGCGTTCGATTTTCTTCTTCACCAGCCGCTCGATGGCGATGGCGTATTCGTCCTCGAACTTGTTGGGGTCGAACTTGGCCTTCTTGCGGGTGATCAGTTCCTCGGCGAGGTCGATCAGGTCGGCATCGAGCTTGCCGGTCGGGATTTCATCGAAGAAGCCCTTCGCGGCGCGCAGCTCTTGGGCGTAGTGGACGGTCTCAACCGTAAGGCCGTCTTCGTAGGGCTTCACCGCGGCGATGTAAGAGCGGCCGCGCATGGTGATCTGGCCGAGGCCGACCGTCTTGGTCTTCTTCAGCGCCTCGCGCACCACGCGGTAGGGCTCGTCCGCGAGCTTGCCATCGGGCAGCGCGTAATAGGGTTTGTCGAAATAGATTGGGTCGATGCTGTCGGCTGGGGCGAACTGGATCATGTCCAGCGTTTTCTTGGAATCGACCTTCAGCGCGTCGAACTCCTCGTCGCTGAAGAGCACGTAGCGGCCCTTCTGGTACTCGTAGCCTTTGACGATCTCGTCGTTCGGGACGGCGCCGACGCCAGGCGCGACTTTCTCGTACTTGATCCGTTGCTTGGACGGCTCGTGAATCTGGTTGAACGAAATCTTTTCCTTGGAATCCAAGGCCGAATAGAGCTTCACCGGCAGCGCCACCAAGGCGAGCCGGATTTGCCCTGTCCACACTGGACGAGCTGGAGGCGCCATGACCCTTAAACACCCTGACGAGACCCGACGTTCCGTCATCGTAACGTTGAGTTCCATTACCCACAAGGCGCACGGTTAATGGCGAAGTTTTCCCTCAGCGCACGTTTGCGTTAAGGCTAGCGCCAAACAGAGCGGACCCGAGTCCGTCAACGTATAGGGAGCCATGACGACCTCATCCCCAATGCTTGATTTTGCGCTTGGCGAGACCGCCGACGCGATCCGCGAAACCACGGCGCGCTTCGCCCAAGACTGCATCGCGCCCATCGCCGCCAAGATCGACGCGGACAATTCTTTTCCAAGAGAGTTGTGGACCGAGATGGGCGACCTCGGCCTGCATGGCATCACAGTGCCGGAGGCCGATGGCGGCTTGGGGCTGGGCTATCTCGAGCACGTCATGGCGATGGAGGAGATTTCGCGCGCCTCGGCCTCGGTGGGGCTGAGCTATGGCGCGCACTCCAATCTCTGCATCAATCAGATCCGCCGCTGGGCGAACGCGGATCAGAAGCGGCGCTATTTGCCGGACCTGATCGCCGGCAAAAAGTTCGGCTCGCTGGCCATGACCGAGCCGGGCGCGGGCTCGGATGTGGTCGGCATGAAGCTGCGCGCTGAGCGCACGGCCAATGGCTATGTGCTGAACGGCTCGAAGAGTTGGATCACCAATGCGCCAGTGGCGGAGACGTTGGTGGTCTACGCCAAGACCGATCCGGGCGCGGGCTCGGGCGGGATCACGGCGTTCTTTGTCGAGCGCGGCATGCAGGGTTTTTCGACCGGGCCGAAGTTCAACAAGATGGGTATGCGCGGCTCGGATACTGGCGAACTCTTCTTCGACAATTGCGAAGTGCCGGAAGAAAACGTGATGGGGCCGCTGAACGGCGGCGTCGCGGTGCTGATGAGCGGGCTCGACTATGAGCGCGCGGTGCTGGCGGCGGGGCCGCTGGGGATCATGCAGGCGTGCCTGGACGCTGTGTTGCCGTATGTGCGCGAGCGCAAGCAGTTCGGAAAGCCGATCGGCTCGTTCCAGCTGATGCAGGGCAAGATCGCCGACATGGTGGTCGCGCTCAATTCGGCCCGGGCTTACGTCTATGCGGTGGCGAAGGCGTGCGATGCGGGCAAGACCACACGCCACGACGCAGCGGGCGCAATTCTATACGCATCGGAAAGTGCTGTGCGCGTCTCGCTGGAGGCGATCCAAGCGCTTGGCGGCGCGGGATACACCAAAGATTTTCCGGTGGAGCGCTTCGCCCGTGATGCGAAGCTTTACGATATCGGCGCGGGTACGAGCGAAGTGCGCCGGTTCCTGATTGGGCGCGAGGTCATTGGCGGCGGATGAGACTGGACTCCTCCAAGCGTCGCCCCATGAGCGGCCCTCAGCCATCAGGGCCGGTGACCGCCGTTGTGTCGCTGTGCGTCTTAGGCGTTGCGGCCGCCGTTCCAATCTTGATCGAACTAGCGGTCATTCGAATGGGCATAGCAATTCCAGAGTGGATTGTCGCGCCAGCATTATTAGTGATTTTCTTTGCGATCTATCTGGGCTTCAAACTCTCGCCACTCGGTCGATACGTTTGGAGTCTCCCACCTTATGGGTTCTAGTCTTCGTCAATGAAACTCAAATCCAACGTCGATCCCAATTCCGAGGCGTTCGCCAAGAACGCCGCGCACCATCGCGCCCTTGCTGAGCAGTTACGCGCGCGGACGGCGGAGATCGCGCTGGGCGGGCCGGAGGAGGCGCGCAAGCGGCACACTAAGCGGAACAAGTTGTTGCCGCGCGAGCGGGTGGAACGCTTGCTCGATCCGGGTGCGCCGTTTCTCGAAATCGGGGCGCTGGCGGCGTACGATTTGTACAACGGCGAAGCGCCCGCGGCGGGCGTGATCACCGGTATTGGGCGCGTGTCTGGGCGCGAAGTGATGATCGTCGCCAACGACGCCACCGTGAAGGGCGGGGCTTACTTTCCGATCACCGTGAAGAAGCACCTGCGCGCGCAAGAGATCGCGCAGCAGAACAAGCTGCCGTGCGTGTACCTGGTCGATAGCGGCGGCGCCAATCTTCCGCACCAGGCCGAAGTGTTTCCCGACCGCGACCATTTCGGCCGCATCTTCTTTAACCAGGCGCGCATGAGCGCTGAAGGCATTGCGCAGATCGCCTGCGTGATGGGCTCGTGCACGGCGGGCGGCGCTTATGTGCCGGCGATGAGCGACGAGACAGTGATCGTGCGCAATCAAGGCACCATCTTCCTCGGCGGCCCGCCGCTGGTGAAGGCGGCGACCGGCGAGGTGATCAGCGCGGAAGATCTTGGCGGCGGCGAATTGCATGCGCGCAAATCCGGTGTGGTGGATCAGCTGGCCGAGGACGATGCGCACGCGCTTTTCCTCGTGCGGCGCGCGGTGGCGAACTTGAACACGACGAAGCGCGTCGGCCTTGATCTGCGCGAGCCGCAAGCGCCCGCGTACGATGGGGCGGAACTTTACGGCATCCTGCCGCCGGATGTGCGCGCGCCATACGATGTGCATGAAGTGATCGCCCGCATTGTCGATGGCTCCGAGTTCGATGAATTCAAGCCGCTTTATGGCGCCACGCTCGTCACCGGCTTTGCGCGCATCTGGGGCTATCCGGTCGCGATCCTTGCGAACAACGGCATCCTGTTCAGCGAGAGCGCGCAGAAGGCGGCGCATTTCATCGAGCTCGCCTGTAAGCGCGGCATTCCGCTGGTGTTCTTGCAGAACATTTCCGGCTTCATGGTCGGCGGCAAATACGAAGCCGGCGGCATCGCCAAGGACGGCGCCAAGATGGTGACGGCGGTGGCTTCCGCTGAGGTGCCGAAGTTCACGGTGCTGATCGGCGGCTCGTTCGGCGCCGGCAATTACGGCATGTGCGGGCGGGCGTACTCGCCGCGCTTTCTGTTCACCTGGCCGAACTCGCGCATCTCAGTGATGGGCGGCGAACAGGCGGCTTCGGTGCTGGCGCAAGTGAAGCGCGACGGCATGGAGGCGAAGGGCGAGAAGTGGTCGAAGGACGAGGAGGAGAAGTTCAAGTCTCCGATCCGCGATCGCTACGAGGCGGAAGGCGATCCGTATCACGCTACCGCGCGGTTGTGGGATGATGGCATCATCGATCCAGCGCAGACGCGCGATGTGCTCGGGTTGGCGATCAGTGCGTCGCTGAATGCGCCGATACCGGAAACGCGCTTCGGCGTGTTTAGGATGTGAATGTGCCTTTGGGTGGAGGGTTGTCTCGATGGCTTTGATGCTCATGCTCGTTGGTTGGGTGATCATTTTCTTTGCCCGACCTCACATCGCCGTTGTTTTCATCCTGGCTGTTGTCATCTCGATCGCTGCCACGGCCATGAACTTGGCGCCGGCCACGTCGATGTCGATTTGGGATGATGCAGGTCAAGCCGCTGGGCACAGCGCTGTATTTCTGGTTCCGGGCCTCATAATTTGGTCAATGCGTCGGCCTAAGAAAATTGAAGCTGGCAAATCCGCGAACCCAGGTGTTGAATCCTCGTGAGCTCTCCCCACCCCACGCTCCGCGCCTGGCGCGAGGACGACTTTCCGGCGTACGTGCTGCTGCACTCCGATCCGCACGTGGTGGAGTGGCTGGGCGGCACGCAGATGGATGCCGAGCAGATGCGCGCCGCGTTCGATCGCATGCGCACCGAACTCGATGAGCGCGGCTGGGGCGTGTGGGCGATCATCGATGAGCAGGGCTTCATTGTCGGCGCCGCCGGTCTGCAGCCGATCCGCGAAGGGTTGCCGCCATATCCGGGCGTCGAGGCGGTGTGGCGCCTGGCGTTTCACGCCCAAGGCAAGGGGCGCGTCACCACGGCGATGAAAGCGGTGCTGCCGTGGGCATTCGCCAATATCGCTGACCTTGACGAAATCCTGACCTTCACCGGCCGCACCAATCTCAAATCGCAAGCCGTGATGCAGCGGCTTGGCTTTGAGCGCGATCCGTCTCGCGATTTCGATCATCCTTCCTTGCCAGCCGCCCATCCGTTGCGTCCGCATGTGATGTACGCGATGAAGCGCGGCTGATGTCTCACTGCTCTCTACAGAACGCGCGCTCCCTCCCCCCTTGTGGGGGAGGGGTGGAGGAGGAGGGGCGTTCAGGATTGTGCGCGGTGGCGACGCTTGCGCTTCATTCTGATGGCCCCTCACCCCCCGCCCCCACTCCACCACCGCCGGCGAAGGACTCGTACTTGCGCGGCGACAAGATCATCGCCGCCGCCAAGAAGCATGGCGCCGAGGCGATCCATCCTGGGTACGGGTTCTTGTCGGAAAACGCAGAGTTCGCGGAAGCGGTGACGAAAGCTGGCCTGATTTGGATCGGGCCGCGGCCGGATTCGATCCGTGCGATGGGGTTGAAGGATGCGGCCAAGAAATTGATGGCCGAAGCGGGCGTGCCAACGACGCCGGGCTACCTTGGCGACGATCAGAGCGAAGTACGTTTGCAGGCGGAGGCTGAGAAGATCGGTTACCCGGTGCTGATCAAAGCTGTGGCGGGCGGCGGCGGCAAGGGCATGCGCAAGGTCGAGAAGGCGGCGGATTTCTCGGCCGCGCTCGCCTCGGCGAAGCGTGAAGCGGCCGCTTCGTTTGGTGATGATCGCGTGCTCCTGGAAATGTATGTGCAGCGGCCGCGCCACATCGAAGTGCAAGTGTTCGGCGATACGTACGGCAATGTCGTGCATCTGTTCGAGCGCGATTGTTCGCTGCAGCGCCGTCACCAGAAGGTGATCGAAGAAGCGCCGGCGCCGGGCATGGATGAGGCGACGCGCAAGGCTGTGACCGAAGCGGCGGTGTTGGCGGCGAAAGCCGTGAATTATGTCGGCGCCGGCACAATTGAGTTCATCGCCGATGCAAGTGACGGCCTGCGCGGCGACCGCATCTGGTTCATGGAAATGAACACCCGGCTGCAGGTCGAGCATCCGGTGACGGAAGAGATCACTGGGCAGGACTTGGTCGAATGGCAGTTGCGCGTGGCGAGCGGCGAGCCACTGCCGCTGAAGCAGGAAGAGCTGAGGATCAGCGGTTGGGCGATGGAAGCGCGTTTGTATGCGGAGAATCCTGAAACGGGGTTCCTGCCGTCTACAGGTAAACTCGACTGGTTCTATGAGGCCGATCGCCTCGATCACGATGGCGACACGTATTCTGTTCGCGTCGACACTGGATTTGATCGCGGTGACGAGGTCACGCCCTACTACGATCCAATGCTGGCCAAACTGATTGCGCGCGCCGCCACGCGCGATGGTGCAATCGCAAAGCTTCGCACGGCGTGCGCCAACAAAGAAGTCGCGCCTGTCAAGACAAATGCGGGCTTCCTCGCTCGCTGCTTGGCGAACCAAGACTTCCTCGCTGGCAATGTCGATACTGACTTGATTGGCGCGAACTTGGATGCACTGGCGCGTCGGCCCAAACCATCGCCAGAAGTGTTTAGCGCCGCGGCGAAAGCGTTTACCCGCGCAAGTCTGAGCCGCCCCATCCTTCGGGTTGCTCCGAGTGCAGACGCCGTCGCGACACCGTGGAGCAAGCTGGACGGGTTTCGGTTGAACGCGCAAAAGCATGCTGTGGTTCACATGCTTTGCGAAGGCGTGCGTTGCGAGGCGACGGGTGAGCGACAAACGCTCGGCTCGCACACAACGCGAGAGGGTGTAGCTTTCGTGTTCAAGGAAGGCGACGTCTACGAATTCACGCTCGATACCGGAGAGCGCGCCGCGGGCGAGGGCAGTGCGGGCGATGGCGCGATCCTGTCGCCGATGCCGGGGAAGATTGTGTCGGTCTCCGCAAAACAAGGCACGAGCGTGAAGAAGGGTGACGCACTGCTGGTGCTTGAGGCCATGAAGATGGAGCACACTTTGACGGCGCCGTTCGATGGCAAAGTTGTTGAGCTGAAGGCGAAGGCCGGCGATCAAGTGAGCGAGGGCGTGCTACTCGCCAAACTGGAAAAGCATTAGCGCTGGCCGGCGAGGCGCCGGCGGTCCATAGATCATCAAGCGAATGATGGTGCGGTACTGGCGTGGATCGAAGCTGTGTAGGCATCGGCGCAGTATCGCTCAGGTCGGACGCTGTTGGATGCGCTTGCTGGGGATAACACGCACATCAATCGCGAGCTTGCGACCGTTGCGCGCTTACCCCTCATCCGCCGTCACGCTTGGCGTGACGGCGCCTTCTCCCACAAGGGGAGAAGGGCAGAGTCCTACACCGCTACAAACTCCGCGTCCTCGGGTGCTGGGTGGTGCGCTGTTCCGCCGAACGTCACGTTGACGCCGACGGCCGCGTGTTCGGGCACCGAGGCGTTGCTGGGCACGGAGGCGCCAGCGTCCAAGCGTGCGCCTGTGCCGATGAAGGCGTGTGAGCCAATGTGTACCTCGCGCACCAGGATGCGCGAACACGAGGTCTCGATCTTGTTGCGGCAATGGGCGGAGAGTTCGACTTCGTGCGAGAAGACCACGCGATTGCCGATGTCCATCAAATTGCGGTCGAGCACGTCCATGCGTACTGGCCACTCGACGCCGTAGCCGACGCGCGAACCCCAGAGGCGCAGCCACATGGAATAGAAGCCGGGGATCACCCGCAGCAGCGATTCCAGTTGCGGCAATGCGTTGTAAAAAGCCTGAATGTGGTGCGCGGCGAGCCAGGATGAGAAGTGGCGGTCGTCTATCATGGAGACGCCGAGCTTGAGCGGCGACCAGCGGAACATCACACGCTGCACGGTCGGCGGCAGGATGTAGAGCACCGCGAAGACCAGCATCAGTGTCCAGATCGACGGATCGTGCGCGAAGGCGCCCAGCGCGGCGAGCGTCGCGAGGGTCATCAGCAGTGGAAAGTAGGAGAACAGCCGGTTCCAGCGGCTCATGCGGCGTCGCTCTGCACGGCGCTGGCAAACAGCGCGTAGAGTTCGTCGGCGCCGCGCGCGGCGCGGAGTCTGTCGCGCGCATCGGCGTGCTTGAGGAAACGCGAGACCCGCGCCAGCGCCTTCAAATGATCGGCGCCGCGCTCAGGCGGGGAGAGCAGCAGGAACACCAGATCGGCGGGGCGCTTGTCGAGCGCCTCGAAATCCTGCGGCGGCTCGAGCCTCGCAAAGGCGCCGATCGGCGAAGTGACGCCTTTCACGTGCGCGTGCGGAATGGCGACGCCGTCGCCCATTCCGGTGCCGGCCAGGCGCTCGCGAATGAGCACGGCGTCGAACGCTGCCCGCGCATCCACGCCGTTGGCGCGCGCCAGGGATTCAGTCAGCATCTGCAGCGCTTGCCGACGCGACGTGGTCAGCAAGCGCGGGGTGATCGCCGCCGGCGCGATAATGTCGGTAAGGCCGTTCATGAAGTCTCCGGGGCCACTCGCATCGGGCGGCGCCATGTTAGTTGCCCTTGCGCGCAGCCGCGCGTTCGGGATCGATCCAGCCCACGTTTCCATCCGGGCGTCGGTAGATCACGTTCAAGCTCTCGTTCGTAGCGTTGCGGAACATCAGGACAGGCGCGTCAGACAGATCGAGCTGCATCGCCGCCATAGCCACCGACATCGTGCGTACGGGAACTGTTGTCTCAGCTATCACGAGCGGTGCGTCGGCCGCGCCATTGGGAGCGGCCTCATCCTCTTCGTCAGCCTGCAACGGGGCGAGCACATAAGCCGTCGCGTCCTCGGCGGGAAGGGGGGATTTGTGGTCCGCATGGTGATTTCGCAGCCGGCGCTTATACCGCCGCACCCGCTTTTCGAGTTTTCCCAGGGCGTCGTCGAAGGCGCTGTGGGCGTCCCCGGCATGGCCTGCGGCTTGTAGGGAAATTCCCGACGAGAGGTGTACCGTGCAGTCGACTTCAACGCCGATACCGCCGCCATTCTTTGCAACCGTTACCACCGCATCGGTGGCGCGGTTGAAATACTTTCCGACACCGCTCGCCAGTTCGCTTTCAATTCGGGTCCTAAGCGCTTCGCCGACATCCATTTGCCGCCCGGCGATTTGTACGCGCATCAAGAGCCTCCTGGTTTTGCAACCAACACAAGAGCCGCTCGGGACCGGTCTCCGCCCCCTGGAGCGCTCCCCGATCTCTCCCATAACACGTAGGCCCGAGCGTGGCCGGGGTCAACGCGAAGCGTGTGCTAGAGGATGTGGTTGGCGTCACGTTCACCACAGTTGCGAACCGCCTTTTCGATGAAATCGGGATTTCACGCCTCGCCGCTGAATGGCCGCGCGCTTATGTAGCGGCGGGGATTTCATGAGCACGCACCAGAGTATCGGCGCAGCGGCAGGCGAGCCAGCATCAACGCAATGGCTCGATCTTACCGCAATTGCTGTATGCACGTTGTGCTGGGGCACGACGTGGTACGCGATCACTTGGCAATTGGGCGCTGCCGATCCGGTTGTGTCGGTGGTGTATCGATTCGCGTTCGCGGCGCTCTTGCTGTTCGCGTGGTGCGCGTTGCGGCGCGAGAAAATCGCGCTCACGCGCGCGCAACACGTGGCGGCGTTTGGGGTTGGGTTTTCGACGTTCACGATCAACTACACGCTGGTGTATTGGGCGGAGGAACGCGTCACCTCGGCCGTTGTAGCGGTGTTGTTCGCGACCATGGCCTTTGCGAATCTGATCGGCTTTCGCATCGCGTTCGGACAGCGGCCGTCCTTGCTGGCCTGGGCGGCGGCGAGCCTCGGCATCGCGGGGGTGGCGCTGTTGTCGTGGGAAGAGATTGCGTCCGCGCAGTTCGGCGCGCGCGCAATGACGGGCATCTTGATGACACTCACCGGCGTCGTGGCCGCGGTGATCGGCAACATCTTCGCGCGGCGCGGCGAGATCGCGGGCACGAGCGTTGCGGCTTCGACCGGATGGGCCATGGCCTATGGCGCCGGCGCCCTGGCGGTGTTTGCGCTGGCGGCGGGAAGGGCGTGGGCGGTTCACGTCTCCTGGCCCTACGTGCTCTCCTTCCTGCATCTTTCCGTGAACGGCTCTGTGGTTGCGTTCTTGATGTATTACGGGTTGGCCCGGCGGCGCGGCTACGCGACGGCATCCTACATCTCTTCCTTGGCTCCGATCCTGGCGATGTTGATGTCGAGTTTGTTTGAGGGAAAGAGCTGGGGCGTCATGGCGCTCGGAGGCATTGTGCTCGCGCTACTCGGACAGGTGCTGCTGCTTCGCGCGCGCCGAGCGTAGCGCCGCGCGACTCTTTCGGCTGTCGCGCGTGCCGGCGGTCCACAGCCAGTCTTGCCGCACACGGCGCGGCCGCTGCGGGTTCAGAGTTAGCTCGTGCTCTCAAAAGTGGGAGAGCGGGGCGCGCACGAAGCGTGCGCAAAAAGGTTGGGGGGTTGGTGCTTGGTGCGCGCCCCGCGTGATTTGTTTTGTCGACCGGAGAAGACTCAGTGGCGTTCCTACGGAGCCGCGAGGGGCCATGCGTTGAGGCAGACGAGGTTTCACGGCTTCGATAACTGAAGCAGTGAAACTAAAGACTGGCGCTCACTCTTCGCCAAGCGGGATCGCCTCCCGACCAGTCCCCGCGACGCTGGGGTTCTCGAGCGCCCTTGGCGC
>JACQAC010000153.1 GCA_016195245.1 Pseudomonadota bacterium
CGGCGACGCCCAGGTCTTCCTGCAGCGCCAGTTTGACGATCGGCTCCAGCACCACGTCAGGCAGAGGCGGCAGCGAGCGCGCCTTTGTCGGTGAGGAAGCTCCTGATCGGATCACGGACATTTGGATAGTCGCTCCTGAAATGAGCGCCGCGGCTTTCAGTGCGAGCGAGCGCGGCGGAAACGATAAAGCGGGCGGCGATGAGCGGCGAGGCTGCGCCGCCTTCTTTGCAGAGTCGGTCGATACGGTCGAGCGCATCGGTTAAGCCGGCCGCCTCGCGCACGACGCCTGCATTGGTTTGCATCAGTTGGCGCAGCTCTTGACGCGCGTTTTGTGAAAGCGGCGGCGGAGCAGAAGCGGCCTCCGCTGGCAGCGGCTCGCTGGCATCGCCGTCACGGAGCCGGTCCGCAACGCGATGCGCAAACACGACAGCTTCGAGCAGCGAGTTTGAGGCCAGGCGATTGGCGCCATGCGCGCCTGTCGATGCGCATTCGCCGATGGCTGAAAGGCGCTCAATGGTGGTGCGTCCCCAAACGTCGGTGACGACGCCGCCCATGTGATAGTGCGCGGCCGGCGCAATGGGGATCAACGTTGTGCGCGGGTCGAGGCCGGCCGCCATGCAGGCGGCGAACACGGTTGGGAATGCTTCCGGAAAGTGCGCGCCGATTGCTTGGCGCGCGTCCAGAAACGCGCCGCGCCCAGCGGCGCGCTCAAGATGAATGGCGCGCGCCACAACATCGCGCGGCGCGAGATCGGAGACGAAGGCCTCGCCCTTGCCGTTGACAATGTGAGCGCCTTCGCCGCGCAGCGCTTCACTGGCGAGCGGCGCCGGATCGCGGCCCACATCGATAGCAGTGGGATGGAATTGCACGAACTCCGGATCGGCGATCAGCGCGCCGAGCCGCGACGCCATCGCGAGGCCATGCCCCATGGCTTCCGGCGGATTGGTGGTGACAGCGAACAAGCTGCCGACACCGCCTGTAGCGAGTACGATCTCGCTCGCCTTCAGCCGCGTTTCCTCCTGCCCGCGTTGCCCCAGGACGCCGCACGCGGCGCCATTTGCATCGCGGAGCAGAGCCACCGCGCGCGCGTTTTCGACGATCTCAATGTGCGGTGCGGCGCGCGCAGCTGCGATCAGCGCATCCATGATCGCCTTGCCGGCCAGATCGCCCGAGACGCGCACGACTCGCGGGCGCGAGTGCGCGGCTTCCAGGCTTTGTGCCAGTTTGCCGTCGCTGGTGCGATCGAACGGCACGCCAAGCGCGATGAGATCCATCACGCGCGCTGGGCCTTCGTCGGCGATCAAGCGCGCGATGACAGGATCGACGAGGCCCGCACCGGCGGCGACCGTGTCCTGCGCATGCAGTGCGGGATCATCTTCGGGCGCCAGCGCCGCCGCCAGTCCCCCTTGCGCCCACGCCGAGGAGGCCGCTTGTCCGAGCGGCGCTTGGCTCAGAACGATCGCACGCCGCGGCGCGAGCTTGAGCGCGAGAAACAATCCCGCGAGGCCCGCTCCGACGATAAGGACGGAATCGCGCGCACTCATGCGCGCGCTCCGGCTAGTTCGCGCGCGTAAACGTCGTTTGGCTGTTCGAGTTGGAGGTCAACGCTCCCACCAACTGATCGGCGCTGTCGCCTCGCTGCAGCAAGAACGTATCGGGTTGACGATCTTGTTGCAGTGGATCGGCTTGGCAGGTGATCGCCAGCTGCCCGTTCGACGCGTCGCCCGTGCAGTTCTCGTGTCCGACGAGCATGTGCTGCTCGCCACTTTCGCGTTCGGTGAGCTGCTGCTGCGTCAGCAGACGGACATTGTAACGATTGCCCTGCGCTTGCGTGATCACCGCGACGCCGCTCATCACCAAGCCATAGTCGTCGGTGCCGTAGTCTTCGCTCTGGAAGCCCCAAGTGCCAGCAAAGCGTGGCTCCGTTGCCGCCGTTTGCGTTTGACCATGTGCAGGTGCGGCCAAGGCCGCCGCCGCCAGCGCCGCAAGCAAGATCTTCCGCATTGTACGCCGCCCTCGTTGTCGCCGCCGGACCGCGGCTGGAGCGATGTTTGAGCGGCTGCGGAAGGGGCGTCAACGCTGCAATGCTGTTCTGGCTAGACCAATTCCACTGCGACTGGCGGGCGGCCAGTTTCAAAGGCGCGCGGCGTCTCCTTCGGTAGCGCCAGCATGCGGTCGATCGCCTGCTTGGCGCGGACGCGCACGTCTTCCAGAATAGTCACTTCATACTTCATCGCTTTCAACGCGTCATAAATGCCCTCGAGCGTGATGCGCTTCATGTGCGGGCAGAGATTGCAGGGGCGGATGAAGTCGACGTCGGGCGAGGCAGCGGCGACGTTGTCGCTCATGGAGCACTCGGTCAGCAGCACGACTTTCGCGGGATGCTTCTGCTCGACGTACATCTGCAGCGCCGCCGTCGAGCCCGCGAAATCGGCGGCAGACATGACATCGGGCGGGCATTCCGGGTGCGCCAGTACGATGATGCCAGGGTAAGACGCGCGTAATTCGGCGACATCCTCGGCGGTGAAGCGCTCATGCACCTCGCAGCGGCCGTGCCAGGCGATGATCCTGATGCCGGTCTGCGCCGCGACGTTCTTGGCGAGATATTCGTCGGGAATGAGGATGACGCGATCCATCCCCCATTCCTTTGCGGCCCATTCAACCACGGCAGCGGCGTTAGACGACGTGCAGGTCACGTCGCTTTCGGCTTTCACTTCCGCCGATGTGTTGACGTAGGTGACGACAGGGACACCGGGGAACTTCTGCTTGATCAGACGCACGTCCGCCCCGGTGATCGATGCGGCAAGCGAGCAGCCGGCGCGCAGATCCGGAATCAGCACCGTCTTTTCTGGCGCGAGAATCTTCGAGGTCTCGGCCATGAAATGCACGCCGGCTTGCACGATGATGGCCGCATCGGTTTGTGCGGCCTTGTAGGCGAGGGCGAGCGAGTCACCGCGGAAGTCGCCGACGCACCAAAAAATTTCGCTCGTCATGTAATTGTGCGCGAGGATGATCGCGTTCTTGGCGCGCTTCATGTCGTTGATGGCGGCGATCAGGGGCGCATACGCGGGCCATTCAACCGCCGGCACCACGTGCTTCACTCTTTGATAGAGCGCGTCAGTCTTAGCTTTGACGTCATCGCTGTAGGCGAGGCCGCGCACCGCCGCCGCGTTCAGTGCGCCCCAAGTGCCATGCAGAGCGCGAGGGTCGCAGCCGCCTTCCGAGGAACCGGTGAGGGAAGCATCGATAATGCGGGCCATTTGAGGCCTCCTGCGCCAGGAGCGGGTCGCTTATACTCCGTTGGAGCATATGTAGGGCGTAAAAGTTGGCGGGGAAGACCCCGCCGCGCCCTTATGCTTCAAATGAGCATAACCTGAATCACCGTAAACCGGCGTCCCGTGACAGGCAAGCGACAACCGCCACCTTTTTTAGCCGCACGCCAGGCACGTCTCAAGCGGTTGCCCCGGCCTCATCCAACTGCCGAACTTCATCCCTGTGCAACATTCTGGATGCTAGGAGCGTTGACGCGCAACGCCTCGGGGGTTCGCGATGAAGCTTAAAGCACACTTCTCCATCGCAGCGAGCGCGGCGGTGCTCGCCGCTTGCGCGACCACGCCGACCCGGCCCACGCAGCCGGCCCATCCGGTCGTAAGCTTCGCGTTGCAGCCCGCGCGCTTCTCCGACCTCCCGGATTGGGGAAGCGTTGATCTTTCGCCAGCGCTTAGTGCGCTCAAACGGAGTTGCGCGGGGCGCGCGGCCGCTTCCCTCGACAGGAGTGTTTCCGACAGCGGACGCTATGGGGGAACGGTGGGCGACTGGACGCCTGCATGCGCCGCCGCGCAAACCGTACAGCCGGGCGGCGAGCGCGCTTTCTTTGAAGCGAACTTCATTCCGTATTCTGTGCAAGGCGCAGGCGAAGCGCGGCTCACCGCATATTTTGAACCGGTCGTGCAAGCACGCCGCCAACCTGATGCGTATTACTCCGAACCGCTGCTTCGCCGTCCTGGCGATATGGTCACTGTCGACGTTGCCGCGTTCGCCGATGCTTACGATGATGCGACGCTGCGAGGCGCGCCGCGACGTCTGACGGGCCAATTGCAAGGAAATCGCGTTGAGCCGTATCCCGCACGCCAAAACATCACGCCCGCGCCCGGCCAGGCATTCGCGTATGCGCAACCTGTTGATGTCTACAATCTGCAAGTCCAAGGGTCGGGACGCCTCGCATTTCCAGATGGCACGCAAGAGCGTGCGAATTTCTCCGCACAGAACGGGTACCGCTGGCATTCCGCGCTGGGAGCTCTGCGAGATTCAGGCCAACTGCAGGGCGGCGCTACGTGGCCGAATTTCAAGGCATGGAGCGATGCACAGGGCCCCGCAGCAACCCGCGCCGCCCTCAACGCCGATCCCTCATATGTGTTCTTCGACGAAGCGCCGATCGACGATCCCGCAGCGGGTCCGCGCGGCGCCGCCGGCGTTTCGCTAACGCCCTTCGGGTCCCTTGCAGTTGACCCAGCATATCATCCTTACGGCGCGCTCATCTTCGTCGACGGCGCCTACAACAATGCGCCTTTCCGTCATTTGCTGGTGGCGCAAGATACCGGTGGCGCCATCCGTCGTGGCCCCCTGCGCGGCGACGTGTTCATGGGGCTTGGCGATAGCGCCGGCCAAGCGGCGCAAGCCATAAATGCGCCGGCCCGCTGGTGGACGCTACTGCCACGGGGCGTTCCAGTTTCGTGATTGTTCAGATACTGTTCATCTCGCGAACGCAACTCTGACCGGGAGGGTGGGTGCGAGCGAGGATTAGGGCGGTGATCCGAAGCGTCGCTTTTTCGGCTCTTGGCGCGCTTGCTCTCGCAGGCTGCGCTTCTATTGACTACGAACCAGTCGCGACGCAGTCGACCGCGATGCCCTCCGTGCCGGCCCCGACCACTGAGGTCTCCTCTGGGGTTGATCCAGCTATCTACCTTAACGCGCCTCGCGCGCCGCTCCTGAGTCAGCTCTTCGCGTGCTCAGCGAACAACTCCAATATCGGTCCCATCAGCGCCGATCGGGCGTCGCTCGTTTACACGCCCTACATCAACACTGCTGCGGGCGCCTTGCTGCGTGATCCAACCGAGGGCGCGTGCCTTTCATCCGGCTTCGGTTGGCGCGCGCGCGGCGAGACCGGCAGCAATCACACTGGCATTGATCTCGCCAACCCAAATGGCGGCTTCATATTCGCCGCCGGCGACGGGGTCGTCGAATACAGCGGTTGGCAGGGGGGATACGGCATCGTTGTGGAGATCGATCACGGTCGAGGCGTGCATACGTTCTATGGCCATCTGACCGATATCAATCCTTCACTGCATCAGGGCTCGTTCGTACATGGCGGGACGGCGATCGCGCGCATGGGCATGACCGGCAACGCCACTGGCATTCACTTGCACTACGAAGTCTCGATCGATGGTTTGAAAGTGGATCCCTTGAACTATGGCGCGCCGCAAGTCGTGCAGGTGAACCAAAGCCACGATCAGCCCATCGACGCACCGCCACCGACGCAAACGCAAATTTCAGCGCCTCCCGCGAGCGACACGAAGCCGGACACCAGCGCCATAGAGACCCCCGCGCCATCGTCTCAGACCTTGCCGACAGCGCCAGCGGCGCCGCCACAGCCGCCGGCGACGGAGCCGTTCCAGGTCACACCCGGCGATGACGGCTGGACTCCAGGAAAGTCGAACTGAGAGTCTTCCGATTAACGCCACGGTCTGCGCGCGATCAGGTGAGCGCTTGCTCAGCCGCCTCGCGGGGCCGGCACGTGGACACCGCCGACGGGGCGCTCGGCGAGCGCTTCGCGCCTTGCACGAAAGAGTTCGGCGGGGCGGCCGCCGGCGCTGGTGTCGAATTCGCCGGTGCCTTCCACCAGCTTGGCGCGATCGAGGAGGCGACGGAAGTTCTGCTTGTGAAGTTCAAGCCCGGCAATGCACTCTACCAACCGCTGCAAATGCAGCAGCGTGAAACGCTCGGGCGCCAGTTCGAACACGATCGGCCGGTATTTTATCTTGGCGCGCAGGCGGCCGATCGCAGTGGCTAGGATGCGGCGATGATCGGAGAGCATGGGTTCGCCCAAACCCGGCGCCGCGCTGATCGCGGGTGCGGCCTTGCCTTCGAAGCGCGCGTGATCACGAGCAGACTCTGGCGCCAGGCCCGCTTCGTAGAGCAGCTCATAGCGATCAAGCGCGCGTTCCTCGTTCCAGACGGCGCCATCCAGCGCAAACGCCAGCCGCGCCCGCGAGCGGCGTGCGGCCATGACGTCGGGCGTTGATCCGCTGCGCGCCCAGACGAGCAATCGTGGCGCGATGATTTCGTCGATCACGGCGGGTCGGCCTTCGCGCCAATCCTCCCAGGGAAAGAAATCGTACCAGGATCGCCAACGCGCGCCTTGACCGTCGAGCGCTGCGCGCGAAGGGGTGAGGGCCAGATAGGAAATCGAGATGACCCGGTCAGGACCGGCCCCTTTGATGTCTGCAAGCGGCGCTTCACGGCCGCGATCGCCAAACGTGTAAAGCTGTTCTACATAACCGATGTCGAAGCTCGTCTGCTCCTTCACCCAGCCACGCAGCGAGAGTTCGAGCGTGCGGTCGCCTTGCGGATCAAACGCGCCAAGCGGGAGGCCGGGCGAAGCATTCGGCGTCTCGCGCGTTACCACCACATAGGGCGCGTCCTCCGTCACCGCGACGATCACCGCCGACAGCCCGATGACGACATGCGC
>JACQAC010000035.1 GCA_016195245.1 Pseudomonadota bacterium
GGCCACCGCGGGAAGAAGGAGAACAGCGAGTGTATCTATAGTCAAACGGGCCGGCAGGAGCGTCATTCCCACGACCAGGAGCATGAGCGCGATCAATGCTGCTGAGATTTCCGGCGGTAAAATTCGCATGAATTGGCGCCAGTACCTCTGCAAACGGCTATTTGGCTCTAGGGCGTGCGTCACTGAAAATACCGGGTTGGCAGTTTGGATAGCATTGTAACCGACTAACGCCCACGACCTCCACGACCGACGGCTCTTGGCCGCCTTACCGTAGCGGGAGCGCCGCCAGCGGTCGCTGGGCGTTAGGCCCTCCGGGCTAAGGGTTATTACTTAAGCGTTGAACCCGAATTTTGGGGACGCACGAGCGGCCGTAACCTCCCGTCATCGTCGTGGAGTGAAGCTCATGGTCGCCCAGCAAACCGCCGATGTCATCTATCTCGGATCTGCCCTGTCGCTCCGCGGCACGCGAATGCATTTCGAGCGTAACGAAGAGATCTTCGGTGAAGGCGAGGCCTCCGAGTATCTCTATCGCGTTGTCTCGGGCGCCGTGCGCACGATGCGCTTCACCAGTGACGGCCGCCGTCAAATTCTCGGGTTCCATCTGCCCGGTGACGTGTTCGGCGTTGAACTGGGAGCGTCCCACAGCCTAACAGCCGAAGCTCTGTCATCGACCGAAGTCGTGGTCGTGCGCCGCTCCTTGCTTGAAAAAGCGGCGTCCGAAGATCCAAAGGCGGCGCTCTCGTGGCTCGAATATGCCGCACGTACGCTCGACGAGATGCGCGACCACGCTTTAATTCTAGGGCGCAAAGGCGCGGGAGAGCGCGTAGCCGCATTCCTGCTCAGCATCTCCAGACGTCTCGTGCATGGCCAGGACTTCGACCTGCCGATGTCGCGCGCAGACATCGCCGACTACCTCGGTCTCACAATCGAAACGGTTTCGCGCAGCTTCACCGAAATGGAGCGTCAGTGCGCCATTGACCTTCCGAGTTCTCGGCACGTTGTGATGCGCAACCCCTCGACACTCGCATTGGCCGCGGCCTAAGCGTCGTTTGCTTCGCCGCGCCCACGGCAAGCTCTCAACCTCCAGCGTTGAACAGTAGGCCCGCTCCGGCGGTCACGCCCATTGCTACGGCGCCCCAGAAAACTACTCGCAGGACAGCGTTGGCCGGCGGCGCCGAACCGGCGCGCGCGCCGAGGAAGCCCAAGAGCGCTAGCGAAACGAGAGACACCGCGACCACTGCCGCGATCACATTCCCCGCGAAGGCAAACGCCGCCATCAGCGGCAGCACCGCGCCTATCGCGAAAGAGACCGCCGATGACCCCGCCGCCTGTAGAGGTCGAGCCTGGGTCAGGTCGATCAAGCCTAATTCGTCGCGCGCATGCGCAACGAGCGCATCCTTAGCCATCAGCGCTTTGGCAACCTCGCGTGCAAGCTCAGTCGAAAGGCCGCGCGATTCATAGATATGTGTGAGTTCGTCCTCTTCGGTCTCCGGGTCGGTGCGCAACTCTTCGGCTTCGCGTGTGAGTTCCGCTTTTTCAGCGTCCGCCTGCGAACTCACTGACACAAACTCACCCGCCGCCATCGACATTGCGCCTGCAATAAGGCCCGCCAAGCCAGCAATCAGAATGGATTGCTGGGAGCCCGCGGCCGCGGCAACGCCGACGATCAAGCTAGCTGTTGAGACGATGCCATCGTTGGCGCCCAGCACCGCGGCCCGCAGCCAGCCAATGCGGGAGACCGTGTGACGCTCAAGGTGAGCAGCTCTGGCAGCAACAGCACGCATGACTCAGACCATAGCGTTCGCAGCAACAGGCGCAACATTGCCGAGAAGCAGTCAATCATTGCGCGGTGTAACCGCCATCGATCACGAGTTCAGAGCCTGTCACGAATTTCGACTCGTCGGACGCCAAGTAGAGGACGCCATAGGCGATGTCGTCGGGTTCTCCTATATGGCCCAGGGGATGGAGCGCCGCGATCTCCGCTTTTGCCTTCACCGGATCGGCCTGAGCCGCCACATAACTTTCGACCATCGGCGTCCAGATGTAGCCGGGGTGAATCGAATTCACTCGAATCTTGTAGCCCGCGCGCGCGCAATGCAAAGCGGCGGACTTCGTGAGCAGACGTACGCCGCCCTTGCTCGCGTCGTATGCTGCGAGATCGGGGTCGCCGATCAACCCCTCAATGGATGACAGGTTGATGATGGAGCCTCCCTTCTCCTTCATCGCGCCCACAGCATACTTCACACCGAGAAAGACGCCGTCGAGGTTGATCGACATGAGCCAGCGCCATTGCTCAAGGGTCGTATTCTCCACGTTTCCCGGCTGGGCGACGCCTGCATTATTTACTAGGATCGACAACGCGCCAAACCGGCGCTGCGCCGCGCCGATGACGTTGCGCCACCCTTCCTCCTCGGCGACGTCGTGCGCTAAGAACATGGCTTCACCGCCCGCTGAGACGATGGCGTCGGTGGTTTCCGCGCCCTCTTTTTCCCGCTTGTCGGTCACGACAACACGCGCGCCTTCGCGGGCCAGCAGAAGGGCAGCCGCGCGCCCTAATCCCATGCCGCCACCGGTGACGAGGGCGACCTTGCCTTTCACACGGTTCATCGCCGCCTCCTTGGACCGCATAACATGCGCGCCTCGAAGCAATCCTTGTTGATCTGACGCAAGCTAGGCGTGGCGGTCGAACCATTCGTGCTCGAGCATGCGCAACCGCCGCGTCATGGTCATCAGAAACGCCGTCGACCATGCGAACAAGATGACGCCGTTGGCCCCTTCTATTGCGCTCAGCATGCGCCAGCGCGGGTTGAGCACGACGTCGCCGAGTCCCAGCGAAGAGAACGTGGTGGTTGAAAAATACAGCGCTTGTTCGAAATTGGCGGTCTCACCGAGCGCCACGTAAAGAGCGGCATAAAGCCATATTTCCACGGTGTGCATCGCGAAGACGCCGAAAACTGCCGCGAGAATGACGACGGCCGCACGCGCTCTGCTCTTGTGCGCATCCAGGTGCGCGCCTCCGCCACTCACCACACGAATGAGCAGCAATAGGCCCCACAGGTGAATGAGCACTGTCGCAGCGACCATCACGCTGGATAGGCCTAGGTTCAGCAGCAACTGCATCAAGCGCGCCCTTAGAGCGGCGAAACAGAAATTACGCGGTACGTGTGAGCAGCGTCGTCCTCGGCGATGGTGACGTATTCACCTGGCACAAAGCGATGCGTCTCAAGGCGGTACGCTGCATCGTCGTCTTCGGAGTCATCGGGGAGATCGTAGTGAAAGGACCAACTTCCACCGGGCCGCCGGCGAAGGTGTCCCTCTTCCACATCGGCGTCATGCTTGAACCGAAGCACCCCACAATCGTCGCGGTGCGCGCGAGCGAGGTCCACGTCAAGCCGTCCGTCCGGCTGCAACGGCGCCACAATTGTGTAGCCGATGCCACGGTCGCCGTCAGGATGGCCCGGTTCGCGCGCCAATTCGAGGCGAATACGACGAAACTGGCGAGGCAGCGTGTGAGCTTGATCGGCGCGCATGGTTAAACTCCTTGTGCCCGCCAAGTGAGCACGAAAGCCACCGATCGCCTTGCGGTCGATCAATCCAGTGGAGACCCCGCTCCGGAGCGCGTCAGTCCTCGTCTTCAATCAAGATGCGGTGGGCGGCGCCTTCAAGGTCCTCATACTGGCCGCTGCGCAGACTCCACATGAAGGCAGCGAGTCCGATGGCGCCCATGAAGATTGCGGCTGGAGCAAGAAAGATCAGGATATTCATGCTGCAGGCCTCTTCTCAAGCTGCATGCGAAGAGCGTTGAGCGTGACAATCAACGACGACCCGGACATTGCACAGGCCGCGATAAGCGGCGTGAGGAACCCAAACGCAGCAAGAGGCGCCGCGACGAGATTGTAAACCGCGGAAAATCCCAAATTCTCAAGCGAACGCGCTCGTGCGCGCCTGGCAATTTCGAGCGCTTCAGGAACGTTCATGAGCTGCTCGCCTTGCAGGACGATGTCGGCGGCCGCTTGACTTGCTTCTACTGCTGCGCCGGGTGAGGCCGAGGCATGTGCCGCCGCCAGCGCAGCGGCGTCGTTGAGGCCGTCCCCAATCATAAGGGGATGAAGCCCGCGCGACCGCATGCGTTCGACGTAAGCGGTCTTCTCGGCAGGCGTGACGCCGGCCCGCCACGTTACGATTCCCGCAGCACGCGCGGCAGCAGCGACGGCGCTCTCGCGATCACCCGACAACATTTCGACGGCGTAGCCTCGCGACTGGAGTGCGGCAACCGCCTCTGCTGCGTCGGCACGCAGTGCATCGGCGAACACAAGACGAATAGGTGGGCGATCGCCTTCGGCAAACCACAATTCCGGCGACCCGTCCGTTGAATCCGGCGCTTCTGGCGCCGCAAAGCTTCGTTTGCCCAGGCGAGATGGCGCCCCATCAACGACGCCGGCAACGCCCTCCCCAGGTGTCTCGACAGCGCCGGCGCAAACATGTCCCGGCCCAGCCGCTTCAACCAACGCGCGCGACAAAGGGTGGCGCGACGCGCGCGCAAGCGACGCCGCGGCGCCCAGCACGTCCGCATCTGGTTTCGAGACAAGGCGCGGACGCCCGAGCGTCAGGGTGCCGGTCTTGTCGAAGATCACCATATCGACGCTGGCGAGACGCTCGAGCGCATCGCCGGAACGAACAAATACGCCGCGTTTGAACAACCGCCCTGTCGCCACAACCTGCACCACCGGCACGGCAAGCCCGAGGGCGCAGGGACAGGTTATGATCAGCACCGCAACGGCATTTTGCAGAGCGATGCGGAACCCGACATCGGACGCCTCAATACCCCACATGCGGAGCAACATCGGACCGACGAACCAACTCAGGAACGTCAACGCCGCCAAGCTATGGACGAGCGGAACATAGAGGGACGCCGCCTTGTCGGCCAAACGAACGAAGCGACCCCGGCCTTGCTCGCCCGCTTCAATCAATCGCGCGAGTTTCGCGACGGCTGAATTTTCGGCGCGCGCTTGAACCGCCACCGTGATGGGTTTGGTCAGGTTGATGGTGCCTGCCAGGATCGCGTCCCCGGTTCGGCCGGTGACGGGAAGGCTCTCGCCAGTGAGCATTGAGCAATCGAGATCCGAAACACCAGCGGCGATGACGCCATCGCACGGTGCGCGATCGCCAGCTGCTAGCATGAGCCGGTCGCCGATCTCGACGTCTCGGGCGGAAATGGTTTCGACGACGCCGTCAGCGCCGACGCGGCTCGCCGTGACTGCCTGCATCGCCAGCAGTTCTCGCGCCGCAGTGCGCGCCCGCTCACGCAAACTGTGATCCAGGTAACGGCCGATCAGCAGGAAGAACAACAGCATCGTGATGCCGTCGAAATAAGCGTGAGCGCCGTTCTGCATCGTTTCGGCGATGCTCATTGATAGCGTCAAGATAACAGCCAATGAAATTGGCACGTCCATGTTGGCTCGCCCACCAAGCAGCGCCTTGGATGCCGAGCGAAAGAACGGTTGCGCCGCGTAGAGCGCACATGGGATCGCAACAACGGCGGACAACCAATGCATCAGCGTCCGAGTATTGTCGCTCATGTCATCGCCGAACCAGATCGGCGCGGAGAACATCATGGTGTTCATCGCGCCGAAGCCCGCGACAGCGAGACAACGAAGCAAGAAGCGCCCGTGCGCGTCTACACTTCGCTGCGCCATTTCGGCGTCAAACGGACGCGCGCCGTAACCAAGACGCGTCAAGGTATCGGCAATGGCTTGCGCCTCCAACGCGCCTGGCGCCCAGTCGACACGCAACCGCCGCGTTGACAGATTAAGGCGGGCATCGCGCACACCCGGCAGCGCCAACATCGCGCCCTCGATCTTCTTGATGCAACCCGCGCAGCTCGCGCCCTCCACCATCAGTTCGAGACGATCAGCGCCGCTATCGTGTTGCACGAAGGCGCGAACGTCGCGCGCCCTCTCTTGGACACCCGACGCGCCTAGTCCCGAGGGACAGCCAGACGTTTCTACCGAGGCAAGGGCCATCGCAGGTCCGCTTCAAAATCGAGAGTATGACGGTCCGCAGCTGTGGCGGTTGCGCGCAGGTCCCAATCACCCTCCGTGAGATCGCTGAGCGTTGCGACATAGCGGCCGCCGCCCTGTTCAACAAAGCGCAGCGCGCGATCATGGTGGGCGTCAGCCGGCCAACGCAGCACGCCCTCGAGATGGGCGCCCGCAAGTGGCTCGCCGTTGCGTTGATGAAGAACGACTTCGACCGCGGCGCCGGCCGATGCATGCGTGAACGCGGCGGTTACGCGCCAACCCTGCGCCTGCTGCGCGCGATGCTCCGCCAAGGTGCGGTTGTACTCAAGGCCCTGGATATAGGGATGGGTCACATCTTCACCGGGGAAGGTACCCACGGCCGCGAAGGCGAAATAGACGTTCACGGCAATGACCGCGCCAAAGAAAGCGATCAGGCTTGCGAGCACATGCCAGCCTCGCAACACAAAATGATCTTGCCGAATCGCGCTCATGGAGTGGTGCTCCCGATCATGAAGGCTGAGCCGTGCTCCGCGTGCTCTCCGGACTGAAGATCGGTGACGCTGAAGCGCAGCGGTGTTGTACCCTCGGCGCCAGCCGGGGTTACGACGTGAATGCGCAAGCTTTCAACGTCATCCGGCGCCGCGTCCGCGAGGATGCGGCCTTGCGCGTCTGCGCCCTGCAGTCTAGCGCCTGGAATACCTTCGATTTGGATCGCCACGTGGCGCACATGCGGCGCCATATTGAGAATCTTCACCGCATAGTTGTTGCGAATTTCGCCGGTGGAGAGCCTCACAAACGGGGGGTTTCGATCACGAATAACGTCGAGGCTCAGCGTTTGGCGGTGCATCAGCTGATAGAGCATAAACGCACCCACGCCAAGCATCAGCACAGCGTAGAGAATGGTTCTTGGGCGAACCAAGCGGATCGGCGCCTTCTCCTTGCGGGCGCGGCGCTCGACATTGACATGGGTATCGTAGGCAATGAGTCCGATCGGACGCCCGACCTTCAGCATGATCTCATCGCACGCATCGATACACAGAGCGCAATTGATGCACTCCAGTTGATCCCCGTCCCGGATATCGATGCCCTGCGGGCAAACCGCGACGCATTGACTGCAGTCGATGCAGTCGCCCCGCCCCTCCCAAGTTTCGTTCTTCTTGTGGGCTCCGCGCGGTTCGCCACGGTCGGCACGATAAGTGACGCTGAGCGCATCCTGGTCAGTCATCGCGGCCTGAATGCGCGGCCATGGACACATGTAGGTGCATACCTGCTCGCGCATGGTGCCGGCGAGGGAATAGGTTGTGAACGTCAGAACGCCCACAAACAGGTACGAAGCCGGGGACGCATGTCCCGTGAGCAGATCGCGCATCAAAGTTGGCGCATCAGCAAAGTAGAACACCCAGGCGCCGCCGGTCGCCACCGCGATCAAAATCCAAATCGCATGTTTGGCAATTTTCTTTCCCGCCTTCGAAAGCGATAGCGGCGCCTTATCGAGGCGCATGCGCTCGTTGCGATCGCCTTCGATCCAGCGCTCGACATAAATGTAGAGGTCAGTCCAGACCGTTTGCGGACACGCGTAACCGCACCAAACGCGGCCGAACAACGCAGCGGCCAAGAAGATGCCAAGCGCCGCCAAGATCAGCAGGCCGGTGATGTAATACACCTCCTGCGGCCAGAGCTCGATGAAGAAGAAATAGAAGCGGCGGTGCTCAAAATCGACGAGCACAGCTTGGTCCGGTCGAAACGGCCCCCGGTCGAAACGGATCCAGGGGGTAATGTAGTAGATTCCCAGCAGCGCGATCATCGCTGCCCACTTCAGGGAGCGGAAGCGACCATGCGCGAGTTTGGGATAGATTTGCTCACGCTTCTTGTAGAGAGCGCGCGCGGCCTTTGAATTGACCGCGCGCGCATCAATTTCGTGCTCACCGTCGCCATTGTTCGGAGGACGGGGAATAAGAGTTACGGAGGCCACGGCTTAACGTGTAGCACCTGAGGGCTGGGCAGGGCTTTGCGTTGGCGCAACGGCAGCACCGTTTGAAGCAGCTGGCGCCCCGTTCGTTGGGATGCTCGCGGCTGGCGACGCCGGGGCGTCGGGCTCGCCGCCACCCAATTCATGCACGTAGAACGCCAGTGCGCGGATCGTGCCGGGGTCGAGCGTGCTTTCCCACGTTGGCATCACTCCGCCGCGGCCGAGTTCGATCTGCTTGCGAATTTCCTCACGCGACCCTCCATAGAGCCACACATCGTCCCGCAAGCTTGGCGCGCCCATGGTACGATCCCCTGCTCCGGTGGCGCCGTGGCACGCGGCGCACTGGACGCCATAGATTGCCGAACCCCGCGCCGCCGCCGCGTTGTCGGGATGCAAGCGGGCGGCTGCTGGCCCAAGCGAGATGACATATTCGGTGCTGTCGGAAATCTGGGCTGGCGTGAGCATTTGCAGGCGTCCGAAAGCCGGCATCATCGACATCCGAGTCTCGGGGCTACTGGAGCGGATGCCTACGCGAATGGTGTGTTCGATGTCGCCGACACTTCCACCCCACAGCCAAACGTCGTCTGTCAGGTTTGGGTAGCCCGGCTGACCACCGCCGCCAGCGCCATGGCAGGTCCGGCAATGGTCACCGAAAGCAGACTCGCCGGCTGCGCGTGCGAATTGTTGCAGTTGCGGATCCCGCTCGATGTCTGCTGGCGTTGCATGCGACAGGCGCTCATACATAGGCGCGCGCGCCTGCTGAAGCGTTGCGACGTCGGTCGCGACGTTGCGACGATCGGAGAAGTGCAACGTTCCCGGCGTGAACGAATTACCGATCGGCCAAGCCGGCATCAGCACCCAATACACCACGGCCACAGCGATTGTGGCGTAGAAGATGTACAGCCACCACCGCGGGAGCGGTGTATCGAGCTCCTTGAGCCCGTCCCATTCGTGACCGGTCGTTTCCGTGCCACTGATATCGTCGCGCTCGGTGTGGTTAGTCATTGTTGTCGTCCTCAAGCGGGGCGTACGCTGCTTTGCTGAACTTCTCGCGATTGCTCGGCCACAGCGCGTAGATGACGGCGGACACGAAACAGACCGTGAGCAAAACCAGCCCGCCAGTTTGTGCGTAATGTGCGGCTTGATCCAGGTTCATGGCGCTCACCGCTGATTTTCTGGAGCGTCGGCGTGATATGTTGAGAAGTTCACGCCGGCGCCAAGCATCTGCAGATAAGCAATCAGAGCATCCATCTTGGTCACGTGCGCTGGATCGCCATCGAAATCGCGCATGGCGACGTTTGGATAACGCTGCGCGAAGCCCGCGGCGCCATCTCCGTCCGGAGTCGCCTGCGCAACCGCGTCAGCGTTTGCATGCGCAATCTGGTCGTCTGAATATGGCACACGGAGGAGCCTGTTCACACGCAGGTGCTCGTCCATATGCCTCACATCGAGATCTTGATGCGCAAGGAACGCATAAGGCGGCATCACCGATTCAGGCACGACCGAACGCGGGTCCACCAAGTGCGCACGGTGCCACTCGTCCGAATAGCGGCCGCCAACCCGCGCCAAATCAGGCCCAGTCCGCTTCGATCCCCATTGGAATGGGTGATCGTACATGCTTTCCGCGGCAAGGCTGTAATGGCCGTAGCGCTCGACCTCGTCACGCAGTGGCCGGATCATCTGCGAATGGCAAAGATAGCAACCTTCTTGAATGTAAACCTCGCGGCCAGCGAGCTCCAGCGGTGTGTAAGGCCGCACGCCCTCAACGCGTTCGATGGTTGAGTCTATGAAGAACAGCGGCGCGATCTGAACAATCCCGCCAATCGACACCACAACGAGAATGCCAATCAGCAAGAGCAGTGAGTGGCGTTCGAACCATTTGTGAAAAGACCACATATGCCTCGCCCCTATTCCGCAGCCGCCAGAACACCAGCCGCCGGTACATCGGAGGCGCGTTCAAGAGCGGGGGCGTCACCACGTGCGGTACGCCACAAATTGTAAGCCATGATCAAAGCGCCAGCGAGGTAGAGACCGCCGCCGAGTGCGCGGATGATGTAGTATGGGTGCATCGCTTGGACGGTTTCGACGAACGAGTATTCGAGGAAGCCGAACTCATTGTAGGCGCGCCACATCAGACCTTGCATGATGCCAGCCACCCACATCGAGGTGATGTAGAGAACGATGCCAATCGTCGCGAGCCAGAAGTGCCAGTCGACGAGCGCTATCGAGAACAGGCGCTGACGCTTCCAGAGCCACGGCACCAGACAATAAAGCGCGCCGAAACTGACGAACCCGACCCAGCCGAGCGCGCCGGAATGCACGTGCCCGATAGTCCAATCCGTGTAGTGCGAGAGCGAGTTGACCGCTCGGATCGACATCATCGGCCCCTCAAAAGTCGACATGCCATAGAACGCGACGGAGACGACGAGCATGCGCAACACTGGATCGGTGCGGAGCTTGTCCCACGCGCCAGAGAGCGTCATGAGCCCGTTGATCATGCCGCCCCAACTTGGCATCCACAGCATCAGCGAGAACGTCATGCCCAACGTTTGCGCCCATTGGGGCAGCGCCGTGTAGTGCAGGTGGTGCGGACCCGCCCAAATGTAGAGGAAGATCAGCGCCCAGAAGTGGATGATTGAAAGCCGATAGGAATAGACTGGCCGCTCTGCCCGCTTCGGGATGAAGTAGTACATGATGGCCAAGAAGCCAGCGGTCAGGAAGAAGCCGACGGCGTTGTGGCCGTACCACCACTGTGTCAGCGCATCCTGCACACCCGAGAACAGCGAATAGCTAAAAGAGCCCGCGAAATCGACTGGGATCGCCAGATTGTTGACGATGTGCAGCATCGCGATGGTGACGATGAAGGCGAGATAGAACCAGTTGGCGACGTAGATGTGTTTCTCTTGCCGCTTCCAGATCGTGCCCAGGAAAACGAGCAGATAAACGACCCAGACGATGGTCAGCCAGAGGTCGGTGTACCACGGCGGTTCCGCGTATTCCCGTCCTTCAGTGATTCCCATCAGATAGCCGGTGCCCGCGAGCACGATGAAGAGCTGATAGCCCCAGAACACGAGCCACGGCCAAAGCCCACCTGCTAGACGTGCGCGGCAAGTGCGCTGCACTACGTAGAACGACGTAGCGATCAAAACATTGCCGCCAAACGCGAAGATCACCGCGGAGGTGTGCAGCGGACGTAGTCGGCCAAAATTGAGCCAGCCGAAATCTGGGAAGTAGAAAATGTTAGGGAAGGCGAGTTGCAGCGCGATAATCAGCCCGACCAGCAGCCCCGCCACACCCCAAAACATCGAAGCGAAAACACCAGCCTTGATGACTCCGTTTTCGTAGCGCGATGCCTTATCGGCGACCGGCGGCTTGGCGATCTGACTAAGCAGTGCAGCGCCGCCGAGAATAAAGGCCGCGAGCATTGTCCACATTTGCGCCTGGAAGGGGGTGTCAATTCCCCAGGCGGCGCCCATGAGTGCAAGACACGCGCCGACCGCAATAATGAAGAAAATACCAACGACGTCTGCGCGCCACTTTTCCCCAGCCGCCTCTGGCATGCCACTTCTCCCAGGTTCGTGCGCGGGCAGGTACCAGCGGTCGAGCGAGCTGAATTTGCGCAAGATCAAATCACCCTGCGGTGATTACGCGCATCTTGCGCGCGAGGGTTCACATGACTTCAAAAATGAATCTCGCGCTTGCGTGCTTTCTTGCGGCCGCCGCTTGGCCTTGGCTGGTGGGAAAGTTCGCTAGCCTCCTGATGTCGCCACTCGATCGCGCCGCGCAAAGCGCATGGTGTGGATTGCCCATGCGCTCAAGTTACGAGCTGTTGGGACATTGCGCTGCGTGTTGGGTTGGCTCGGCGCTGCTTTCAGTCGTGGGCGTGTTGGTGCTGAAGCAAGTCGACCGTCGTGCGCCAGCCCTGACAACCCGCTCCTAAGTCGCGCTTATCTAGAACGCCCGCGCGCACTCACCGGCCAAATATCGATCAGCGTGCCGTCGCGCACGACGTGATAGGTGTCATACAAATTGACCGTCGGATCGCAGTGCGGCGGCGACAGTACGACGCGATCGCCGACTTTCAGCCCATGCCCGCCGATCAGCGCGCTGTGCTCATCGCCCATGAAGAAAAAGGCGCACTCTTTCGGCGCGCCGTCGACGATCGCCGGCGAGCCGCCGTCGGTGGAGAGGGCTTTGAAGCCGGCGTCGAGCGTTGCCATACCCGGCGCATTGGCGCTGATCACGTGCGTGTCGACAAGCAGTGCATTTTCGAACGGCGCCACGCCATCGCCAGCCAGATCGCAATCGGCGTATTGCTTGTCCATGAATACGTAGGAACCGACCTGCAGCTCCGTGAACACGCCGAGCGCCGCGTCGATCCGATGCGTGCCGGTGCCGCCGCCGCTGACGACGTCCGGCGCCAGATCGGCGGCCTTTAGCGCCTCAATGACGGAGCGCAAATACGCCGTGCGTTCCTCGATCGCGGCCCTGCGGTCGGAGAAGACCTCAATGTGTTGCTGCGCGCCGCAATAGAATTGCACGCCGGAGTAAGCCAACGACGCGGTGCTCTTGATCTTCCGCGCCAGCGCGACGGCCGCCTCAGGCGAAGCCACGCCAGTGCGATGAATGCCTGGATCGATATCGACGAGAACCGTCAACCGTTTCCAGCCGCCTTTGAACACAGCCGCCAGCGCATCGACATTGTCGGGATTGTCCACCGTAACGGAGAGACGATTAATCTTCCCATGCAGTGCCACGAGCCGCGCAATTGCCTGCGGCGTAACCACCGGCGAGGTGATCAAGATCGGTTCAACCCCACCCTCTGCCAGCGACTCCGCCTCGCCCAGCTTCGCGCAGCACACACCCAGGGCGCCCGCCTTCAGTTGCAGCTTGGCGATATCGGCGCTCTTATGCGTTTTCGCATGCGGACGCAGCGCCACGCCCTGCGCTTTCGCGAACGCCGCCATCGCCGCGATATTTCGCTCCAGCGCGTCGCGGTCGATCACCAACGCTGGCGTATTGAGCGCCGCGCGCGATCCTTGCTGGCCGATCAGATGCCGATGCAACTCGATGTCACCTCCCATCACGCACCCTCCACGCCGAACAGGCCGGCTAAGTGGGCGTTTGCGAACTTTCCGCCCGGATCGTGCTCGGCGCGCACAGCGCGGAAGGCCGCCGCCTTCGGATAAAGCCCGTCCAAGTCGCGCGCCGTCAACGTATGCCGCTTCGCCCAGTGCGGGCGGCCGCCATGCGCACGGAAGATAGGTTCAATGCCCTCGAAGAAATCGCGCCACGGCATTTTCGCGTATTGATGCACGGAGATCGACAGGCACGGCCCGTTATTCATCGGGCTCATCCAGATGTCGTCGCCTGCCACAGCGCGAAACTCGAACGGGAACGTCACCGGCAACTCGCGCTTGCGGATCCACGCAATCGCCTCGCGCAGCGCCGCCCAGCCGCTGGCGTACGGCATCTCGTATTCCATCTCTTCGAAACGAACCGCGCGATCCGATGGGAATATCCGATACGCGGGTCCGACACGCCGCTGCCGCACGCCGCGCCCCACGATCAGCGGCTGCAGCCGCTTGGTCAGCCACGGCGCGACCGTGCATACATCGCAAACCATACGGAACAGTCGGTCGTCCATGTCGTTCAACTGTTTCAACTCACCTTCAGCCGGCGCCGGGTTCAGCATCTTGAGCGCAACGTTTTCGCCATACGGAAACACGAAGAACTCGACATGCCGGTTCGCGGCGACGAGTTCTTCCCACCGCGCCGCCACTTGCTCGAAAGGATGTGACTCAATCTTCTCCTCAAGGTGATAAGCTGGCAGCACATCGATCTCGATCCGCGTCGCCACGCCAAGCAGGCCAAGCGACAGGCGTTGCGCCTCGAACAAGTCCGGCCGCTCGCTGGCGCTGCATTTCACGGATGAGCCATCCGCCAGCATCAAGCGAAAGCCGCGCGCCGCCGTCGAAAGCGAGCCCAACTGCAATCCGGTACCATGCGTGCCCGTTGCAATCGCGCCGGCGAGCGCCTGTGGGTTCACATCGCCTTGATTGATCAGGGACAGGCCCTTTCCCCAGAGGGCGGCCGTGAGCTTCGCCAAGCTCCATCCAGCGGGGCACCAAACGCGTGTCTTGTCAGCGTTCAGCTCAACCTCGCCTTCCAGATGTTCGAGCGAGATCAGCGTGCCAAACGTTTCGCATAGCGGCATGAACGAGTGCCCAGCGCCCACCACGCGCAGCTTGCGCGAACGGCGCACGACATCAGCGAGTTCAGCTTCAGTTCGCGGCCGCACGCGTTCGGCTGGCGCCGCCGCCACGCTTCCTGACCAATTTCTCCAAGCCTCAACCATGACGCCTCCGCCGCTGTCTTACGCAAAGCGGAGCGCCAGCGCACGCCCGTTACCGCGCGTCAGCCGCCCTAGGTTTTTGAGTCAGCCTTATCGCGTGCGCTCGAAGCGCACGATTTTGGCCTCACGATCCACGTAAGCCACGCGATAGCCGGCGCCGATCCATGCCTGTGCGTGGCTGTGATAGCCCTCCTGGTCGTTGGCCCAGAACGCGCGGTGCTTGGTGGCGCTCATCGGCAGCTGCTTGCCGATAATGTCCTCGATATCCTCAAACGACAGCAGCTCGGCGCGCCCATTGCGCCGATTGAGATGCGCCTGCAACGCTTGATACTTCCGCAGCATCGCTCACTCCCCGCTTGCCGCGCTTCGAGTCGCAGTCGAAACGAGGCAAGCTGAGCAAGGGTCGGTGATTTGGGGTGAAAGAAGCGTTAGCGTGGCGGTGACGCGGCGGGAACGCCGGCAGGAACTCAAACATGCGCCAGACCAGCCTCGCTCTTCTCGCCCTCCTCGCCGCGTGCGCCACTGTGCCCGGCGTGTTGCCGACGCCGCGCTACGCCGACGCCGCAAGCCGCGGCATGTGGGGCGCATTGCTCGCCGGCCGCCCGACACGCGCGCAAGTTGATGAAGCAACCGAGCGCTGGTCGGAAGCTCTGGGTGACAGCTTCGCGTGTCACGTTTCAACGCGCCAAGTGATCGACGCGGGGCTAGTCGGCGCACTCGACATCGGCGCCATGAACGCGGCCTCCAGCGGCGGCGGCGCTGAGGAAGTGCGCGCGGGCGTTGGCCGCTACATTGTGCGACTGGCAAGCCTTGCCACACAGCAACGCGAGCGACCATCACCCGGACGCTGCGATGCCCTGGCGCAGTGGGCGCCTCATGCCGCCGAGGCCGGACGTGAAGCCGTGCGGCGTGCGCGGGCAAACGGGCTTATGGACAACAATTACGGGCTGCTGATGGACCTGCTTGTGCGTTGACAACGGACAGGGTTCAGACTCCCCTAAAAAGAGAACTTGCGTCGCGCCCTACCCCAATCAGCGGTGTTTCAAATCCGCGATTGAGGCGCGCGCGCAACAGCAGGTGCGGTTCCTTGTCAAATGCTGTTTGAAACGGGTGTGTCAGCTTGCAGATGGTTAATGCGCGCGGGATTTGTTCCCCGTCAGTAACGGCAGGGGGTTTTCCATGAGAAAACTTATGGTCGCCGCGCTGGCAGCAGGTTTCGCGATCATCGCGCCGAGCATCGCCTCGGCCAGAGTCTCGGGCGTGCTGACAGTCGGCTACGAACACAGCGACATCAACTTCAGCAACAACTATTGCGGCGAATGTTCCTACTACGGCGACGAAACCGAGCAGGGTCCTTCGCTCTCGGCAGCGGTCATCGCCCCGCTTATGGGCGAAGACAGCAACTGGGTCATTCAAGGCGAAGGCCGGCTGCAGTCCGAAAAGGAAGACTACAACTACGGCTATCGTCCGCACTACAACGTGGGCCACGCCGCGGTGCATATCGCGTATCGCAATGACAGCTATGCCGTTGGCGGTTTCTACGCGATCCAGAACGACCACGGCAGCGACGTTCAAGAGATTGGCGTCGAAGCACAGAAGTACTTCTCGAACATGACGCTGCAAGGCTCCGTCGCCTACGGCCATCACGACAGAAGCTGCAGCGGCTGCGGTGACGACGTCGACGCATGGGACGCACAAGCAGGGTTGAACTACTACATCAACGACAGCTGGACGGCTGGCGTGAATGTTGGCTATGCGTCTTGGGACTACTCCTATAATGGCCGCACCAATCTTACCACGATCGGTGTGAACGCCGAGTACCGCATTCCGAACACGAATTACTCGGTTCGGGCTGCTTATACTCACGGCGACGCCAACTCTCGCTACAACGACGACTACACGAGCGAGACTGTTCAAGTAGCATTCGTAGTCGACTTCGGTTCGGAAAATGCACGCGACCGCGACCAACACGGTGCGAGCTTCTCGGGCGCCGACGTGCTCGACCAGCAATGGCGTCTTTGGGAAGCGAGCGTTTCCTGAGGCTCAATCTACAAACTTGGTCACCCAACTTACGGGCCGCTCCCTGAGCGGCCCGTTTTGCTTGGGGTACCCACGCTGTCGCGATCAGCTCGCCCATCCAAACCGCTGGTCGAGCTTGGTAATCTGGCTGGCGAACCCCTTCTGCTGCATGCCGGACATTTCCTCGCTGTGCATTCCCGTCAAAGTGACGACCATGCGAGCACTGTCACCCAGGTCAAAGAAGTCGACCACGATGTCGTTGTCGTAAGGCGCGACGCCCGGCAGGAAATCGATCACACTGGTGAGCACCAGATGCGAGCGCGGCTTCAGCTCCGTGAAGCGCGCATGCACCGCGTGGAGCGGCGGCTGCCCCATTTGTTTCATCGCCTCGATCATTTCCGGCGTGTCCGCGACCATATCGTAGCGCAGCACGCCGCCGGCCCGCGCATCGATCGCATGCACATCGGCACGGAAGCCCTGCGGACCCCACCATGACTCGAAGCCCTCCTTCGTCGTCCACAGCTCCCACACCTCCTTCAGCGTCGACCGGTAGGTGCGCTCGATGACGAACTTGGCATCGCTTCGCGAGGTACTTGTGCTCATGTCCGCTTTCTCCTCTGTCGGACTCGCTTGGCTTGCTGTTTCTTCTCAAGCGCCGCGCCGAAGCGATCGAGCCGCGCTTCCCACAGCGCCCTGTAGTGGCCGAGCCAATCATCGATCTGGCGGAACGGTTCCGGCTTCAGCGCATAAAGGCGCCGCTGTCCGTCGGCGCGCATCGCGACAAAGCCGTGCTCGGACAGAATGCGCAGATGCCGCGACACACCCGATTGCTGCACCCCGGCTTTCGCCACGACCTCCCCCACCGGCTGCTCTCCGGCGCGGAGCGCTTCGATGATACGGCGGCGCGTAGGGTCCGCGAGCACCTGGAAGACGGTTAATTCCATTACAATGTATATACATATTACTGCATATTTATGTCAAGCCACACGGCACAGCCGCGACTTGCCGGTGCCGCTAGCTACCGCCCAAACTTCTGATACTTGATCCGGTGCGGGATCAGCGCGTCGTCGCCGAGGCGGCGCTTCTTGTCTTCTTCGTATGAATCGAAATCACCCTCGAACCATTCGACATGGCTGTCGCCTTCGAACGCCAGGATGTGGGTGGCGAGGCGGTTCAGGAACCAGCGATCGTGGCTGATCACCACGGCGCAACCGGCGAAGTCTTCAAGCGCCGCTTCCAGTGATTGCAGCGTTTCCACGTCGAGGTCGTTAGTCGGCTCGTCGAGCAGCAACACATTGGCGCCGGTCAACAGCGTCTTGGCCAGATGCACCCGGTTGCGCTCACCGCCTGAGAGCTGTCCCAACTTCTTCTGCTGATCGCTACCCTTGAAGTTGAAACTTGACACATAAGCGCGCGAAGGAATTTCGCGATTGCCAACGGTGAGCACATCCAAGCCGCCGGAAATTTCTTCCCAGATCGTCTTCTTGTCATCGAGCGCATCGCGCGACTGATCGACAAATCCCAACTTCACACTGTCGCCGATCGTGATCTTACCCTCATCCGGCTTCTGATCGCCGGTGATCATGCGAAACAATGTCGATTTGCCTGCGCCGTTTGGCCCGATGATCCCGACGATGCCGCCCGGCGGCAGTTTGAACGTCAGCCCATCGATCAGCAATTTGTCGCCGAAGCCCTTCTTCAAGCCCTCGAACTCAATGACGTTATGCCCAAGCCGCGGGCCCGGCGGAATTTGTATTGTGGCGAACGTCTGTTTGGCGTGCTCGGCCTCGACGGCCATTTCCTCATAGCGCGACATCCGCGCTTTCGATTTCGCCTGCCGAGCCTTGGGGGATTGCCGCACCCATTCGAGTTCGCGCGACATCACTTTCTGCTTGCCTTCAGCCTCGCGCTCTTCCTGCGCCGTGCGCTTGGCTTTGGCTTCAAGCCACGCCGAATAATTGCCCTCGTACGGAATGCCCTTGCCGCGATCGAGTTCAAGCGTCCACTTCGTCACCTGATCGAGGAAGTAGCGATCGTGCGTCACCAGGATCACGCAGCCGGGAAACGCTTCGAGATAATGCTGCAGCCAAGCAACGCTCTCGGCGTCGAGGTGGTTGGTCGGTTCGTCCAGCAACAGCATGTCGGGCTTCGACAACAGCAGCCGGCACAGCGCCACACGGCGGCGTTCACCGCCAGAGAGTTTTTCGACGCCCGCGTCATCCGGCGGACAACGCAGTGCATCCATCGCCATGTCGATTTTGGAATCGATATCCCACGCATCCGCCGCATCGATCTGCTCTTGCAGCTTGGTCATCTCTTCCATGAGTTCGTCGGTGTAGTTCTCGCCTACCGCCATCGACACTTCATTGAAGCGCAGAACGAGTTGCTTCTCCGCGCACCACGACTCGACGTTCTCACGCACCGTCATCGTGGCATCGAGTTGGGGCTCCTGTTCGAGATAGCCCATCTTGGTGCCGGCCATCGCGAAGGCTTCGCCGGTGAAGTCCTTGTCCATGCCGGCCATGATCTTCATCAGCGTCGACTTGCCGGAGCCGTTGACACCGACGACGCCGATCTTCGCGTCCGGGAAGAACGACAGCCAGATGTTCTCGAACACCTTCTTGCCGCCCGGATAGGCCTTGGTCAGGCCTTGCATCGTGAAAATATACTGCGCCGGTTGGGCCGCCATTTCGCCGTTCCTTGAGGGAGAAGGCGCGCATATACCGACGGTCGCAGTCGGCGTCCACAACCGGCCGCGCCCTTGGGGATGGTTTTGGGCTCACCAATGCCGGCCACGCCGACCGCAAGAAGCCGCCGACCCAGAGAACACTGAATTCAGGGCATCCGAAGATTCTCAGCCAGAAACGCCTCCAACGCGCGTAGCATCTGGATCCGCGTTTCAGGTTGCGAGAGATAGTGATCGTCGCCCGCGAGTTCGACGAGCCGGACTTGCCTTCCTGCATCCAGCAACCGGCGCTGCATCAGGCGTGATTGGCTGATCGGCGTCACTGTGTCGTTCGTACCGTGAATGAGCAGAACCGGAATATGGACCTGATCAGCAAAGTTGGCCGGCGAATGAGCGCGCCGTTCAGCAGCGTTTGAGCCAATTGATAGTCGCCAGTAATCCGCACTGACGCTCTCGCGCCCGGCCTCGGCGATGTCCTGATTTATCATCGCGTCGTAAGAAAAAGCGCGCCAATGATTGGCATGATCATCGACGTCCGCGTGCGCAGAACAATCGCCCCGCGTGCATTGAGAAACAATCGCCTAGTCTGCGCATTTGCGCCGCCGCTCGGCAGCGACTGGACCCCGCCTGTGCGCAAGTCGACGCGATAAAGATGGGGAAATGGATGTTCGATGTCGCTGCCCATCCCAATGAGGCGCGCGTGGCCGTCGTCATCTGCAATCGGCGCAATAAGATCCGAGGCCTGATCCATCCACGGTAGGTCAGGTGATGTTGTAAAGAACTGCAGATGGCCAGTCGCGATGTCGACGACGCCGGTGCGGTAGTAGTCGACGCGCCTCGGAAAGCCTCGAAAACTAACGTTCTCCGGAAGCATGAGGCCGGGGCGATATCGTCCAATTTATCCAGAATGAAACATGTGTCGCATCGAGCCAGCGGACGCTGTGCAGTCGGCTTTGGCCTTCAAGCGCGCCATCAAAGATCAACGCGCGCCGATTGACGTCGATAACGCGAATATGCGGACGGCCGTCGCCAAACGAAGCGAGCGCGACCTTTGAGCCGTCGGGCGAAAGGGCTGCATCAAGGGCTGCCGGCAAGCGGCCATAAGCTTCAACAGGCGGCGGATCAGCAAGCGCTGGATACGCACTGAAAATCAGTGCCAACAACGCGACGGCGCAAGTCCGCATTCATGCTTCCCCGGATTCTCGCGACTAGCTCCCGGCCGGTGACGCTGTCACCTGGTGGCATGTCGTTTCCGCTGCGCCAGGACGCGTCCAGTGTGCATCCCCACTACGACCACTGAAATCGGCGGCGCCATCCGAATAGCGAAAGCCGGCGCCATAGATGCGCGATGGCAACCTTACAGTCGCGTAGCCTTCTTGCGTGATCGTGGCGCTTAGAGGTGGCGTATTTGTGAAGGTGATGCTGAGGTTGGAGCCATCCTCGCAACGATATGTCGCGTAGGTTGGGCCGGTGTTGACTGAAGGACACGGCGTTACGCACGCTGCGAGCGAGAGGACGGCCAAGAATATTGCAGCGCGCATGTGAAGCTCCATTTACGGCACTCTAGGCCAGTTCACTCGGGTGCGAAACCGCTTCGCGTATGGCGCGACGCCTTGCCCGGCGCTGCCAGGCGCCCCTAAATTCAGGGGACTGGGGGTATCGCATGTCCAATGGCTATCTGATCGCGGCGGGAGCCGACATTGCCGCAGCGCACGAAATCAGCGACGGCTTTGGTCTTGAGGTCATCGACGCGGCCAGCCTTGCCGATCCCGATACCGCAGCCTCGGGTTTCGCCGCCGCCGCCAATGTCGGTCTGCTGATAAGCAGCACCGCCGCGGCCGATCCGCACTTTGTCGCGATCCTGCGCGTGCTCGCACAATCCTTACAGCGCGCTCAACTCATACTCGTCGATGCCGACGCGCGCGCAGCGTTCGCCTTCCTGCCGGAAGATTGGCCGGCGATGACGCTCGACGAAGCGCGTGCGCGCTCTGCGGAACTCGTCCGCCGCCGCGATGCGACGGCTGAGGCGGAAACACAGACCGGTCAAACTCCAGCGCCACCCGCGCCGGAACATCAACCCGCACCGCAAGCACCACAAGTCGAGACGCCTCCGCCGCGCAGCGCCTCTGAATCGGAAGGTTCGCCAGCGTCGCCTCCGGAGACGCCGCACGCTGACACAAACCACTACGGTGCGGAAGAAATTGAAAGCGCATCCGAGGCGGAGGCGCACGCTGACCCGGCGCCTGCGCAGGAACAGGAGCAAACAGAGGAAATGCCGGCGACCACGCCGGACATTCACGCTGCAGAACCGGTGCGTGAAGACGAATCCATCACGGCCGAGCCAACACCGACCGCCGAAGACACGCTCGCAGCGCCGGACGATGAACCGGTTCCCGCGCCGCCATCACGCCAACCGCCTGAGCCGGCGCCCATGCCTGCCGCACCGCCGCGAGTGCAACCAACGCCCGCGCCGGCAACGCTGCAGCAAAGCACAGGCGGCGCCGCTTCGCCCGAGCCGCCGCCAAAAACGCGCGGTCGCACCAGTTCAGAAGGCGCGGCGGAGGCGAGCGCGCCCGCTGACGCCACCGCGTTCGCTCCAAAGAAGTTGCGCCGCGGCGAAGCAGAGCTTGTACAAGTAACGATCCATCAGCCGAAAGATCTGAAGGCCGTCATCAAAGCCGCGAAGAAGGCTAACCCAAGCGCCGAACCCGCGCCGCAAAGTGCGCGCATTGGCGACGTGAGGCTGGGCGCCTCGATTGGCGTCTCACTCGAAGTGCGCGGCGCGGCGTGCGACGGCGCGCTTCAGCGCCGCTCGTGGCGCGGCGAACCAATCAACTTCTCCTTCTCGGTCGAACCTGATGGCGACGCCAAGAAGGCCATCATCATCGCGCGCGTGTTCATCGATGACGCCCAGATCGGCGTCATCGGCTTCACACGTCCAATCTCCGGTCCACGCAAAAAGCCCGCTAGCACCAGCGACGCGGGGCGCCTCAAGCGCCACAAGCGCGTCTTCCTCTCTTACTCCAGCAAGGATCGCGAAACCGTCGCCGCCATTGCCACGGCATACCAAGCCGCCGGCGTCCCACACTTCTGGGATCGCGCTTCGCTCAAGTCCGGCGAAGAATGGTCACCTCGCCTGCGCAAGGAAATCGATCGCGCCGACCTCTTCCACCTTTGCTGGTCAAAGTCGGCCTCGTCGTCAGAATGGGTCGAGAAGGAAACCGAGCACGCGCTCACGCGCCGCAAGCGCTCGAACGGCAAGAACCCGGACATCACTGTGCAGATGCTCGACGGCCCGCCTTGGGCGCCGCATCCTGCACAGCTCGACGCCATCAATTTCGATGACTTCGTCCGCGCCGCCATCGTCGGCTACGCGCGTGGCGACGGCTCAAACTAGGTGGGCGCGTTCACCGGCGCGCTCGGAACGGTTTTGCTCATGACACAACTCGCCAGCGCCAACATGCAGGCCACCCTTCCCGCACCGCCTGCCTGGCACGGCGCCAGCGAGCATCTGATTGCGAGCGCTGACAATCCCTGGATCACGCCCACGGAAGCCAATGGTTTCACCGACACGCCAAATTACGAACAAACGCGCGCATGGCTCGAACGCCTCGACGCCGCCTCTCCGATGATCCGCATGGAAACATTTGGCCGCTCACCCCAGGGTCGCGATCTGCTTGTCGTGTACGCAACGCCCAACGGCCAACTCGATCCGTCAAAACCAGCACTGCTCGTGCAATGCGGCATCCATTCTGGCGAGATCGACGGCAAGGAAGCCGGCATGATGTTGCTCCGCGACATCGCCTTCGGATCGCAGCGGCATCTCGTCGATCGCATCAATCTCGTCTTCGTGCCGATCTTCAACGTCGATGGCCACGAGCGCTCCGGCCCGTTCAATCGCCCCAATCAGCGCGGCCCCAACAATATGGGCTGGCGTAACACGGCGCAGAATCTCAATCTCAACCGCGATTACGTCAAAGCCGATGCACCGGGCCTCACCGCACATTGCGCGCTGGCTCAATGCGCATTACCGCCCCAGCGTCGATGCGGCACTCACCCGTAACGGCCACATCCCCGGCGATCTCGTCTTCGCGCACAACGAACGTGATCTGTCGCAAGGTCTGCTCGGCTATCCGTTCACGCCGCGCTACAGCCAAGCCTATGGCGACATCGCGCACATGGCCTCGATCCTCATCGAAAACCATTCGCTGAAGCCATTTCGTCAGCGCGTACTCGGCACGTATGTGCTGATCGAAGAAAGCCTACGCCAACTCGCCGAGCACGGCAGCGAATTGCGCGCCGCAACGCAGGCCGACCAACGCGAACGTCCTACAACGCTGCCCGCCGGGTGGCGGGAAACGCTCCAAGCCGCGGGCACGCGCCACTTCCTGCCGATGCAGCACGAGCCATTCACGTCAGCGTCGTCAGGCTCCGCCGAAACGCATTGGACCGGCCACGCGGCGCCGGCGGCTGATGTGCCGCAATACGGCGTCGAGCCCACTATCACCTTGCATCGCCCTCGCGCCTATTGGGTGCCAGCGACCAAGACAGACGTCATCGATGTCCTGCGCGCGCACGGAATCCAATTCGAGACCATCACCGCACCGCGCACCGTCGAGGTCGATATGCTCCGTCTGCCCGACGCACAAACCGCCGCCGGACCGCCCGCCGAAGGCCGGACGCGCGTCAATGCCGGCACACCCGTGCGCATGCATCGCCAAGAATGGATGCCCGCCGGCTCCATCCGCGTCCCGACGGATCAACCACTCGGCGATCTCGCTGTGATCATGCTTGACCCGCAGAGCGAAGACTCGCTTCTTGCCTGGGGCTTCTTCAACGAGATTCTGCAACGCGTCGAATATGCTGACGGCTACGTCATGGCGCCGCTCGCCGATCGTATGCTCGCCGAGGACCCGGCGCTGAAGCGCGAGTTTGAAGCCCGTCTTGCCGCCGATCCAACATTCGCCGCCGATCCCGACGCGCGCCTGCAATGGTTCTACGCGCGCTCCGCTTACGTCGACGCACGCTACCTGCTTTATCCGGTCGGCATCGAGCCATGAATTGGACGGCGGCTGCAATCGAATGCCCCCGCGTTAAGGGCGCTGTGATCGGCTCGCTGGGGGCGCTCAACGTTCAAAATATTCGAGCGCCGACGATATCCATTGCAAACCAGGACGAAGTGGGCCCGCCTGGACTCGAACCAGGAACCAGACCGTTATGAGCGGCCGGCTCTAACCATTGAGCTACGGGCCCCCGATAGCTGCCGAGGCGCATCTGCGATGAGCCCATCCCGGACGTCAAGCTACGGGCCGTATTTGGCGGAAACTGGGGTCGTCGGCCCAGCGCGACGCGGCGCCGTCAAAGGCGCGATCATCGGCGGCGCGATCATCGGCCTGCCTTTCGGCGCTCGATTTACGAGCTAATATCTGAGCCTTCAGGCGCCCTGGATTTCCTGTTCGGCTTGGCGTCGGCGTTCAACAGGCGAAGCAGGCCTTCCAGCAATTGTGCAGGCCGCGGCGGGCAGCCACGAATGTGAAGGTCGACGGCAATGACTTTCGAGACTGCGCCTATGACCGCGTAGCTTTCCGCGAACATGCCGCCATCTATGGCGCAGTCCCCCACCGCCACGACCCATTTCGGCGACGGCATCACATCGTAAGTCCGCTCCAGCGCTTCGCGCATGTTCTTGGTGACCGGTCCAGTGACCAAGAGTACGTCGGCGTGACGAGGCGAGGCGACAAAGCGAATGCCGAAGCGCTCAAGATCATAGAAGGCGTTATTGAGCGCTTGGATTTCCAACTCGCAGCCGTTGCAGGAGCCCGCATCCACGTGGCGGATTGAGAGCGAGCGCCCAAGCTTGCGGCGCGCGTTCTTGTCGAGCTTGCGCGCCAATTCGGCGAGTTCAAGATCGTCGAGTTTGGGCCTCCGCTCAGTCAGAGGCGGCAGTACAAAGCCGGAGAGAAGATATTTCCACATCTCAGAGATCGTGTCCGGAATAAGAGCAATTGAAGCTCTTATTGCAGAGCGGGAAGTCACCGACGATGTTGCCTTCGATGGCTGCTTCGAGGAGCGGCCATTGCATCCAGGACGGATCGCGCAGATGGCAGCGCGTGATCTTCGCCTCCGCGTCGAGCTTCAACCAAACCAGCACATCGCCGCGAAAACCTTCTACGAGCGCCAAGCCCTCTCCTGCGCAAGCTGGCGTTTCGACGCGTAGCGCGCCCCCAGGAAGATCGTCGAGCATGCGTCCGATCAATGTCATGCTCTGTTCGACTTCTCGGATGCGAATCCAGACGCGTGCATCGACATCGCCCTCTTGCAGAACTGGAACTTCCGGCGCGAAGCGATCATAGGGCGGATAAGGAAATGCCGTGCGTGCATCAAAGGCGCGACCCGAAGCGCGTCCGACAAACCCGCCGGCGCCAAATTGGCGCGCGAGTTCAGATTTAACGATTCCGGTTCCGACTGTCCGATCCTCCAGGGAAGGCGTCTCGTCATAAAGTGTTGTCAAACCTCGAAACCGCCGCCGCCAGTCGCGCAGACTTTTCTGCAGATGGATGGCGCCACTCGCATCGATGTCGCGCGCAACACCGCCCGGAACGATGACATCGCGCATCAGACGGTGACCGAAGCACAAATCGGCGGCCCTGAGCACGCGCTCGC
>JACQAC010000178.1 GCA_016195245.1 Pseudomonadota bacterium
GAGATTTGCGTAGCACCGAAGGCGGCGACCTGCGTCGCATTCAGGCTTCCCAGACTGGTCGCTGTCAGCGCCGAGACCTGAGTGGTGGCCAGCGCGTTCAAGTTCGTCGTGTTGAATTTTGCGACGTCGGTAGCCGAAAGAGCCGCGATCTGAGTCGTTGTCAGTGAACGCAGCTGCGTTGTGCTGAGGGCATTGACTTGTGTGGCGGCGAGGGCATCTACGCTGCCGGCGGACAGGGCATGGAGCTGGGTGGCGTTGAGTGCGCCAATCTGCGTGGTCGTGAGCGCCCCGACTTGAGTGTCGGTGAGCGCGGAGACGTTTGTTGCATTGATGGCCGCAACTTGAGTCGCCGTCAGCGCCGCAATTTGCGTATCAAGCAGCGCGCCGAAGCTGGTGGCGTTGAGGCCGCGTACTTGCGTTGCCGTCAGCGCCGCGATCTGAGTCGTCTTGAAGTCGCCAATGTCAGTGGCGTTGAGTGCGGTGAGTTGGGTAGCGGTTAGGGCCGCTACTTGCGTGGCGGTTAGCGCGCCGAATTGCGTGGCGTCGAGGGCGGAGAGGTTAGCGTTGGTTAGCGCATGCAGTTGTGTCGCGCTGAGCGTGGCTACGTGCGCGGTGGTCAATGCCGCCGTTTGTGTGGCGGTCAGCGCGGCAATTTGCGTCGCCGTCGCCGCCTGGATTTGGGTTGCGGTCAGAGCCGCGACCTGCGTGTCGGCGAGAGCGGCGAAGTTCGTCGCCGTGAGCGAGGCCACTTGCGTGGCGGTGAAGGCCGCGACTTGCGTGGCGGCGTAGCGGGCGAGGTCGGTCGCATCGAGCGCGGCAAGCTGGCCAGTTGTAAGCGCCGCAACTTGCGCAGTGCTGAGCGCCGCAACTTGGGTGTCGACCAGGTTGGTGATGTTGGTCGCTGAAAGCTGCGCGACTTGGGCGGTGCTCAGTGCGCCGATTTGGGTTTCGGTGAGTGCGGCGAGGTTTGTGACAGTCAGGCCTTGCACTTGGCCAGTGGAGAGGCCGCCGATCTGCGTCGTCGTCAGCGCGCCGATCTGGGTATCGGTGAAATGAGCGACATTGGTTGCTGACAACGCCTGCACTTGTGTGACGGCGAGGGCGGCGACCTGGGTATCCTGCAGGTCCCCAACGCTGGTGGCGTTGAGGCCAGCCAGTTGTGTAGTTGTCAGAGCTTGGATTTGCGCGGTTGTGATGTCGGCAACGTCGGTCGCGTTGAGCGCCGCGAGTTGGGTGGACGTGAGTGCTTTGATTTGCGTGGCGTTGAGCGTGCCGAACTGTGCGCTATCGAAGGCGCTGAGGGCGGCCGTGCCGAGCGCTGCGACGTTGCTGGCGGAAAGGACCGCAATCTGCGTCGCGCCTAGAGCGGCGGTATTGGTGGCGCTCAACGCCTGCGCTTGTGTGGTGGAGAGCGCGCCGATCTGAGTTGTTGTCAGTGCGCCGATTTGGGTGTCGTTAAACGCGGCGATATTGGCGCCGGAGAAGGCTTTGATCTGGGTGGCCGTGAAGGCGGCGACTTGCGTGCCCGTGAGGTCGGCGATGTTCGTCGCAGTCAGCGCTTGGACTTGCGTTGCGGCAAGCGCAGCGAGTTGCGTCGCTGCAAATTCGGCGACGTCCGCGCTGCCAAGGGCTGTGATTTGTGTCGCTGTGATCGCGCGCACCTGTGTGGTCGTCAGCGCTGCTGTCTGGGTGGCGCTCAAGGCGGCGAGGGAGGTGTTGGCCAGCGCCGCGACCTGCGCGGCAGTTAGCGCAGTGACCTGCGTCGTGCTCAGATTGCCAATTTGAGTGTCGGTTAGCGCGCTGAGGCTGGTGGCTGTGAACGCGGCGACCTGCGTGGCGGTTAGGGCGCCGAGCTGCGTGTCAACCAGCGCGCCGACCGCGGTCGACGTGAGGCCGCGAATTTGAGTTGTTGTGAGCGCCGCGATTTGACCCGTCGTCAGATCGCCGGGCCGCTGTCCACTCATGCGGGACCCTTTACCTATGACCATCGCAAGAATACGACCTGAGCCTTGCGGTGGGGGTTCCGGAGTGAAGGGATGCGAGGGGCACTCATA
>JACQAC010000162.1 GCA_016195245.1 Pseudomonadota bacterium
CCCTCGTGTTCAGCTTGATTTCCAAGTTTGCGAAAATTGAGAAGCGTCACGAGTGCATCCGCGAGCACCACGAACTGGGTCGCATGCTTTTCACTGAACTCCGTGGGTGGCCCGTGCACCGCTAAATTGCGCATGATGCGCAGGCCGTTTAACGACTGAATTTGGTCCGCTGTAAGCAATTCATGCTGCACGGCGAGTCTAAGCGCATCGGACGATCGCTTGGGAGCCTCCCCTGTTTTCTCCTCCACACGCTGCCGAAGCGCGCCTTCCACGCGCTTCCAGGCTTCAACCACACGCCCGACACGCTCCGCCAGGACCCGATCCACTGGCGGCTCAATTTGCAAAACGCTAGCTTCCACGCCTTGCTCTTCGGCGGAATCCCGGAGCGCAAGTTCGACTTCAACGGCTTCGCGCTCAAACGACACTTCCGCACCTCCGTAACGCACCGCCGAAATGTTCTTCAGCAGACGTGTTAGAGAACTTCGCAACGCGAGCGCTGCGACGGCTAGCGCGAGCGGCCACGCTAGGTGGCCAGTCATGACGGCGATAAACTCAAGCCAGCCCATCAAGCGCTCACAGCAACATCGCCATCGGGTCTTCGAGGAAGCTGCGGAACGCTTTCAGGAACGCAGCGCCCAACGCGCCGTCGACGACACGGTGATCGCAGGTGACGGTGACGCTCATCACGGTGGCGATGGCGAGCGCGTCACTGCGCACGACGGGGCGCTTTTCGCCGGCGCCGATCGACATGATCATGCCGTGCGGTTCGTTGATGATCGAGGCGAAGCTCTTGATGCCGAGCATGCCCATGTTCGAGATCGAGAAGGTGCCCCCCTGATATTCTTCCGGCTTCAGCTTCTTGTCTTTGGCGCGCTTGGCGAGGTCGGCCATTTCGTGGCTGATCTGGGCGAGGCCTTTGGTCTCGGCCGCCCAGATGATCGGGGTGATCAGGCCGTGCGGGATGGCGACGGCGACGGCGATGTCGGCGTGATGATGCTGAGCGATGCCGTCGGGCGTGTAGCTGGCGTTTGATTCAGGCACGAGCTTGAGTGCAAGCGCGGCGGCTTTGATGCACATGTCGTTGACGGAGATTTTCACGCCGCTGTCGCCGAAGCGCTTGTTGATCTCGCCACGGGCTTTGAGCAGCGCGTCGATCTCGATGTCGATGGTGAGCGGGAAGTGCGGCACGTCGCGGAAGGACTCGGTCATGCGCTTCGCGATGGTTTTGCGCATGAGATCGAGCGGCACGAGATCGTAGGTGCCGGCGCGGATGCCTTGGGACTCGAGCGATTTGAACGGCGCGGGCACGTGTTGTGGCGCGGTGGGTTGTGTGAGTGCGCGGGATTCTTGTTGAGCTCGGGGTTGCGGCGATTTGAGCGCGGCTTCGATGTCGGTTTTCACGATGCGGCCGTTGGGGCCGGTGCCGCGCAGACCTGAGAGATCGATGCCGCCCTGCTCGGCGAGGCGGCGTGCGAGTGGGGAAGCGAAGATGCGTTCATCTCCCCTCCCCCCTTGTGGAGGAGGGGCAGGGGTGGGGGGGCGATCCGGAGATGTTGCAGATGTTGAAGTTTGCGCCAGTGCAGCGTTGGCAGCGGCGCCTTGTTCTGCACGCCCCCCACCCCCTGCCCCCACCCCACCAGGGGGCGGGGAAGATGAAGTCCCCTCCCCCTGCAGCGTCGCGATAGGCGTGTTGACCTTCACGCCTTCGGTGCCTTCGGGCACGAGGATCTCGCCGATCACGCCTTCATCGACGGCTTCGACTTCCATCGTGGCCTTATCCGTTTCGATCTCGGCGATGACTTGGCCGGGTTCGATTCTGTCGCCGGCTTTGACGTGCCACTTGGCGAGATTACCCTCCTCCATGGTGGGCGACAGCGCGGGCATGGTGATATTGGTCATGCGTCGATCCTAATTCGGTTCGCTCAACGTCATCGGCGTCCAGCGTGAAACGCGGCGCGCGATGCGCTCTCGCGGGCTCTCGCCATCGAGGCTGGTGAGCGTGACGGGCAGATTGCGAAACTCTTCGATGTTGAGGCCGACTGCGTTGATCACGCCGATGGGGCCACGCGGGCCCTCCATGTACGTGGCGACATACGTGCCGCAGGTTGGGCAGATGAGAAAATCAGCAGACTTGTGGCCGAAGCGATAGCGCGTGAGCTTTTGCGTCGAAGTGAGCGTGAGCTTGCCGTCCGGATCGCTGGCGGATTTTACGCCACGCGTGCGGCAAAACGAGCAGCCGTCGGCGCGCAGACAAATGGGCGCGCTCGTCTCGTATGTGGCGCTCACCGCGCCACAATGGCAGGCGCCGGAATAGATCACCGATAGGTCACCGCTTTGACTGCCTCGATCACCTTATCGACGCTTGGCAACGCCAGCGCTTCGAGGTTCGCGGCGTAGGGCAACGGCGTGTCGGCTTGGTGCACGCGCGTGGGCGGCGCGTCGAGGTAGTCGAAGGCTTCCGCCATCACACGCGCGCAAACTTCGGCGCCGACGCCGGATTGGCCCCAGCCTTCTTCGACGGTGACGAGACGGTTGGTCTTCTTCACGCTCTCGATGATGGTGGCAGTGTCGAGCGGGCGCAGCGTGCGCAGATCGATGACTTCAGCGTCGATGCCGTCCTTCGCGAGTTCTTCGGCCGCCTTCATCGCATGCGCGACCATGCGCGAGTGCGCGGTGATGGTGACGTCGGCGCCTTGGCGGCGGATGCGGGCCTTGCCGATCGGGACGAGCCAATCCTTCACGTCGGGAATCTGGAACTCATGGCCGTAGAGCATTTCGTGCTCGAGGAAGACGACTGGATTCGGATTGCGGATGGCGGACTTGAGCAGGCCTTTGGCGTCAGCCGCATCATATGGCGCAATGACGATGAGGCCCGGCACGTGGGAGTACCACGACGAGTAATCTTGGCTGTGCTGCGCAGCGACGCGGGAGGCTGCGCCATTGGGGCCGCGGAAGACGATGCTCGACTTGATCTGGCCACCGGACATGTAGAGCGTCTTGGCTGCCGAGTTGATGATCTGATCGATGGCCTGCATCGCAAAATTCCAGGTCATGAATTCGACGATCGGCTTCAGGCCAGCCATCGCCGCGCCGACGCCGAGGCCTGCAAAACCGTGTTCGGTGATCGGCGTGTCAACGACGCGCTCCGGCCCAAACTCTTGCAGCAATTCGCGGCTGACTTTGTAGGCGCCTTGGTACTCGGCAACTTCCTCGCCCATGAGGAAGACGTCTTTGTCACGGCGCATTTCCTCGGCCATCGCGTCGCGCAATGCATCGCGCAGCGTGATCTTGATCATCTGCGTGCCGGCGGGCAGCTCCTCCTCGATGGAGGAGCTGTCAGCGCGCAGCGCTGACTGAGGAGGTGAGGCCACCGGTCTCGACGGGCGAGCCTCTTGAGGCTCCTTCTTCACGACTGAAGGCGCACCTCCTCCGCCGCTTCGCGGCGCCTCCTCCATCGAGGAGGAGGCATTTTGAGTCTCGCCGTTCGACAACGTCGCGATCGGCGTATTCACTTTCACGCCCTGCGCGCCTTCGGCGACCAGGAGTTCGCCGATGACGCCTTCGTCGACGGCTTCGACTTCCATAGTCGCTTTATCGGTCTCGATCTCGGCGATGACTTGGCCTGGTTCGATCTTGTCGCCGGGCTTCACCAGCCATTTCGCGAGATTGCCCTCCTCCATGGTCGGAGACAGCGCGGGCATGAGGATTTGCGTCATCAGCTGATGAGTCCCAGTGTAGCAAGCAGAACGATGACGGTGCCGGCGAGGCCAACAGCCCAGAACAGCGGCCGTACCAGCGGAATGCCGGTCACGTAGAGGATTGCGTGCGCGAGGCGCGAATAAAAGAACATCTGCGCGCCAAGCACGGTCATGCCGCTATGGATGTTGGCGGCGGCCGCAATCAGCACCACCGGCGCGAACATGGTGATGCCTTCGCGATGATTGTCGACGACACGCAGCATGCGGGCGTGAAAGCCGGTGGCGGGGCCGACGTCGTCGCGATTGTTGGCCATCGGCATAAGGCCCTTCGACTGCACGCCAATGGTCGCTTGGATCAGCACCAGCACGATGAGCAACGCTACCGAGTAGGCAAGCATCATTAGTTCAGGTGTCACCGCTTCCTCCCCTTAGAGATAAATATCCGTCATTAGTTCGCTCGGATCGGGCTCCGGGCTGGCCTGCGCGAACTCAGCCGACTTCACGACGATGTCGCGGATTTCGCGGTCGATGGCTTTCAGATCGTCTTCGCTGGCATGGCCGGCGTCGGTGATCAGCTTCTTGACGTGATCGATCGGATCACGGTGCGTCTTCACTTCGTCGACTTCTTCCTTGGTGCGGTACTTGGCCGGGTCGGACATGGAGTGGCCGCGATAGCGGTAGGTCTTCATTTCGAGCAGGATCGGCCCGTTGCCGCCGCGCACGAATTCGACGGCGCGACGTCCGGCGTCGCGCACCGCGAGCACGTCCATGCCGTCAACTTCTTCGCCTGGAATATTGAAGCTGACGCCGCGCTTGTAGAGGTGCGTCTCCGACGAGGAGCGCTGGATCGAGGTGCCCATCGCGTACTGATTGTTCTCAACGATGTAGACGACCGGCAGCTTCCAGAGTGCTGCCATGTTGAAGCTCTCGTAAACCTGGCCCTGGTTGGCGGCGCCATCGCCGAAGAAGGTCAGACAGACTTTGCCGTCTTTGCGATATTTGTTGGCGAAGGCGAGCCCGGTGCCGAGGGAGACTTGCGCGCCGACAATGCCGTGGCCTCCGTAGAAGGCCTTCTCGATCGAGAACATGTGCATCGAGCCGCCCTTGCCTTTGGACGAGCCGTCACGACGGCCTGTGAGCTCGGCCATGATGGCGTTGGGGTCCATGCCTTGGGCGAGCATGTGGCCGTGATCGCGATAGCCGGTGATCATCTGATCGCCCGCTTTGAGCGCCGCTTGTAGGCCGACGACCACCGCTTCCTGGCCGATATAGAGGTGGCAGAAGCCGCCGATCAGACCCATGCCGTAAAGCTGGCCGGCGCGCTCTTCAAAGCGGCGGATGAGCAACATGTCGCGATAGAAGCTGAGCAGCTCGTCCTTGCTCGCTTCAGAAGCGTGAACGCCGTTGCCATTGGTGCGCTGAGCCGTTTGCGCCATGCGTGTCCTCCGCCGCGTAAGGTGCGCGTCTGGCGCGCGCTGTCCACATGGGGCGGCGCGCTCCTCTTATGCGGGATTACGGGGGCTTGCCAGCTTGTATGGACGACCTCGGACCCGCCGGCGTCCTCGCCGGCGGTTTGGTTGCTCCAGCTTCGGCTGCATTGAGGTTGATGCAGACGACACCGCCGGGCGTCCCCGCCGGCGGTCCGGTGTCAGCGTCGCTGATCCAGCGCAAACACGACCTCGTTCGGGTCGCCTGCGGCAAGCTCCACGCGAGCGCGTTCATCGAGATAATCCAGGTCGAGTGAGTTCGGCTTCAGACGGCTGGCGCGGGCTTCGAGTTGCGTGTGCTCCTGGCGCACCTCGGAGAGGCGGCCCTCAAGCGCGTGCTCGCGCGCCTGCAGGTCGACGTAGGCCAGGAGGCCTTGATGCCCCGTGACCGCGTTCGCGCCCAGATAAAGGATCGCCGCGCCCAGACCGATACTGAGTGCAGTCGAACCGTGCTTCGCCATGCTCCGACCCCTCGAAGAGGCGCGGAAAATGAGTCCGACTGCTTAATGAAATCTTTACGGAATCAGGAGCTCGCGGAACAAAACGAGTCCGAAGAGTCGCGTTGAATCAAGCATTTAGCCAAACGCCGCAACATGTGGTGGTCGGCCCAGCGCGGGGACTCCACATGGAGTCCCCTCATCTCGTGCAAAAATATTTTCGAATTCGGCCGATCGAGGCGCCGTTTGCGCGCCTTTGACAGGGCGCGGCGACACTTTTCGAGGAAATTACGACCGGATCGGCAATTGGCCCAACGGCAGGCACCCGCCGCAACGGAACCCTCAATGCGCCGCGGACCTAGGCCAAACTAGGCCGCTGGTCTCGAATGACATCTGTTGAACGCCGGCCTGATAGAACTCCGCTTCCACAAAGACTCGCGAGGACCGCTTTAAGCTTTGAATGAAGCGTGAGTGGCCAGTGATAAAGATGACATTTGTAGAGTTGTCCGACGCCTCATTTGCCGAAAATGTCGAGACAGCGCCATCATCGAAACGGACACGTACGTTGCATCCGGAGTACGAGTTGCACAGGAATTGACCTTCGTTTTCGAGCCGAACGTAAACGTCCTCGCCAAATCTTGGGTGCTGCCGAACACAGAGATACGCATGCTGATTTCCGTATGGAAAATCTAAGCTGACTTCGTTTGTAGTCGCCGTACAGGCAATGTGAATTGGTGTACCGCGCATCTCGTCTGTGGAATCATCATACACCCACGGAGTTTGAGGCGCGTTGGGTGGGGTCACGACCTGATCGGACTGCGCTGTTTCCGTCGAAGTAGCGATGGATGTCGTGGTGGAAGTCACAGGGGCAGTGGTGTTGTGGGAGGTCAGGCTTCCGATTACGAAGAGCAACACCAAGACCCCTAGCGCGACCAGACATCCCGTGTTCGATTTTCGGATCGGCTGTTTGACGCCGCAATGCGGACAGATCTTCGCTTCCGAGCTGACTTCCTTCCCGCACTCACGGCAAGTTCCAATCGCCATCATGTTCCCCCGAACAGTCCGGCACCATAGCTACCAATGGCCGAGAGCTATCGCAAGTTGTAAGGCCTACCGCCCGACGATAGTGCTGGACCCGGCGTATTCGCCCTGATCATCGAGCATTTCGGCGATGCGGATGAGCTGGTTGTATTTGGCGATGCGATCCGAGCGTGAAAGCGAACCGGTCTTGATCTGACCGCAGTTC
>JACQAC010000163.1 GCA_016195245.1 Pseudomonadota bacterium
CACTGGGGTCGTCGAGACGCTTGCTGCCTCGGTCGTCAACGGCGCCTATCCATCCGGGTCCGATGACTGCCAGGAAAATCCGGCACTGCGAGATGATGCGTGCGATGTAACTTTGGAAGTGCTCCCCAGGCGGAATGGAATCTACGTCCTTAAACAGCCTGCCTTCGCCAAACTTGGATTCAAGCTGGTCGTAGATGCGGCCCGCGACGTCCGCACTATCGTCTCGTCGATATCCGATGAAGATGGCCTCTTGAGCCATCGCCCGCCGCCTCCAAGCCCATGCGTATTCCAGCATGACGAAATGGGTGGTGTCTACTCAATCGCGGGGTCCGCATTGCCGCAGAAAACGATGACGGCGAGCCCAAGTGTCTGTCTTACGGATGCCACTTTCAGCGGCTTCGCACTGAAGAACGGCTGGTCGTGTAGGGACCAGCCGCCGCGTCCAGTCGCTATCGCTCGGATTTTCCCTCCGCAACTAGTGCCGCTTCCAACGCCAGCATTCTAAGGCGTGCACACAGGTAGGGCAGGTCAGCGATCAAGTCTGCAAGCTGCGAGGCGAAATCCGCAACATATGCGGCCCGCTCTTCTTTGGTGGCATCTTCCATTGTGTTCTCCATCTCTAAACACCCAGCCAAAGTCAGTACGTACTGAGCGGGAGAACTGTCGAACCAAGCGGTTTTCAAAGTCGCGAGCTACATTATCGTAGGTTTCTTCGCCGCTCTGAGCATCGCTTCAAAGTCCTTTGCGGTAATCCCCGGCTTGCTGAAATACAGCGAGCCATCACCGTCGCAGAACCACGCAAACGTCGCTCGAGCGATTTCGTCTGGTTTTAGGTCTACGCTACCGATGGCGGGAGTCCCCATCACTCGACTGATGATAGCGATGTGAGAGGTCATACCGCCATCACCGACCGAGATAATCCCGGCGGCATCAGTCAATAGGGCGTCGCACGCATTGCGAAGCAAAGCCTGCACCTTGTTTGAAGCCACAATGATCTTTGGGCTTATGTCGTGCGTCGAGCCGATTTCTTTTGGCCAGAGTTTCGGATGCAACCGCCGTTGCTTCAATTCCACGCCCGCTTTGGCAAGAGCCTCGTGGGCATCGATCACATCGAAGTCCTCTTTGTCTCGCGGGATTAGTGAAATCACTTCGCCGAATGCGAGGCCGGGTGAGAAGGGCAGGCCCGCTAGCCTGCGTTCGTATCGAAATTCCGCACTAACTGCCGGTGGGGAGAGTGCAGTTTCGACAACTCCTTTTGCCACCGCGTCTAGATGCTCTAGCTGGCGAGGAAGCGAAGCCGGAGCAACCTCTGCCGCACACTCTTCTAAAGTCCGCCCGTCGCTGATTTGTTTGTATAGTCGCGAAGCCTGAAAATCTTGACTCTGTGACGAGCCTTGTTCCTTGTTGCTCATCAATGTGTAGATCGCCGCCAACTTTGGCCGTGCATTCTGGGCCGATTGAATAATCAACCCGAGTTGCTCTGCTGTCAGTTCAAGCGACTTGTTTTTCAGAAGTGGAGAGCGAGCCTTGATGAACTCTGTGACGACGCCTGCGACCACACCTGAAACTACTGCTATCAAAATGGACGTAACTAGGTCTTCCAAACGGGCAGCGGTTCGCTCTTGTCTGCTATTCCAATAGTTGAGACAGACCGCTTCCCATGGCTTGCCGCCGTCATGCTCGACAAGCAGGAGACCAATTGCACCCCGGTCGGCCATGAAGTCGCGTGTCCGCTGAACGATCAACGGATCGGTCCTCTCAGACACCAACGCCAGAATGGTTCGACAAGCGAGATTTCGAATAGTTGCCGTCTCGCTCACGACTGCCTCGTTTGCCCGCAACAGTGGGATAAGCCTCTACGCTAACGCCTGTCTCCCGCCCGGCAAGTATCGATACAATGTCGCAGCCGACACGCCCAAAGTTTTTGCAACCTCCTCTACGGTTATGTCTGGGGCCGCGAGCATAGCCTTAGCCTTTGCCACGTCAGCTGCCGCCATCGCACGCGGTCTGCCGCCCTTGCGGCCCATGCGGCGGGCTAATTTCAGACCTTCAACGGTGCGTTCTCGAATGATGCCTCTCTCGAACTCTGCAAGGGCACCGAACACGTGAAAGACAAGCCGCCCGCCCGGCGTAGTCGTGTCGATGCTCTCTGTGAGGCTGCGTAGGCCGATCCCGCGTTCAGCCAATGCCTCGCCTGTCTCCAGTAGCTGACGCAGGCTCCTTGCGAGTCTGTCGAGCTTCCAGACGCACAGCGTGTCGCCCTCACGAATGTAGTCGAGTGCCTTCGCAAGCTCTGGGCGGTCACGCTGGGCGCCGCTGGCCGTCTCTCGGAAGATGCGTTTGCACCCAGCCGCCTTCAGAGCCTCGACTTGGAGAGCGGTGTCCTGATCGGCGGTCGAAACCCTCGCGTAGCCCACAAGTGCCATGCCCGCCTCCGTCTCTCAAAAACGTTTCTACCACGAAGTATTGAGAGAGTCAATTCGAGAGACAGTTTCGAGAGACGAACTGGGCCACTTTCCCGCCAATCGCGGGGCGGGGCATGGGCCTCTCGAAATCGAACGATTTGGAGACGCTTCTCCCTGGTTAACCGCGTGTTAGAAAACAACCCCAGCGGGAGGGGATCATGTTTTCACCGGGGGATTTATTGCGGGACTTTTGGGAGCACTTCGACGTGCTGCCAGTCTGGGCCAAGTTGGTCATCTACCTGTTCGGCGTCTTTCTCCTTTTCCAGGGATTCAAGGACAGCGTTCTCGGTCCAACCCGACGCTCATTGAGTCAGTTTCGACTGACGCTGGTCCGCATTGGGCGGCAACTAAAAAAGCTCGGAAAGAAAAAGGAAGAAGAAGCTCAGCCCAAACGCGACATTCGCGAGTTGCCGCCGGAGCGGACCATATGGGAGCAGCACGCTCCATCTAATCCCATTCAACCGCTGCCCACGAGTATTCCGATCATAACAGTCGCCAACATGAAGGGAGGCGTGGGCAAAACAACAATCAGTGCGAACCTCGCCTTGGCCTTGCGTGATAAACTGGGCGGCGAAGTTCTACTTATTGACTTTGATTATCAAGGCTCCCTCTCTCAGTGCGTGAGGGGGGAAGTGAATCTCACTAAGCCCGACATTACAGCGGACTATTTGATCCTAGCTGGTGCTCAGGACCCGTTTCCGTTGTCTCGGGAAATGTTCGGGGATTTGGCTGGCATTTCGCTGTATCCGACCACGTATCCGTTCGCCACGATAGAAAATCGGTTGCTCGTGGAATGGTTGGCGGCACCGCAAACGAACCTGATGTACCGGCTCTGCGAACAACTGCGGAGGCCCGAATTTCAGCAGCGGTACAAAGCAGTAATAATTGACTCGCCGCCGCGGCTTACGCCGGGCTCAATCAATGCTCTCTGTGCGAGCACCCATCTGTTGGTGCCGACGACCCTGGACGATATGTCGGCCCAAGCGGCAACCTACTTTCTTGACCAAGTAAGCCGCATGAAAGGCTCGGTGTTCCCCGGGCTGCGTGTTCTAGGCGTTGTCCCTTCTATGGTTTATCAAAACGGTGCATACTTGGAAGAAGAGGCCGACGCTGTTGCTCGACTAAAGAAGTATGGAAGTGAAGTTTTGAATAGACCGGATTTTCTTCTGGAAGATGCCCGCTTGTTTAGGCGAGCCGCGATTTCTCGGTGGGCGGGCAAAGGGGTTGCCTACCTTCATAGCCAGCCGGTGCGTGCACTGTTCCAAAATCTTGCCGAAAAAATTCAAGCCAAGTTCTAATGCTCACTCGCGATCTATTGGAGTTACTTGCCTCGGCAGCGAAGCGTGATGACGTCACGCCGGAGCAGCGAGAAAGCATTAGGGAATTAGTTACGATTTTAGCTCCCCATTCGGATATGGAGCTAACGTCGCTATTTGATTTGTTTCGAAAGGCGTTCAAACCGAAGCGTGGGGCAGGAACACTCCCGCCCTCGACGTCGGCGAACTCGCTGGGCCGTTCCCAAAATATTCGGGAGTTCTCTAACGCTTTGAAGGCCGCTTTCGACGACGACACGTCGTTTGCACGCTTGATAGCTGACGCGAAACCAAATCGCTCTTTGACTATCGTTGCTCTGAAGTCAGTCTTTGCGGACCTATTCGGTCGAGCGGGAAACTTCAGGTCCAAGGCCACAAGGGACGATGTTCTTCGCAAGATACTCGATGAGCGGAACATCCAGGTCCGCAACGAGCAAATGGGAAAAATGCTAGGTCGAAAACCGGTGACGGTCGAATAGATCGGTCTCGACGCTCTTCGGCACGCTCGATGCGTTAAAACCCGATCACTCACGTCACTGGCCGCGTTAGAGGCAAGTGCGATAAGGCATCGCACAGCACAACTTTCACACGTCGAGTGCACCGTGCTCAATCATTTCTGCCCGGACTTCTCGAACGAGACGGGCGACGTCGAAGCCTATTGCTGATGCAATGCGAATGAGTTCGATAAGATCGACTCGCCGTTGGCATTTCTCGATCTTGGCGATTAACGACTGCGGCAGGCCAAGCCGATCAGCAAGCTCTTGCTGAGTGATTTCGGCGGCTACTCGTCTCTCCACTAGCAAGTCCACGAAGCGGCGATACTCCGCCGTGTGAAGCGAGGCGACCCGGTTTCGGCGTTGAGGCGGGCGGCGAGCCATTCTCGCCGGGCTAAATGTGGTGTAGGGTTATTCCATAAGTGACTTAAGCTTCTGGCGGGGGCTTGTGGTGCAGCAGACTGATGGTGGCTCGGGAGTATTCGTGCTGCTCCTAGTTGGCGTGGCGGGGATCGCCGCACTCTTGGGCGGCATGTGGTGGGTTGCTGATTACTCGTCCAAGCGGTTCCAATATCCGGTCTTCCTCAACCCAATAAACTTCCTGACCTTTATCGGACTGGCCCTCATCGTCGCGGGTGGAGTTGCTCTCGCCCCTCAGGCGCCGCAGCAGCCGGAGACGGCAGCAGCCGAAAGCGTTGCGGCCCCCGCGTCGGCGCCGTCCTCGCAGCCGACGCATCCACAGCCGCATGAAGCGTCGTCAGCGAACGCTTCAGCCGAAGATCAAGATGCTGATTTGCCAGATGCGGCGGTCCTCACCGCTGATGACTATCAGCGGATGAACTGTCGCGAGCTAAACGGCGACACTTGGTGTCGAACGGCAGACGGAAGCATGACGAATCGCGGCCACGTTGTGATCGCTGGGTCGTCGGACAAAGGTGAGGGCGGACAATGACGCTGGGGTTGTCGCTCATTGCCTCTGGTATCGCCTTGCTGCTTGCGGCCTTGGTTCAGAATGTGCGTCGAACATCCATTTGGTTCGGGCCAATCGTCAGCCTGACGCAGATCGGCGGTCTTATATTCATCGTTCTTGCACTGATGAGTTGGCGGTCGGCACAGAGGCAACGGCGAGGCATACATTGAGCCCGTGGATGATCGTGGCCGCAGGCTCGCTAAGCCTCGCGATAGTCTTCGCCCTAAACGTCACAAAGACAAATCTCGCCCTCGGCCTTGTTATCTCACTTGTGCAGTTGGTGATGGTGGTGCCGCTCGCTTTGGGACTCTTTTGCCTCTGGTGCCTGCGGCACACGTTGCTACGCACGCCAGCCGAGAGGCAGGCCGACCGCCTCGGCATGATCTACGGCCAAATGTATCCGCCACATGGGGTGCCCACGCATCTACCGGGAGACGGCGAGCGTCACTAGATGCGAGCCGGAGTGGTGACGGCCATGAGAGATTTTACCGCGAAGGACCTTCGACTCCAAATCACGCAAAAAGTGATCGCCCGCATCCGCCGCGAGCGAGGCGATCCGAACTGGCGCCCAACGGGCATGCTGAACGGCGGCATCGAGGTAAGTGTGAAGACGAAAATCCGGATTCGGCGGCTTCAGGAGCGAATTGACAGGGAAGCGGCACGGCGAGCAGGAGAGGGCCGATGACAGCCGACGAGATCGACAAGCTCAACCGGGACCAAGTGCTCGATCTAATGGGCCGGTTGGGGCTGACCGTAGAGCACTCGATGTTTGCAACGATTCATCACCGCAGCCCTGAGCGTCCCGATGGCTGGAGCGAGCAAGAACTGGACGAAGTTGCCGAAGACTTAGCCGACGCCGATCTCCTCGAATGGCGGCGGCGGCTTTCAGAGCACTTCGCTCGGATGGGCTAGCCGATGCAGTGATGTTCGCTCGTGCTGCGGCGCCGCCTAGAAAGAACCCAGGCATCGACTTCGCCTTCTGAGTATCGAACAAGCCCACCGATCTTGCGATAGGGTGGACCTTTGCCGCTAACCCGCCAGTTTGCGAGGGTCCGCGTCTTCACATGAAGGCGGGTTGCAACCTGATTGGGGGTCAGGAGTCGGTCGGCGTTCGTCATTTGAATGGCCCTTCCACCAGGGCTACGGCGGCGTGAAGCCGTTCTTGGGTGAGATGTGCGTAGCGTTCCGTGCTGCGGATGCTCGTGTGCCCGAGAAGTTCCTTGATTTCATGCAAGCCCACACCCTTTTCGGCGAGTTGTGACGCGAACGTGTGGCGAAAGTCGTGGGGCCGCACTCTTGGCCAATGCTCCTTCCGAAGTTTCGCCCAAACGTTCTTCGCGTTCTGGTGATAGGTCACGTGACTCACATCACCAGGAAAGACGTAGGGGTTGCCTAACTTCCGATTCTGCCGAGCGATGATTTCAACCGCGAGCGGTGGCAAGTATTTTTCCTTTGGCCCCGTTTTCGTTTGCGAAAGCCTCAGAATCCGGCGGTCAAGGTCCACGTCATCCCACCTTAACGCTTCGATCTCTTTCCGACGCCCACCAACCAAGAGCCAGAGTTTGATAACGTCGAGCGACTTCGGGTTGACGCCTTTGGCTCTAGCTTCATCCAAGACCAACCGGACCGCGTGCAATTCTGCACTGGTCAGAAATACCGCTCTCTTCTGATCCGGGGCTGTGCGGACGCCCTTCGCGGGGTTTCGCGTGAGATACGTCCGATCTTCTGCGTAGGCGAAGACAGATTTCAACGTGCGTATTGACCGACTGGCCGCATGAAGGCCGCCGAGATCGCCGCGAAATCCGCGACCCTTCCGCTTGCGGCCTCCGGGGTGAGGGGTCTTCTTTTCGGCACGATCACGCACTGCCTCAATGTCGGCCCTGGTGATTTCATCGGCATACTTGCCGCGAAGTAGCGGCATCGCGTGAATCTTCAGATTGCGTTCGTCGTTCTTAATGGCGTCAGGCTTGCGACGTGCATGTGTTCTCCGATGACGCAAAGCCGGGCCAGCGAGCCATTCTTCGACCAAACGCTCGAACAAAATCGCCTTGTGCTCGGACTTTGCAGCGACGCCCGCCTGGACATCGTGCAACCATTGCTTCGCGTCGGTTCGAGCTTGTTCGACGGTCCACGTTCCAAACGTGCCGAAGCTGTCTTTGCGTGTCCGGTCTCGGTGATCGCGTGTTTGTCCGACGAAGGTTTTCCGACCTGAAGGATGAACTCGGACGCCGAAGCCAGGAAGGTCACGGTCCCAAACGTGATATTCCTTTGCCTTAGGTTCGAGGTTCTGCACAAAGCTTTTGGTGAGTTTGGTCTTCGACTTCATTATCCGACTTCATTCCAACTAGCGGAAGCAGATCGGAATCTGGGTGGGTGGAAGTGTAGTGACAAGGAGTGCATGGCGATGACTGTTTTTCAGAAATCATTTTTGAAAATGCCCGATTGTGAATCACACAAACGACCTGTCCTACACTGTGCGTGTGCTTGCCAAGGTTGGGGTCGTGAGTTCGAATCTCATCGCCCGCTCCATGTTTCGACAAGTCCATGACCCAAGACGCTGACATCCGCCGCATCGCCCAAGCGGCGGCGGCGGCGTTGGCGCGCCGCGATTTTGCCGCGGCGCTGGCGCTGGGGCGGCAATGGGCAGCGATGCGGCCGGCATTCAGACGCGCCGGTGAGTTGGGTGCGGGTGAGGCTTGGCGCAATCTCGGCAACCTCGAGGGCGATGCGAGCGATGTCGATGCGGCGATCGCCGCCTATCGCGCCGCGGTTCGCGTCAATGATTCCGACGCCGCGGCGCATGCGTTGCTCGCGCAGATGCTGGAGCGGCGCCACGCCCTGGCGGAGGCGCGCACACACGCGGTGCGGGCGCTGTCGTTCAATCCGAACAGCGACATTGCGCGATTGGCGCTGGCGCAGGTGGCGTTGCGCGAGAAGTCGCTTGCTGAAGCGGAGGGTGTCGCCCTGCCGCTGGCGGAGGATTGCGGCGCCTCAAAAACGAATCGTGCCTTGGCGTGGGGCATGGTCGGCGAAGCGCGTGACCGCCTCGATCGGGCCCACGATGCATTCCTCGCTTTTCAGAGCGCCAATGTCCTGCTGACCGAATTGCACGGGCGGCTTCTGCGAGATTCGCACCTGCCGTATCACCCGGACGGGGTGCGCCGGATGCTGGCGCTGCTTGACGAACACGCGACGGCGCCGCCTTCATCCTTCCAGACGCCCGCGCCAATCTTCCTCGTCGGCTTCCCGCGCTCGGGCACGACGCTGCTCGATCAAATCCTCTCCTCGCATTCGCGGCTCTGCTGCATGGAGGAGAAGGAAGTTTTTGCTGAAAGTGTCGCCGATATTTTGGAGGGCCATACGCCCCTGAACCAACTCGATGTCGAAGCGCGGCGCGCGGCTTATTGGGCGCGCGTGCGGACGCCGCTCGGCGGACGCCTGCTCGTGGACAAGTTGCCGTTGAACATCATTTTCCTGCCGCTGATTGCGCGGGTCTTTCCAGACGCGAAGATAATCTTCGCACTGCGCGACCCCCGCGATGGGCGAACCTGGAATGCGAGGCGCGGGCGCTGACCGCGTTTCTCGGACTGCCGTTCGAGCCTTCGATGCTGGGCTATCGTGAAACCGCCATTGCACGCGACATCAACACGCCGAGCGCACGACAAGTGATTGAGCCGCTCTACAATCGCTCCGTAGGCCGATGGCGGCGCTATGAGGAGGACATGAGTGAAGTGCTGCCCATGCTGAACGAATGGGCGGGGCGCTTCGGTTACCTCGACTAGCGGCCCGCCGACGCGAGGCCCAAGGCCTCCTGCAGCGCGGCATCAGCCGCCGCGATGTCGCCGGCTGGGCCGCTGCGCAAGATGCGCTCGGCCCGCTGAAGCGTAGAAGCGCATTCATAGAGGCGCTGGCGGTGTGCTTCGTAGGTGGCAGCGGCAAGCAATTGAAGCACGCGCAGCCGATCCTCCTGCGAATAAATGCCGAGCAGCTGCACGCGAAGACGGCGTAACAACGCGCCGACGCCAGGGGATGCGCTGGTCTCATCGCGGCGGCGGCGATCCATCAAGCGCTTCGGGCCCGGCCGCTTGCGGCGGTCGGGGCCGATATACCCGTTTTGCTCGACCCACTTGTCGGCCATGCAGGCAGGCTAGGTCCGTAAGGCTAACGCGCTGTTAGCAAGACGGTATCTGGGACTACCGCTTTCGGATTAGCCCTTCCTGCGCGGTGGAGGCCACCAGCACCCCATCTTGCCGGTAAATGGCGCCCCGGTTGAACCCTCGCGCGCCGGATGCAGACGGACTGTCCTGCACGTAGAGGTGCCAGGTCGAATAGTTTGTAGGACGGTGAAACCAGATGATGTGATCAAGGCTCGCCGTCTGCACGCCGGACTGCCAGCTGACGCCGTGCGGGCGCAGGGCGGTGCCAAGCAGCGAATAGTCCGACGAATAGGCCAAGAGGCATTGATTGATGGCCACGTCGTCGCCGGCGTTGCCACGCGCACGCAGCCACACTTGCTGATGCGGCGGCTTCACCGTTGGCTTGGCGACATTGACGGGATCGATCGCGGCCATGTCGAACGGCAGTTCGCGCAGCCAGCGCGTGTTTTCTTCCGGCTCGGACTTGATCCAAGCGTCCACGTAGTTCTGCGCGGTCTCCGGCGGGATGGTTTCCGGCATCGGGCTTTGATGTTCGTAGCCTTGCTCGGGAATCTGGAACGAGCAGGCCATGTTGAAGATCTGCTCGCCGTGCTGGATCGCAATGACGCGTCGGGTGGCGAAGCTCTTGCCGTCGCGTGAGCGCTCGACCTGATAGAGCACCGGAATGGTGGGATCGCCTGGGCGGATGAAATAGCTCTGCAGCGAATGGCAGATGTGGCTTTCAACGGTGCGGTAGGCGGCGGAGAGCGCCTGCGCCACCACCTGCCCGCCGAAGATGCGTTGCCGCTCCTCCTTCGGCGAGTCGCCACGGAAGAGGTTTACCTCGATCTGCTCAAGTGTAAGCAGGCGGACTAGGTCGTCCATGGACGGCATGAAGGAAGGCTTTCGTGATTGAGGCGCCTCGCTTATGGCGCAAGCCCGCGTCGCACAAGATGGGCGCCGCGTCAGACGCGATTAGAGCGGGGCGTCGCCGCCTGTGTCGCACCACGGCTCGGCCCGGGCGCGCGCGGGACGCGCCGCGCCCTGCGCCATCAGCAATTCGCCGAGGTCCCGGCCGTCGACCGAAATGAACACCATCGGCTTGCCGGCTTGGTCAAAGCGGCCAGTGGGCGTCAGCGCCACCGTGTGGGCGCGGCCGAGGAGCTGCTCGGCCGCGGCAGCCGCGCGACCGCCCAATTCACGCTCGGAGACGCAACCTGCGCCTTCGCCTGTTGGCGCAGCGTCGATGTTTTCGAGACGATAGCGGACGCCGCTGGTGGTGTTCTCAATGGTGTCGCCGTCGACGACTCGCATGGTGAGGATAGAGGGGCCGTTCGCAGCGGCGGCTTGCGCGGGCGCCTGTGCTTCGGCGCGTGCGGGCAGGTCGGCGCAAAGCACCGTCACTGCACCGAGCAGCACAATCGCGGCTGAAAGTCTGGCCGCGATGACAAATTTCCTGCCAAGCGCCATGCGTACCAGAAAGCGCAAACAGCGATTTCCAAACAGTGAATTTGTCAGCGGTGCTCACACTTTTGCGTCAACCTGGCGTCGATTGCGCCCCGATCGTGTCTGGATTGCCGCACGCACGCGGAAGATCTCACGCGGCGGCCTAGGCGCTGCGTGCGACGCCCGCGTCCGCTTCGCTGTCAGCGAAGCGGCGCTCAATGAGCTCAACGGTGGCGCTCAGCTGTTCGAGCGTGCGCACGTTGCGCTGCTCGACGCCAAGGATGCGTTCTTCGATGCGGGCGCGCAGCTCGGCGAAGGCGGTCCCGATGTCGCGATGCTCAAGTTCGCCCAGGCGCTGTTCGATGGCTGCGAAGGGCGCCGCGATCGCGAAGACGTCGGTTTCTTCGAGCAGCGACAGCCGACGGTCATTTTCGGCCACGAACTGAGTGATCTCGTTGCTGAGCCGATGCAGCGCGTCAGCCTGGCGCTCTTCAATGTTCGTGACCCGGGCCTGTACCGCGGCTAGCGCTTCAGCCTCGGCGGCGATTTGGGCAGATGCGGCGTTCGCCAACTGGTCGAGCCGCAAGTCAGCGATCGAGACTTCGAGCTTTGCTAGACGTTCGATCTGCGCGGGCGCTTGCGCCGCCATGGCGCCCAAGTCGACGCGGAGTGCGTTCAGCGTCCCAGTTGTGTTCGTATCGTTGACTTCGAGCTTCTTCAGCCGATCGAGCACATCGCGATCGGCGCCTTGGATGCCGAGCACACGGGTTCGCAACGACGCAACTTCCTCGGCGGTCGCCGAAATGACCGTCGCGAGCGGTCCGTCATCGGCGAGTGCGGCGTTTACGTACTCAAGGCGGGCCTGCGCGTTGGCGTGTTGTCCGCGCAGTGTCGTCATTTGTTCTTCCAGCCGCGCGCGCATGTCTTCGATCGCAACGCGCATGGACGCGGCGTGCTTGTCGGCCGTGCGATGCGTGGCCTCGTCGCCGGCCAAGCGGTCCTGTGCTTGCTTTTCGAGCGCTGCCAGCGTGCAGGCCTCGACGCGGTTGATCTCGGCGCCCAGCGTGCGGCGCACGTGGGCAATATCTTGTTCAAGTTCGGTCGCGCGAAGCGCTGTGGCGTCGAACTGTTCGGAGATAGTCGTGTCGACTTGATCGAGCGCGTCACGGAAGGAGGCGGTTGTCGCCGAGAGGCGCCGGTCGAGCGCCTCCTGCCGCGTTGTTGCCTGCTCGGAAACCGCCGAAAGCTGGGTTTCAGCGTTGGCAATGCGAGCGGCGCCGGCGAGGTGGCGTTCGTGCATGGCGGCGGTTTCGGCGGCCATGTCGCTCCGCAGTTCAGTGAGTGCTGTGCGGTTGTTTTCACCCATCCGTACAATGTCGGCGGCGAGCACGGCGTCGGCGCGACGCAAGGCGAGGGCGGTTTCTTCGAGCGCGCCTTGCATGCCGACTTCCACGTCGGCGAGCTGGGCGCGCGCCTGTTCGGCTTGGCGTTCGCTCTGGCGTTCATGGACGGCCACGCGATCGGAGAGGCCGGTGAGGCGTTCAGCGTTCTCCGCGAACGCCGCATGCATACGGTGCTTGGTCTCTGCGGCGCTTTCGACGAGCCTTTTGTCGATCGAAAGGCGCAGCGAGCGCAATTCGGCGACCAGATGCGCGGCAGCGGCGTCGGCTTGCGCAGCAGCCTCGTCAGCGGCGGCCCGAACTTCCTCGAGGCCGGCGTTCAGGTGCGCTGCTGTTTCACGTGACAAGCTCTCGATGTCTTGCGCCACGGAGATGCGATAAGCGTGCTGCGCTTCGGCCAGTTGCGCCGCGGCGCGATCTGCCCCCCGTGAGATGGTTTCAATATCGCCGAGGCGGTGCTCGAGCTCAGCGCAGGCGTCCGCCAAGGTGGCATGCGCGAGGTTATTGCTGTCGCCCGCTGCCTTCGCCGCTTCCTCGATGCCGGATAGGCCCAGCCGGAGCACTGCGAGACTGCCCTGCAGGTCCTTCAGCTGCCCGCCCAGGGCCGCGCCGGTGTCGCCTGCAAGCGCCTCCAGGTCGCCGACGCGGCTGGTGAGGTCGAAAACGGAGGTGTCGAGGGCATTGAGCGCGCCATCGAGACTCGTCACCGACGAGCCAAGCCGCCGCTCCAACGCCTTGATTTGATGACGGATCGCGAACTTGTCGCCCATCGTCAACGGTGACGGCTCGCCGTCTTCGGCCGGCGCTGTGGGTCGTTGGTGCGTCTGCTCCGCCGAGGCATTTTGTAGAACAATGTCAGTGAGGTAGTCGCTGAGCGAAATGCCTCTCCGCGCGGCTTCCTCGACCGCCCGTTCACGAGCGTCATCGTCGACGCCTCTTAGGATCCACGAACTTTCACTCATCTCGGCCTCGGCATGCGCGCTCGATCTGAGATGACGGATCGTGCTTAAGGTCACGTAAAATCGAGGATTTTAGCCGTTCGTTTAGAGGTGAAGGCCGGTCATTAACGCTTATGGCGCGTCAAAGTTTGCCCGCGATTTGCTCACCCGGACACGGGCTCGAAGTTTTTGCCAGTTGAGGCGTTCGACTGGGAGCAAATCGTGTCATCCTGAGTTCCACAAACAGCTCACATTCATGAGGTTTTGTTCACAATCATTAAGCGCTGCATGGTGACTATGTAAGTTCGAGGCGGGCGCGGGACGGAGGTACGATGTCTGAAGATCTCTTTCGCAGCTATGCGCGCTCGTTCGAACAGCGGCGCGAAGCGGAGATGTCGCTTCAGGACTTCCTGACGCTCTGCCGTGATGACCCAATGGCGTACGCCAGCGCGCACGAGCGCATTCTTGCGGCCATCGGCGAGCCGAAAATGGTTGATACGTCGAAGGACGCGCGCCTTGGCCGCATCTTCATGAACCGGACCATCCGGATCTATCCGGCGTTCGCCGAATTCTACGGCATGGAAGAGACGATCGAACGCATCGTCGCCTTCTTCCGCCAGGCCGCGCAAGGCTTGGAAGAGCGGAAACAAATTCTTTACCTGCTGGGCCCCGTGGGAGGCGGCAAATCCTCGCTCGCCGAGCGCCTGAAGGCGTTGATGGAAGAAAAGCCGATTTACGTGCTGAAGGCTGGCGATGAAATGTCGCCGGTGTTTGAGCATCCGCTTGGCCTGTTTGATCCGGAAACCTGGGGTCAGAAGCTCGAGGATGAGTACGGCATTCCGCTTCGCCGCCTGAGCGGGCTCATGAGCCCCTGGTGCATCAAGCGGCTCGACGAATTCGGCGGCGACATCACCAAATTCCGCGTGGCGAAACTAATGCCATCGCGGCTACGCCAGATCGCGATCTCGAAAACCGAACCGGGTGACGACAACAACCAAGATGTCAGCTCGCTGGTCGGCAAGGTCGACATCCGCAAGCTCGAATTGCACGCGCAGAACGATCCGGACGCTTATTCGTATTCCGGCGGTTTGAACCGCGCCAATCAGGGCATGCTCGAATTCGTCGAGATGTTTAAAGCGCCAATCAAGATGCTGCACCCGTTGCTCACGGCGACGCAGGAGCAGAACTACGTCGGAACGGAAAACATCGGGGCCATCCCGTTCCAAGGGATCATCATGGCGCACTCGAACGAGTCCGAGTGGCAGTCTTTCAAGAACAACAAGAACAACGAGGCCTTCATCGACCGCATTTTCGTGATCAAGGTGCCTTACTGCCTACGCGTGCAGGAAGAGCAGAAGATCTACGAGAAGCTGATCCGCGGCTCAGAGCTGAACGAAGCGCCCTGCGCGCCGGGCACGCTGGAAATGCTGGCGCGCTTCTCGGTGCTATCGCGCTTGAAGGAGCACGAAAACTCAAACGCCTTCGCGAAAATGCGCGTCTATAACGGTGAGAGCTTGAAGGAGGTCGATCCGAAGGCGCGCACCATGCAGGAATACAAGGATGCCGCTGGCGTCGACGAAGGCATGGACGGCATCTCAACGCGCTTCGCGTTCAAGGTGTTGGCGGCGACGTTCAATCACGACACGACGGAAGTGGCTGCCGATCCGGTACACTTGATGTACGTGCTGGAGCAGAACGTTCGCCGCGAACAATTCCCGCAAGAAAACGAAAACCGCCTGCTGGAGTTCGTGAAGGCCGAACTTGCGCCGCGCTATGCTGAGTTCATCGGCAACGAAATCCAGAAGGCGTATCTCGAAAGCTATCACGACTTCGGGCAGAACCTGTTCGACCGCTACGTTGACTTTGCCGACGCTTGGATAGAGGACATCGACTACAAGGATCCCGACACTGGTCAGCTGCTCAATCGCGAATTGCTGAACCAAGAGCTCAGCAAGATCGAAAAGCCCGCGGGCATCGCCAATCCGAAGGATTTCCGCAACGAGGTCGTGAAATTTACGCTTCGCGCCCGTGCCGGCCACGGCGGCAAGAACCCGTCCTGGACTTCGTACGAGAAAATTCGCGAAGTGATTGAGCGGCGCATGTTCAGCCAAGTCGAGGACTTGCTGCCGATCATTAGCTTCGGCTCGAAAAAGGACGGCGACAGCGAGAAGAAGCACGAGGAGTTCGTGTTGCGCATGGTCGAGCGCGGCTACACCGAGCGGCAAGTCCGCCGGCTGGTCGAGTGGTACATGCGGGTGAAGCAGGCCGGCTAAGCCGAAAGGACGAGCGGCCATGCACATCATCGACCGGCGCCTCAATCCCGGCGGCAAAAGCTTCGCCAACCGGCAGCGCTTCTTGCGGCGCGCCCGTGCGCAAGTGCGCCGCGCCGTGCGCGAAGCGTCGAGCACGCGTTCGATCAAAGACGCAGGCAAGGGCGGTGAGATCTCCATCCCTGCTGGGGGCGTGCACGAACCGTTTCTGCATCGCTCGCGCCAGGGCGGCGTGCGCGACTATCTGCTGCCCGGCAACAAGAAGTACATCGAAGGCGACACCATTCCGCGCCCCGATCAGCAAGGCGGGCAGGGCTCGAAGGCCAGCGACAGTGGCGAGGGCGAAGACGAATTTCGCTTTGCTCTATCGGACGAAGAATATCTCGACCTTTACCTCGAAGACTTAGAGCTTCCCGATCTCGCCAAGCGTCAGATCGCCGGGGCGCAATCGGTGCAATGGCGCCAAGCCGGCTATTCGACTGCGGGCCCGCCGTCGCGCATCTCGGTGCCGCGGACATTGCGGAACTCGATGTCGCGCCGGATCGCGCTACGTCGTCCCAAGCCCGAGGAAATCGCGGCGATCGAAGCGGCGATCGCGGAGGCAGCGGCTGCTGGCGAGACAGACAGGCTCGTAACACTGCGTGCCGATTTGGAGCGGGCGCAGAAGCGCACCAAGCTCATCCCGTACATCGACCCCGTCGATGTTCGTTATCGGCGGCTCGAATCCAATCCAAAGCCGATCGCGAAAGCGGTGATGTTCTGCCTCATGGATGTTTCTGGCTCGATGAACGAGCACATGAAGGACTTGGCGAAGCGGTTCTATTCGCTGCTCTATCTCTTCCTCAATCGCCGCTACGATCACGTCGATGTCGTGTTCATTCGACACACGCACGAAGCACAGGAAGTGGACGAGCAAACGTTCTTCTATTCGCGCGAAACCGGCGGAACGGTGGTGTCGACCGCTTTGTTCAAAATGGCGGAGATTATTCGCGACCGCTATCCGGTCAACGATTGGAATATCTACGCTGCGCAGGCCAGCGACGGCGACAACACCTCAAGTGATAACGCGGTCGTTCTCGCACAACTGCGCGATGTGATCCTGCCGATCTGCCAATATTATGCCTACGTCGAAGTTGGCATGGATGACGAGGACGACAACCAACCTGGCGGCGGTGAGCCTTCAACCAATTTGTGGCGGGCCTATCGTCGTGTCTCCGTCGATGCGCCGTTCGCGATGCGCAAGGTCAGACATCGCCGCGACATCTATCCGGTGTTTCGCGAACTGTTTTCGCGGCGCCCCGAGGGCGTGACTGCGGAGGGCGCATGACTATTCTCGCCTCCGACTCGAAGCTGCTCTTCAACGGACCTGACTGGGATTTCGACCTGATCAAGCGCGTGCACGAAGCGTGCGGCGAGATTGGCATCAAGGAGATGGGGCTCGATCCCTATCCGAACCAGATCGAAGTGATCACCACCGAGCAGATGCTTGATGCCTATGCGTCGACGGGTATGCCGCTCTTCTACCGGCATTGGAGCTTCGGCAAACATTTCGCGCGCAACGAGGCGATGTACCGCAAAGGCTATCAAGGCCTCGCCTACGAGATCGTCATCAACTCCAATCCCTGCATCGTCTACATCATGGAGGAAAACTCCGCGACGATGCAGACGCTGGTCATTGCACACGCGGGCTACGGGCACAGCCATTTCTTCAAGAACAACTACGCGTTCAAGCAATGGACCGACGCTGACGGCATTCTCGATTATCTCGATTTCGCGCGCGGCCTGATCGCCAAGTACGAGGACCGCTACGGGCAGGAAGAGGTGGAGCGGGTGCTCGACGCGGCGCACGCGCTGCAGAGCCATGGCATTCATCGTTTCCCGCGTAAGCGCATGCCGGATCTCCGTTCCGAGCAGCGCCGCGAAGAGGAGCGTCGCCGCCACGGCGAGCAGCTCTTCAACGATCTCTGGCGCACGCTGCCCGCCTCCAAGCGCAAGGTGACCTCCGACGAAGACGCGCGTCGCAAAGCGCTGCTCGGTCTGCCGGAAGAAAACCTGCTCTACTTCTTGGAAAAGACTGCCCCGCGCCTACAAGGCTGGCACCGCGAAATCCTGCGCATGGTGCGGATGATCAATCAGTATTTCTACCCGCAGCGGCAAACCAAGGTCATGAACGAGGGCTGCGCCACGTTCACGCACCACCGCATCATGAACCGTCTGCATGAGAAGGGGCAGATTTCCGACGGCGCGTTCCTGGAATTCTTGCATTCGCACACCAGCGTGGTGATGCAACCGGAGTTTGACGACCGCCGCTATTCGGGCATCAATCCGTACGCGCTTGGGTTTGCGATGATGTGCGATATTGAGCGCATCTGCACCAAGCCGACCGACGAGGACCGTGAATGGATGCCCGACATCGCCGGCAACGGCGATGCGTACGGCACGCTGCGCGATATTTGGGCGAACTATCGCGACGAGAGTTTCGTGTCGCAATTCCTGTCGCCCGCAATGATCCGCGAATTCGGCTTCTTCCGCGTTGTCGATGACGAGGACGAGGAGGAGATGCAGGTCGCTGCGATCCACGACGAACGCGGTTATCGCAAAATCCGCCGCGCACTCGCCAAGCATTATGATGTCGCCTACAGCGATCCTGACATCCAGATCGTCGATGTCGATCTCGCGGGCGATCGTAAGCTCATCCTCAGTCACCGCGTCCTGGACGGCATGGCGCTCGCGGAGGACGACACAGCGAAAGTGCTGCAACACGTCGCCGACCTTTGGGGGTACGACGTCAAGCTGACTGAAGCTGACGAAAACGGCAGCCAAACCGGCGAACACAGCGCCAGCCCGCGACGGCCATTCATGTGATCAGGCGCCGAGCCGCGCTAGGCCTTCCGCAATCGCCGGATCGACGCGCACGTCGCGGGGATTGAGCGGGCGCGCTAGGCGGAGGCCTTCAATGGCACGCGCACGAGAGAGCGCGACATAAGTTTGCCCTGGCGCAAACGCGCCGCGGCCGAGGTCGATTTCGACCGCGTCGAGCGTCATGCCTTGGGCTTTGTGGATGGTGAGCGCCCAGGCCGGGGCGAGCGGGAATTGCACGTATTTGAATTCCTCTTTCACCTCCATGCGATTTTCCTTGGCGTTCCAGGTCCAGCGCGCCTGCGGCCACACGGCGCGCTCGACATCGACCGTGTCGCCGCCGTCTAGCGCCACGGTGATGATCGTCTCATCCAGCGATTTCACCGTACCGAGCGACCCGTTCACCCAACGGCCTTCGGAATCGTTCTGCGTGAAGATCACCCGCGCGCCGCGCTTCAGCGCCAGTTCGATCGGCGCCGGGTAGCGATCGGTCTGCGCCTTCGGCGCTTCGCCCTCGAAGCCGCCGGAATAGCGCGCGGCAACGCCGCTCAGCGCCTCGAGGCCGCGGATGTTGTAATTGTCCGCCACGGCATTGGTGGCGCACAGCAGAACTGGGCGTTGCGTGAGCGAGCGCTCAAGACATTGATCGTTCAGAGTCGCCACAGCATCTTCGACACCGCGCTGCTCGCGCAATGCTGATAGCAGCGCGATGAAGTCGCTGTCGCTCTGGCGTCGCACTTCGGTCAACTCAAGCGCGGCCAAAGGCACGTCGCGCAGGCAAAGCGCTGAGAACGCATAAGGGCTCGAATAGCCCGCGTCTTCCAACAGCCGCCCTTCATCGCCACGCACCACCGGCGGCAGCTGATAAAAGTCGCCCACTAGGAGCATCTGCACGCCGCCAAACGGGCGCGAGGATTTGCGCGCCACCTTCAAATGCTGATCCATGGCGTCGAGCACGTCGGCGCGCAGCATCGAGACTTCGTCGACGATCAGCCGCCGCAAGGCGCGTGCAGTGCGGGTGAAGAACCAGTTTGGTTTTTCGTGCAGGCCGATCAGCGGTCGCGGCGGGAAGCCGAAGAAAGAATGAACCGTCTGGCCGCCAATGTTCATGGCCGCGAGGCCGGTCGGCGCTAATAGCGCTTGCGGAAAGCCGGGATCGCGCTCGACCAAGGTGCGAATGAAATGGCTCTTACCGGTGCCGGCGCGACCTGTGAGCAGCACCACCGGCGTGCGCTCGTCCAGCGCGGCGAGCGCTTCGGTCTCGGGCAAGGCGGGAATCGACATGATGTCGTCTATACATAGGCGCTCAGCCATGCGCTAAGTGCTTCGACGGGAGGAAAGCATGCGTCGACTGATCTTGGCGGCCGCTTTGGCCCTATCGGCTTGCGTTGCTCCCCCGCCGCCGTCCTCGCCAACTTCACAGCCCGGCGTAGCAAATGGCTCGCAAGATACCTTGATCAGCGACGGCCGCGATATTGCCGAGGCGCAATGCGCGCGTTGTCATGCGGTTGGCACTTACGGCGACAGCCCCAATCCGGCAGCGCCAACCTTCCGCACCGTGCTCTCGCGCTACCGCGCCGAGGTGCTCGAAGAAGAATTGCGCGAAGGCATCCAAGTCGCGCACCCGATGCCGGATTTTCAGTTCGAGCCGCAAGGCGTGCATGCGCTGGTGGCGTACTTGCGATCAATCCAGGAGCCAGCGCGGCGGGGGTAGGTCGCAGACCCCCGGAATTCGCGATCAAGACCCGGTGAAAACACCTCCAACAGAAATGACGCGAGACGCGATTTGTGGTTTCGTTCGAAAGTGAAGCTCGCTCATTTGGCCACCGTGATTGCGTCAAGTCTCTGCTTCGCTCCCGCGAACGCGGCTCCGTTGATTGACTACGCCTTTGGCGCCGGTGATGCGCCTCGAACGGCAGCTTTGTACGGGAGCCAATATCGCGACTTACCTGAGGATGCGAGTTTCCCACCAATGTGAAACCTCGCTGACGACGCACTGCGATTTTCCAGCCAGCCGGACCTTGGCGGCGTTGGTTATATCATTGCCGCCAGCGAGAAAGGCGCGGACGTTTCTTGGTACTGGGGTCACCCAGCACTTGGTTGGACCAGAACGCGTCGCGTTCATTTCTCGGTTGGAGTAGCAGAGTATCGAAGAGTCGCCGCTGAGGTTGACCGTTTGCTCGCGCTCGGCCGAGGCGAAGGACGCGACCAGGCAAGATTGTCGACAGACGATGGCGTTATCGTCGTTTGCAGCGACGGGCCAGGCTATCTCACCGAAAGGATTCAAGGGGATGAACCATCTTGGTTTCGCCCTGGATGCGTTGGCATCAATGCTGAAATTGGCGCCTTGTTGAGGTCGTGGGTGTCCAAACATGTCCGCGCGGAATAGCCTCGTTGAGGGCCGGGCGCGTCTGGCGCAACGGCTGCTGTCGGCGAGTAACAGCCGCTCACACGGCTTCCAGCGCCTCGCTCAGATCCGCGATCAAGTCGTCGGCATCTTCAATCCCAATCGATATGCGAATAAGCCCCGGCGTGATCGAGTAGCGCGCGAGGTCGGCGGCGGGCACGCCGGAATGCGTTGTGGAAGCAGGGTGTGACGCCAGCGTTTCCGTCCCGCCCAGGCTCACAGCAAGCTTGATCAGCTGCAGTTTATCCAAGAGCCGAAACGCTTCCGCTTCCCCGCCCTTGATCTCGAACGAAAACGTCGAACCAGCGCTCTTGTTCTGGCGTTCGTGAATCGGACGATCCGGATGATCCGGCGGCAAGAAATCGAGATACCAGACGTTCTTGATCTTCGGATGATCGCGCAGGAACGCCGCGACTTTCGCGGCGCCGACCGCGCCGGCTTCCATGCGCAGTTTCATCGTCTCCAGCGAGCGCATCAAGAGCCAGGCCGTGTGCGCGTCGCACATGGTGCCGAGTGTCGAGCGCATGCGCCGCACTGGTGCCAGCAGGGCGCGCGGGCCGGAAGCCGCGCCGGCGATCACATCGGAATGGCCGCCGACATATTTGGTGAGCGAGTTCACGACGATATCGGCGCCGTGCATAATGGGTGTGCAATAAACCGGCCCAAGCATGGTGTTGTCGACGATCACCGGCGGCCGCGAACCGTCAGCACACATTTCCGAGGCTTTGCGCGCTACCGAAATATCGACGAGGGCGTTGGTCGGGTTGGCTGGCGTCTCGACGTAAAAGCAGCCGACTCGGCCCTTCAGCTTCGCCTCCGCGACCGCTTTCATCAAAGCATCCGGCCCATGCTCGGCCTCGAACGCCACCGTCTTCACGCCAAACTCTGGCAACAGCGAACGCAGCAGCGTCTCCGCGCCGCCATAGATCGGCTGGCTATGCACGATGATGTCGCCCGGGCGCATGTAAGCCCAAAGCGTCGTCGAGATCGCCGCCATGCCCGACGCGAAGGCCAGCGAAGCCTCCGCTTCATCCCAGATCGCCAAGCGATCTTCGAGCACTTCGAGATTGGGATTGTTAAAGCGCGAATAGATCAGGCCCGGTTCTTCGCCCGGCGCCAATTTGCGGCGGCCCTGCATGGCGGCGAAGAAGTTCTTGCCGTCCTGCGCGGTTCTGAAAACGAAAGTCGAGGTTTGGAATTGCGGCGGCTTCAGCGAGCCTTCCGAGAGCATTGGATCATAGCCGTAGCCCATCATCAGCGTTTCGGGCTTCAGCGGGCGATCGCCGAGCGTGCGCTTGCGCCAAATCTTTTCCGCCACGCGCGCCTCCATGAAGTGGACGCGGCGTTTCTCCGCCTGAAATCGACTGAGTTCAATCCCGCTCTATGGCGACCAGATCGCGCCGCGCGGTGAGGGCTGCGGAATCGCTTCGATCAACGTTAGCCCCGCAAAGCCAGCCGGCACGTTTGGCAGATGCACGGCCAGCATGGAACCAAAGGGCGCATCCTCGTCCGCAAGCGCTGCCGGCGTGTAAAGGCCCGCAAGTGCGACATAGCGTGTCCAATGGATGCGCGGAATGTTCATAACCTCTTCGTCGTCGCATTCGGCAACAGCAGACACTTCGGTCATGGTTTCCTCCTGTGCGACAAGTTGAGGGACGCGGCCGGTGAGGCGGAGCTTGAGATCGATCTCGTAGCGCTCGCCGGATTGTTCGATCACACGCAGGCGCGCGACGTGAATGGCCCCACGCTCGCGTTCGAGAATCGCGTCGTCGCTTAGCGAAATCATGCCCCAGTCGCGATCGATCACGAAGCGCCCGCCCGCATCGTCGAGCAGGTAGAAGCCCGGTGCCTCCGGGTTTTCTTGCGGCGCACACATAGCAAGCGCGCGCTCAATGGTTTCCGACGACGGCTTCTTGGCGGGATCGATTTCGACCGAATCGAAGAACGCGGAAAACGGATCGGGTGGGGAGGTCATGCCTCGCCACCTTCACCGTTCATCGCTAATTCCACGTGTAGGGCGTGTTTGCCAAGCGTTCAGCTTGGTGAGCGCCCGTTTACGCTTACTCGCCCCAGCCGATCGCCGCCTTCACTTCGGTGAACTCTTCCAGCCCGAAGTGACCGCCTTCGCGTCCAAGCCCAGACTGTTTGTAGCCGCCGAATGGTGTGCCCATGCCGCCTTGCGCGCCATTGATATGCACGTTGCCAGCGCGCAGCTTCTTGGCGACCTTGCGCGACTTTTCTTGTGAGCCCTGCACGTAGGCGGCGAGACCGTACGGCGTGTCGTTGGCGATCTTGATGGCCTCGTCTTCGCTTTCGTAGGGGATCACCACCAGAACCGGCCCGAAGATTTCTTCGCGCGCGATGGTCATATTGTTGTTCACGTCGGCAAACACGGTGGGCTTCACGTAATAGCCGCGATTGAATCCATCCGGACGGCCAACACCGCCGGCCGCGACCTTCGCGCCTTCGTCGATACCCTGCTGGATGAGGCCTTGTACCTTCTGGAATTGGTTGGCGTTGGCGAGCGGGCCGATCGCGCCTTGCTCGGCGGTGGAGGGCGCTTGCACCTTGATGGCGTTGGCGGTCGCCGCGGCGATGGCCACCACTTCATCGTACTTGGCGCGTGGCGCGAGCATGCGTGACGGCGCATTGCAGCTTTGGCCGGTGTTCATGGCCATGTGCATCATCGAGCGCGACACCGCCTTTTGCAGATCAGCGTCATCGAGAATGATGTTTGGGCTCTTGCCGCCGAGCTCCAGCGCCACACGCTTGATGCCGTCGGCGGCGTTTTTCATCACCGCAGTGCCGGCGCGGGTTGAGCCGGTGAAGCTCATCATGTCGACGTCAGGATGCTTGGAGAGGGCTTCGCCGACGCCAGGGCCGTCGCCGTTCACAAGATTGAACACGCCTGGCGGTACGCCGGCTTCGTCGAGAATTTCCGCGAACAGGACGGCGTTCAGCGGCGCCAGCTCGGACGGCTTCAGCACCATGGTGCAGCCGGCTGCGAGCGCTGGGCCGACCTTGGCGCACACTTGGTTCATCGGCCAATTCCACGGCGTGATCATGCCGATAACGCCAATCGGCTCGCGTAGAATGCGGCGGCCTTTGCCGTAGTCAGATTCAAACGCGAAATCGTCGAGCTGCTTGCGCGCGTCCATCAGATAGCCGAGGCCAGCCGGGGCCTGCGCGGCGTTCGCCAGCGGGAGCGGCGCGCCCATTTCCATAGAGATGGTCTCGGCCATTTCCGGCATGCGGCGCGAATAGACGGCGATTACTTTGTCCAGAATGGCCTTCCGCTCATCAACGCTGGTTTGAGACCAGGTTTCGAACGCTTTGCGTGCGGCGGCGACCGCCTTGTCCACGTCCGCAGCGGTTCCGAGGGAGATGCGGCCGCACGGTTCCTCATTCGATGGGTTGATCACATCGTGCGCGCGCGCCTTGGCGGGGGCGACCCATTTACCATCGATATAGAAATTGAGCTGTTCGCGCATGCTGATCCTCCGGGCAGGTTGGGGCGTTGCTAGCAGATATAGGCGCGCGAGACGAGTTCGCGCGGCGGCAGGGATGGGCTATTCGCAACATCCATGACGGATCACCCGCCGCTCCGTACCTACGGCAGGATCAAAGCGCGCAGCCTTAAGCCACGCCAGGCTGGGCTGGTGGAGGCGTTGCTGCCGCATCTTGCAGTGGATGTGAGCGCGCCGATTGATGTCGAGGCGCTGTTCTCCCCCTCCCTTCGAAGGGAGGGGGTAGGGGGTGGGATGAATCTCGACGCATCCAGCATCACCCCGCCCCCTTACCCCCTCCTCTCAAGAGGAGGGGGAGTGGTCCTCGAAATCGGATTCGGCGGCGGCGAACACTTGGTTGGGCAAGCGACGGCACATCCAGAACTCTGCTTCATCGGCGTCGAACCGTTTCTGAATGGCGTCGCATCTTGCCTGCGCCACATCGAAGAGAGCGGCGTTCAGAACGTGCGCCTGCACCAGGGCGATGCGCGCGATGTGCTGGCGCGTTTGCCGGATGGCTCGCTTGACCGCGTCGACATTCTCTTCCCCGATCCATGGCCGAAGAAGCGGCACTGGAAGCGGCGGCTGATCCAGCCGGAGTTCGTCGCCGAGCTTGCGCGGGTTTTGAAGGCGGGCGGCGAAGTGCGCTTCGCGACGGATTGGGCGCACTACGCGGCGTGGACTTTGGAAGTGTTCACGCACTCACCTCACTTCATTTGGACCGCGGAACGCGCCGCCGATTGGCGCCAGCCGTGGCCGGGACATGTAACGACGCGCTACGAGCAAAAGCACCTCGGCGATTGCGCGCCGGTGTGGTTGAGATTCGTGCGGTTGTGATGAAGCTGTTTGTTCGCATTGTTCTGGGGCTGCTTTTTGTCGTCGCGCTGATCGTTGGGGGCCTTGTTTGGTGGCTCGACCAGGAAGCGCGTGGGCCCGCTTTGGCCAACGGCATGGGTTGGCCGCGCGATTGCTGCAATGTCGACTCTCCCTATGACGCGCGTCTAAGACAGACTTTCCCTGCTGGCAGCTCCGAACGTCGGTTACGCGAAGTCTTGGCGCGTCAGGGATTCGAGTTTCGTCCGGATAGGCGCGAGGCGGTGGCTCACTGGTCGAGCCTTGCCTGTAGCTTTTTCGCCAGCGTCGAATGGGAGGCAGATGACGCGGAACGGGTGACCGCGATTAGCGGCGACACGGGAAGTGCTTGCCTCTAAGGGGCGCCCTTGGCGCCGGGGCCTAAACCCGCTATATCCACACCAACACATCGCTGATTGCCCTCGGTGAGGGTATCGGCGGCGGGCCAAAAGCCCGCCGCTTTTTTGTTACTTTGGAGCTGGACGGCTGCGCGCCACCAATCCTGCTGAAGAGCGTCTCTTAACGCTGATCGAGCCCGAAGCCGAAGGGCTGGGCTACCGTATCGTGCGGGTGCGCCTCTCGGGTAATCGCCGCAAACGGTTGCAGGTGATGGCTGAGCGCGCGTCGGACGGCTACATGGAAATTGATGATTGCGCGCGTCTGTCACGCGCGCTGTCGCCGATGCTGGATATGAAAGATCCGATCGCAGGCGAATACGATCTCGAAGTGTCGTCGCCCGGCATCGATCGCCCGCTGATGCGGCTCGAAGATTTTGAGCGCTTTGCTGGCCATGAAGCCAAGCTGGAAACCATCGGCGTCATCGATGGCCGCCGGCGCTTTAAGGGCGTGATCGCCGGCGTCGATGGCGATGAAGTACGTATCGCCCTGACGGAAGGCGGCGAAGCGCGGTTCAAGATCGCGGCGTTGTCCGAAGCACGCCTCATATTGACCGACAAGCTGATCGAAGAAGACTTGAAACGTTCGAAAGCGGCGCAGGCCGCAACGACTGAAGACGAGCAAAGGGAAGAGACATGAGCACCGGCATTTCCGCAAACCGGCTGGAAATTCTGCAGATCGCCGACGCGGTCGCGCGGGAAAAATCGATCGAGAAGGAAATCGTGATCGAGGCTATGGAGCACGCGCTCCAGAAGGCGGCGCGCTCGCGCTACGGCGCTGAGCACGATATCCGCGCGACGATCGACGTCAAAACCGGCGAAATGGCGTTGAAGCGGGTGATGACGGTGGTGGACGAGAGCGTCCTCGACCCCGAGACGCGGCCGTTCAATCCATCAACCGACATCATGCTCGATGTTGCCAAGAAGACCGACCCGGATGCGGTGGTCGGCAAGACTTACGAAGAAGGGCTGCCGCCGATCGAGTTCGGCCGCGTCGCCGCGCAGACGGCCAAGCAGGTGATTAATCACGAAGTCCGCGAAGCCGAACGTGAGCGCCAGTATGGCGAATACAAGGATCGCGTCGGCGAAATCATCAACGGCGTCGTCAAGCGCGTCGAATTCTACAACGTGATCGTCGACCTCGGACGCGCCGAGGGCGTGATCCGCAAGTCTGAGTCGATCCCACGCGAAAATCTCCGCGTCGGTGATCGCACGCGGGCGTATATCTACGACGTGCGCCGCGAGACCAAAGGCCCGCAAATCTTCCTGTCACGCGCCAAGCCGGAATTCATGGCCCGCCTGTTCGCGCAGGAAGTGCCGGAAGTTTATGAAGGCGTGATCGAGATCAAGGCCGCCGCCCGCGACCCCGGCTCGCGCGCCAAGATTGCCGTGCTCAGCCACGATAGCTCCATCGATCCCGTCGGCGCTTGCGTCGGTATGCGCGGCGCGCGTGTGCAGGCGGTGGTTGGCGAACTGCAAGGCGAGAAGATCGACATCATCCCCTGGTCGTCCGACCCGGCCACTTTCATCGTCAACTCGCTGCAGCCTGCCGAAGTCACCAAGGTGGTGCTGGATCCGGAAGAGGCGCGCGTGGAAGTGGTGGTCGGTGAAGCACAGCTTTCGCTCGCCATCGGCCGCCGTGGCCAAAACGTGCGCCTGGCCTCGCAGCTTACCGGCTGGTCGATCGACATTCTGACTGAAGCCGAAGAATCCGAGCGCCGTCAGAAGGAATTCGCCACCCGTAGCGAACTCTTCATCAAGGCGCTCGAAGTCGACGAAATGTTCGCGCAATTGCTGGCCTCGGAAGGTTTCGAGACGGTCGAGGAAATCGCTTACGTCGACCAAGGCGACCTCGCGTCGATCGAGGGCCTGAATGAAGAAATCGCCGAAGAACTGCAAGCACGCGCCCAGGAGTTCCTCGATAAGCAAGCTGCTGAACTGGAAGCCAAGCGCGTCGCGCTCGGCGTGCAGGACGATTTGAAGGCAGTGCCGGGTCTGACCGGGCAGATGCTGGTGGCGCTGGGCGAGAAGGGCGTGAAAACGCTCGAAGACTTCGCCGGCTTCACGGGTGACGAGCTGCGCGGTTGGTTCGAAACCAAGAATGGCGAACGCGTTCGTGAACCGGGCATGTTGGAGACATTCGAACTCAACCAAGAGCAGGCCGACGCCTTGATCTTGAACGCGCGCATCGCGGCCGGCTGGATCGAAGCGCCGCCGGAACTGGAACCAGCCGAAACCAGTGGAGACGTGGATGAGCTATCCAGCGTCTTCCCAGATCGAAGCTAAGAGTAGCGCCGCGCGGGAGCGGCGCTGCGTCGTCAGCGGTGAAGTTCTGCCAGAAGCGCAGCTCATCCGGTTCGCACTCGGACCGGATGACGTGCTTGTGCCTGACGTTGCAGCAAAGCTACCCGGACGCGGCGCGTGGGTCCGCGCCAACCGCTCGAGCGTCGAGCACGCAACCAAGAAGAACGATTTCGCGCACGCGCTGAAAGCCAACGCGAAGGCGCCGGATGGCTTAGCTGCGCTAACCGAAACGTTGTTGGCGCGGCGCTGTCTGGATTTGCTTGGTCTCGCGCGCCGCGCCGGCGCGATCGCCTTTGGCGCAACGCAAGTGGAACAAGCGATCCGCGCCAAACCGTTGCAGCTATTGATTGAGGCCAGCGACGGCGCTGAAGAGGGGCGCGAAAAGCTGATGGCGCTCCATATCGGGCTGTGGGGGACGCCGCCGCCTGCCGCAGGCTGCTTTTCCGCGGCGGATTTGGGCGTGGCGCTGGGCCGGGAACGTGTGATACACGCTTGCCTGCTTCAAGAGCGCTTGGCGGTGGCTTTGGCGACGGATATCGGTCGCCTCGCGGGATTCCGCGCCATCGTCCCGGACTCTTGGCCCAATTCCTGGCGCCTTGTCGGATGGGGACTGGGTGGCGCGGACGCCGCGAAGCTGGCGGCGCGGCGCGGCGATCAGGATTGAGACGAGACGTAACGACGAATTTAGAATGCGAACCCGATTGCATGACTGACGGCTCTGAACAAAAAGAAAATACCGGGCGCAAGCCGCTGACGCTGACGCGCAATGTCAGCGGCGGCACCGTGCGCCAAAGTTTCAGCCACGGCCGCACCAAGCAGGTCGCGGTCGAAGTGCGCGAAAAGCGCTCGGTGAACCGGCCGGCTGCCGGCGGTGCAGCAGGTTCGCCTGCCGCGGGACCAGGCGTGCCGCCGCCTCTGCGTGCGCGCACAGCGGCGCCGCCGGCGCCTGTGGTTCCAGAGACGAAGTCGCCCCCGGGCGGCATCACCGACGATGAAACGCGTCGTCGCGAAGACGCGGTTCGCCGCTCGATGGCCGAGCGCGAAGCGCGCGAGCAACGCAACAAGGCCGAAGAAGATCAACGCCGCGCTCTTGAAGAAGCGCAGCGCAAGCGCGCTGCCGAAGACGCCGCGCAACAAGCAGAAATCGAGGCGCTGCGCCGCGGCGATGAAGAGCAACAGCCGCAAGAACAGCCGCAGCTGACTGACGCCGCGCGTGCCCGCGCTGGCGGTGCGCCGTCGCCGACGCCGGTCAAAGAAGAAGGGCCGGCC
>JACQAC010000164.1 GCA_016195245.1 Pseudomonadota bacterium
GCGTGGGCCGAGGAACATGGGTTTCGATTCTTGGCGACGGTTCCATGCGACACGCCGGTGCTGCCACGCGACCTCGTACCGGTTCTGCTCTCCGGGATCGCGTCGGCACGCGCCGCTTATGCCGAAACGGCCGAAGGCGATCATCCACTCTGCGCGGTTTGGAGCATGGCGCTGAAACGCGAACTCGACGCAACACTGGCGCACGGACGCCATCCTCCGGTCCGAGAGGTTCTCCGCGCGGTCGGAGCGCGCGCCGTTCATTTCTCAGAGACCGCGGCATTCGCCAATACCAACACGCCACAAGCGTTGAACGCCCTGGAGCGGGGCCTTTGACGCCACTCATTGATCCGTTCGGACGCGCCATCACTTATTTGCGCATTTCTGTCACCGATCGGTGCGATCTCCGCTGCATCTATTGCATGAAGGAGCGCATGCGCTTCCTGCCGCGTGAAGATCTCCTGTCGCTCGAGGAGATCGACCGCATTGCCGCCGCCTTTGTCGCGCGCGGCGTCCGCCGGCTCCGTTTTACGGGCGGCGAGCCGCTGGTTCGGCGTGGTTTTGTAGATCTACTCACCTCCGTCTCACGTCACCTGCAAACCGGTGCGCTAGACGAAGTGCTGATTACCACCAACGGCGTGCAACTCGCGACGTTCGCGGAGCGGCTCGCGCGTGCCGGCGTCTCGCGCATCAATGTCTCGCTTGACACGCTTGATCGCGCGACATTCACGCGCATTTCCCGGCGCGATCGGTTGAACGAGGTCCTTGAGGGAATCGAAGCCGCTGCCGCTGCGGGCCTCAAAGTCAAAATCAACACCGTCGCCTTGAAACATGACAACGCGCACGAAATCGCTGACCTTGTTCAATGGGCGCACGCGCGCGGACATGACATGACGTTGATCGAAACCATGCCTCTTGGCGAAATTGACGAAGACAGAACCAGCCAATTCTTGTCATTGGCGCGCGTGCGTGAGGACTTGGCAAGCTTTTGGACGCTCACTGACCTTCCCGATCGAACTGGCGGTCCCGCCCGCTATGTGCGCGTCGAGGAAACCGGCGGCCGGCTTGGGTTCATCACGCCGCTCACACACAATTTCTGTGAAGGATGTTCGCGCGTTCGCCTCACTTGCACCGGCAAGCTCTATTTGTGCCTCGGACAGGAGGCCAACGCTGATCTCCGCGCGCCTTTGCGAGCGAGCCCCGACAACGAGGAGCTCCAGTCGGCGATTGATGCGGCCATCGCGATCCGTCCGAAAGGACATGATTTCGTCATCGAACGTTTGGCGAAGCCGGCGACGGTGCGGCATATGTCGGTGACAGGTGGATGACGCGCATCCTTTTTTTCGGTCGCGTAAGCGACGCTGCGGGATGCAGCGAGATCACCACTGAAATACCGCGGGAGTTGCGAACCGTGGGCGACGTGCGCGATTGGCTCGCCGCTCGCGACGATGCGCTTGCCCCGGTTATTCTTTCCCCTACCGTTCGCGCCGCTGTGGATCGTGTCTTCTGCAGCGGGGATGCCGATCTAGTCGTTGACGCCGAAGAGATCGCTTTCATGTCGCCATTGAGCGGGGGATAGTGATGGAACAGATTTACTTGCTCGCTCTGGCGATTGGCGCGGCCGCCGCGCTCTATTCCTCGGTCGGCCATGGCGGGGCGTCCGCATATATCGCGCTCATGGCGTTGGCCGGCTTGGCGCCGGATGAAATCCGACCGGCGGCGCTCATATTGAATATCCTCGTCGCGGGACTCGGCGCAATTCGCTATGTGCGCGCCAAACGGTTCAGTTGGGCCGTGTTTTGGCCCCTCGCGATCACCGCGATTCCTGCATCGTTCCTCGCAGGTCGCATCGAGATCCCGGAGCACCTCTATCGGCCCCTGTTGGCTGCCGCGCTCGGTGCAGCCGCGGTACGTTATCTTGTTTGGCCACAGATTGATGCAATCAAGCCGAGCGCTGCGCCCCCCAAGATCTTGGCTTTGCCTGCGGGCGCGGCGCTCGGCGCGCTGGCAGGCCTCACCGGCATTGGCGGAGGCGTCTATCTTTCGCCGCTGCTCGTCTATGCAGGCTGGGCCGATGCTCAACGCGCGACGGGAATCGCCTCACTCTTTATCGTGGTGAACTCGATTGCCGGTTTGGCGGGGCGCACAGCGTCCTTCGCACATCTTCCGCCCTACCTCGCCCTTCTTGCAGCAGCCGCCGCGCTGGGCGCAATCGTTGGCACAACGGTGAGCCTCAAGCGTCTCGACAAGCGCGGCATCCTACGCGTCCTCGGCGCCGTCCTTGGCATCGCAGCCATTTCATTGGTGGCATGATGCGCGTGACGGTCAAAGACGCGTCGTTTTCCGTGGACGCCGAACTCTCCAATTTCTCGCAGGCCCGCACCGATTCTGTTGGAGCACTTGCCACCTTCGTTGGTTATTGCCGCAGCGAGTCTGCTACTGGCGGCGTCGAGTCCTTGCATCTCGATCACTATCCTGGCTTCACGGAAGTGGAAGTCGCGCGCCTCGCGCGAGCGGTCGTGGAGCGGCATCACCTCATCGATCTTCTGGTCGTCCATCGCACCGGCGCCGTGACGCCTCGCGAACCCATCGTGCTCGTCGCGGCGCTTGCCGAACACCGCGCTGAAGCGTTGGCGGCTGTCGCGGAACTCATGGACTATCTAAAAACCGATGCCCCTTTCTGGAAACGTGAAATGAACGGCGGTCAGTCCCGCTGGATCGAACCGACCGAGGCTGACCGGGCGCGGCGCGCAGCGCGAGGAGATTGAGATGAGCGACTCGCCACCCGCTGGGCGTATTGATCCCGCACTTGCGTTCAAACCGGTGCAGATCGCCGTGCTGACGGTCTCTGACACCCGTGACGTCGGGAGCGATACCTCCGGCGCCCTCTTGGCGGAGCGCATTGTCGCCAGTGGCCACACGCTCGCCGCGCGTGGTCTCGTCCGCGACGATGCGGCGGCCATTCAAGAGATTGTTCGAGGCTGGATCGCGGACCCAGGCATCGATGTGGTGATTTCGACCGGCGGCACGGGGCTCACCGGCCGCGATGTCACGCCCGAGGCCCTCTCGCCACTCTTCGAGAAGGAGATCGAGGGTTTTGCTGTGGTGTGGCACATGCTCAGCTATCAAAGCGTGGGCTTGAGCACGCTGCAGTCACGCGCTTGCGCTGGCGTCGCGAAGGGGAAATTCATATTCGCCCTGCCCGGCTCGAACGGCGCGTGCCGCGATGGCTGGGACAAGATCATTCGCTGGCAGCTCGATAGCCGGCACATGCCGTGCAACTTGGTCGAGATCATGCCGCGTCTGTTGGAGCGCTGAGATGAGCGAGCGTTTGACGCATCTGGACGAAAGCGGCAAAGCGCGCATGGTCGATGTTTCCGGCAAAGCCGCCACAACCCGCGAGGCGGTTGCTGAAGGCCGCGTACGGATGTCCCGCGGTGCATTCGACCTGGCCCGCGCGGGTTCGACGCCTAAGGGCGACATCCGCGCCGTCGCTGAGATCGCTGGCGTGATGGCCGGCAAGCGGA
>JACQAC010000161.1 GCA_016195245.1 Pseudomonadota bacterium
CCATGCGAGCAAGGGGTCGCTTGAGCGCACATGCGACCAGACCAACGTCATTTCGAAGGTCTTGGCCTCAAGCGGGGGACGCTTCAGCACGAGATCGAAATCGGCTGCGAAGCGGCTGGCGAAGGAGCGCGCAATCGTGGTTACGAGATCGGTTTTTGCAACCGTCGCGACGGCGGCCATGAAATGCGGCGTCACCAGCGCGATGCGGCGACGGACACCGGCGCGTGCAAGACCGGCGTCAAGCTCCGATTGCCCGTCGCCGGTCAGTGCAATCGCTACATGATCGAACTTGGCGTAATCGCCGATCGTCCAGGCGCGGCGCGCGGCGGGATGGCGCCGGCGCATGACGAGCGCGAGTTCATGGTTGCCGATTACTTGGCTCTGCGCGCCAGGCGGCAACGGGGTGGTGCTGGTGGCGAAGGCAAGATCAAGCGCCCCCGAGTCGATGCGCCGCGCGACGTCGCGCGAATAAGCTTCCATGCGGACGTCGACGCCTGGCGCCTCCTGCGCTAGGCGCGCCATCAAGGCGGGCGCGATGAGAACGGTCTGAAAATCCGAACAGGCGACGCGAAGCACCGCTTTTGCATGGCGAGGATCGAACTGCGGATCACGATAAACGCCACGTATCTCCTCGAGCGCCACAACCACCTTTGGCACCAGCCGCAAGGCGCGCGGCGTTAGCGCAAAACCCCCGGCGCCGCGCACCAGAAGCGGGTCGCCAAGCACGTCGCGCAAACGCGCCAGCGCCCGGCTCATGGCGGGCTGACTGAGCCCAACATCGGCGGCGGCGCGCGAGACGTTGCGCCGCTGCAGGAGCGCGTCGAGCGCCGGCAAGAGATTGAGGTCGACGGCGGCCAAATTCACTTCACGCATACGTGGGATAATAACTATGCATTTTCGATATGTAAAAACCGGCGCCTAAAGTGCCGGTGTCGTAAGGGAGCAACGCCTGTGCGCGTGATTGTGTTTGGTTATGGGGCGGTCGGCCAAGCCACCGTCGCGCGTCTCAGCGCCCGCGGCGACGACGTGGTCGTCTCCCAGCGACGTGCGCCCACAGGCTTGGCGGGCGCGCGATTTGAAGCGTGCGACATCCTTGATGGCGGCGCGGTGACAAGAACAGTTCGCGGTACCGAGCAGATCGTTTTGGCTGTCGGCTTTCCGTACATGGGTAAGGTGTGGCGCACAGCATGGCCTCAAGCGATGGCAAACATTTTGGCCGCCGCGGAAGCCGGCAACGCGCGGGTCGTGTTTGTTGACAATCTTTACATGTACGGCCCGCAGCGCGCGCCGCTGCGCGAAGACATGAAACTCACCCGCTATGGGCGCAAACCCCGGGTGCGCGCCGACATTACGCGGCTTTGGCAAGAGGCTTCGGCCAACGTGCGCGTTGCGGCGCTGCGGGCGCCGGACTTCTACGGGCCTCGCGTTTCGCAATCGCATCTTGGCGCTCAAGCCTTCGGCAATTTGGCGCAAGGCAAAGCCGCAATGCTGATCGCGCCGCCCGATACCGAGCATGACTTCGCCTATGTGCCCGACATCGCACGCGCGGTGGAAACCCTGCTCGACGCGCCTGACGCGGATTTTGGACAGGCCTGGCACGTGCCTTCGGCGCCGATCACGACGCCGCGCCAAATTCTTGAAATGGGGGCCGCGGCCCTAGGCGCGCGCCTCAAAATTACCGCGCTGCCGTTGGGTCTGCTGCCGCTGTTGGGCCTCGTGTCGCCGATGATGGCTGAAATGGCTGAGATGCGGTTTCAGTGGGATCGTCCCTATCGGGTGGACGCCAGCAATTTCGCGCGCCGCTTCTGGTCGGACACCACCCCGTTTGCGGTCGGCGCGGCCGCCACTGCCCGGAGTTTCGCAAACAACGGTGCGGAGTCATAAGGCCTCGCGGCTCATTCCGCACTCCAAAGCATGCGCTCCTCATTTGCCATCCTCGACGAACCTGCCAATGCTCGCGCGCATGGCGATTTGTGGGATCGACGAGGCCGGACGGGGACCGCTGGCGGGGCCAGTGGTGGCCGCGGCGGTGATCCTGCCCCGTAAGGGACGCCCCAAGGGGCTCGACGATTCCAAGCAATTGAGCCTGGAAGCACGCGAAGAGCTCGCCGCGAAAATCCGCGCCGTGGCGATTGTTGGCGTTGGCGTTGCGAGTGTTGAGGAGATCGACACGATCAATATTCTGCGCGCTTCGCATCTCGCCATGCAGCGCGCGTTTCATGCGCTCACCCAAACGCCGGTGGCGGCGATCGTCGACGGCAACATGGCGCCTGAGCTGCCGTGCCCAGTGGAATGGGTGATCGATGGCGATGTGATCGTGCCAATCGTTTCGGCGGCGTCGATCATCGCGAAAGTCGAGCGCGACCGGATGATGACGGAGCTTTGTGCGCAATATCCGGGCTACGGGTTTTCAAAACACAAAGGCTACGGCACGCCCGAACACCAGCAAGCGCTCGCGCGACTTGGCCCCTGCGCTATTCACCGCCGCAGCTTCAAGCCCGTGCAGGACGCACTGCAAGCGCAGCTTCAGTTGCGCGCCGCGGGCTGAATTGTCCCGACATTTAGCGTGACGCGGTCGCCGTTGCCGATATTGCGCGCGCGCACGTGCGCCGTTGACGCTGCGAACGTCAAATCGCGTGCGTTGAGCGCGGCTTGCAAAGCCACCAAATCGCCTTGCTCGACGATTACCGCATCACCACGGGCGGCGCGCTGACCGGCGTCGTCTCCTCGCGTCAGATGCGCATCGGTGCGTGTTGAAAACACAATGCTGGTTTCGCGATAGCCGACGACCCAAAGCGGCCGGCTTGTCAAACCGGCAGCTTCAAGCGCCGCCGCCGCTTGCGCGGTGGGCTGCGCGCCATGCGCCAGCGGGAGCAGAATTTGACGGACGCTGAACGACAGGACGAGTGCGCAAACGACGCCAGCGGCGACGCGCATTGAGACCTTCGAGGCGAATGCAAACATTGCGAGCATGGCGACGACAGCAAGCGCACCAGCGATCGCCAAGCTCGTCACTAGGCCTTGTGTGGCGGGATCTACGAGCGGAGCAGCTTGCGTGATCAGCGCTACAGCGGCGACGCCGACCAACGCCGAGAGCGCTACCCCGATCCATTTGGCTACGCGCCACTTGCCATCGAGGGCCGCGGCTAATCCCGCGCCGCACAGAAGCGCCAGCGCGGGATAAAGCGGTAGCGGATAGTGCGGCAGCTTGGTGGGTGTGAGTTCGAACATCACGAAGCTGGGCAGCAGCCAGGCGATGAGGAAGCGCAGGCCGCGCAGCGTTTCTTCGGCGCGCGGTGCGCGCAGCGTTTGCCAGGTCAGCCGCGCCGCGAACGGCAGCGCGAACGTCGCAGGGAAAATCAGCACCGAAAGTAGTAGCAAGTGGTAGCTGGGCGGGCCGGAGTGCCCTTCTGAGCCGCCGCTGACTTTGCTGCCGAGATCGTGGCCGATGGCTTCGGCGAAGAAGCGGCCGTTGGTGGCTTGATAGATCGCGACCATCCACGGCAGCACGATCAGCAACATCAGCACTGGCCCCGCCCACCAGGCGAGCGGTTTCATCCAGCGCCAGCGGCGCTCCCAGAGTGCGAGCGGGAAAAGCGTCAGCGCGACGATGAGCGGCGCGATCGGGCCTTTGATGAGGATCGCTGCGCCGAGCGCGGCCCAGAATGTCAGCGCGAGCCCCCTCTCCTGGAGGAGAGGGGGGTGGGGTGAAGCGCCGGCGTCTGAAATGTGGCCGGCACTTTGCTCTGGAGTCTTGACAGCGAGCTTCGCCCCGCCCCCTGCCCCCTCCCCTCGCGGGGAGGGGGAGCGCATGTACAAATGTGCGAGTGCCGCGAGCGCCAGAGTTGTGAAGCCGCAGAGTGCTGCATCGGTTTTCGCGGTCATGCCTTCGAAACCGAGCAGTAGGCCCGATGCGAATAGAGCGGCGCCCCAGAAGGCGGCGCGTGGGCCGATGAGGCGCGCGCCCGCCCACAAGGTCGCGAGCGCCGCCATCAGCACGCCGAGAGCGGACGGCACGCGGTACATCCAGATTTCGTTGAGGCGATGCGTGATCGGCTCGAACACATGCACCGACGCCGCTTGCAGCCAATGAATGCCGACCGGCTTTTTGCTGCGCTCTTCGTCCTGGATGCGGATGCGGACGTAATCGCCGCTCTCCACCATCTGGCGGCTGGCTTGCGCGAAGCGCGCCTCGTCGCGGTCCATCACCGGCACGACGCCCGCGCCAAACAGCGCTGATGTGAGCGCGATCAGCGCAATCAGCGCATAGCCCCGCCAGGAACAGGCGAAGCGGTCGAATGACTCTGCGTCAGCGCTCATGCGCCGGATGTGATAACGGCGCCAGGGTCTGCTGTCGCTGTGGCACAAAGATCGAGGGGTTTGTTAGCTCCATCGGCCACTGGGGCGCACATCGCGCGTGAACTTCGCCGTCCGCTTGTGGCCAGCAATTTCTGTTGAATTGGAAAACCCCGCGGACTGTTAGTCGCCGACCCGACCACTCGGCCAGTTCGGCTTGCCTCTGAATAGTCCATCGGTATGTGATCGACACATAACGGGTGGACTCCCGCACGTCTGCATCTCGCTGAGAGTCGAAGAGATCAGCGCTGTCTTCGCCGTATGAAACCATGCGTCCAAGAAATCCGGACATGCAAATGACCTGTCCCTCGTACATCGAAGGGTGCTCCCAGAGCACTTGGACGGTGGTCGAGCATTCTGAAATGCCCGCGGTCGGAGCGCTCCTCAGGAACGAATTCTCGTTCGTCGAGCAAGCGGAGCAAATCAGTGCAACAGCAAGAACCGAGAGTTGCCTGTGCATACCTGCTTCTCTCACCAAAATAGGTCTAACATCACCTAAGTCAGAGAACCCAACTGGCGAGCGGAGGAAATAGGCTACGGCCGCTGCTCGAAACATGGTTAATCGCGCTGTCGCCCATTGATTCGGGGAGTCATTCAAGCTTGAATCTTCCCCGGTGGGACGAATGGCGCGGCATTTCAAAGACAAGATCATCGAGGGCGACTGCATCGAGGCGATGCGGACGGTGGCGGACGGGTCGGTCGACCTCGTGTTCGCCGATCCGCCCTATTTCATGCAGCTGGGCGGCGAGCTGACGCGCCCGGACCAATCCGTGGTCGATGGCGTCGACGACGATTGGGACAAGTTCGCGGATTTTGCCGCGTATGATGCGTTCACTCGCGCATGGCTTGCGGAAGCGCGGCGCGTGTTGAAGCCTAACGGCGCCATCTGGGTGATCGGCGCCTATCACAATATCTTCCGCGTCGGCGCCGCGATGCAGGACGCCGGCTTCTGGATCCTGAACGACATCGTCTGGCGCAAGACCAATCCGATGCCGAACTTCAAGGGCACGCGCTTCACCAATGCGCATGAGACTTTGATCTGGGCGTCGCGCTCGAAAGAGTCGAAGTACACGTTCCATTACGACGCGCTGAAAATGCTCAATGACGAACTGCAAATGCGCAGCGATTGGACGCTGCCGATTTGTACTGGCGCTGAACGCTTGAAGGACGCGGAAGGCCGCAAGCTGCACTCGACGCAAAAGCCGGAAGCGCTGTTGCATCGCGTGGTGCTTGCGACAACCAAGCCCGGCGAAGTGATCCTCGATCCGTTCTTCGGCACGGGCACAACCGGCGCCGCCGCTAAGCGCTTGGGACGTCATTACATCGGCATCGAACGCGACCCGGCCTATGCGGCCGGCGCGCGCGCGCGCATCAAGAAGGTAACGCCGGTGGCTGCTGAAGATCTGATGGTGACGCGTTCCAAGAAAGAAGAGCCGCGTGTGCCGTTTGGCCAGCTCATAGAAGCCGGACTTGTGAAGCCAGGCGAAATCCTCTTGTCGCCGAATGGTAAGAAAGCCCGCGTGCGCGCCGATGGCAGCCTCGCGCATGGAGACATGACGGGTTCCATTCACCGCATTGGCGCCGTGGTTGCGGACGCTCCCGCTTGCAACGGCTGGACGTTCTGGCGTCTCGCCAGCCAGCCGGCAGGCCACAATATCGACCTCCTGCGGCGCGAAATCCGCCGCCAAATGGCTATGGCGCCCGCCGCGCACTAGCGTCCGCTGGGCGCAATCAATTGACGCGGCGCAGCATCGCCGCGATGTTGCGCGCGTATGGCGGGTGTTGATCTCCAGAGCGTCGAAGCGGCGTTGGCGAAAGCCGAACTGATGGCAGCACTTTCGGCAGAGACGCGCGCGCGTCTTGCCAAACAGGGCGCGCCCTGCACCGTCGAGCCCGGAAACCTCCTCTTCGCCAAAGGCGACAAAGGCGACGCGCTCTTCGTTCTACTCGAAGGCGAAGTGGAAGTGCGCACCTCTACCGAGGCCGGCAAGGACGTGCGGCTGGCTTCGCTGAAGCCCTATTCGGTGATCGGTGAAATGGCGGTGCTCGACGGCGGGGTGCGCTCCGCTGACATCTGCGCCATTCGCCGCTCGCGGTTCCTGCGCATTCATCGCGATCAAGCGCTCGCAGCGCTCGAGAGCGAACCGAAGGCGCTGCTCAAGCTTGTCGCGGAGATGAGCAAGCGTTTGCGCCACGCCGACTCCGCGCTCGAAGACGCGCAAGTGCTCGATCTCGGCGGCCGCCTCGCACAGCGTCTGCTCGAGGAGGCCGGCGACGGCTCAACTGTCACCCTCACGCAAACCGAACTCGCGCGCCGCATCGGCGCTTCGCGCGAAAAGGTGAACCGCAAGCTGCACGAATGGGTCGATGAAGGCTGGATCAGCATGGGCCGCAGTGGCATCAAACTCACCGCCCGCGACAAGCTCAATGCGCTCATTCAAGAAGCGCGCACGGGCTGAGATTCAGCCACCTAAACTTTAGAACATCCGTCCCCTCTGGCGCCATTTCATAGCGTCAACTTGCTCCCATACCGCTATAGTGCCGCAAGTGGGGAGCCACGAACACCAAGGTGGCGCGCATGCCAATCGGCACTCGGCGTTCCAATATCGTCCCGTTCACGCTGATCGGCGCATGGGCTTTGCTCTGCATCGGCAGCTTTGTGTGGATGGCGCTGCAATAGCGCCCTGACTTCCAAGTCGCTCTCAAAATACGGACCGTGACTCCCGTCACAGCGCCCCGCGCGGCGCGCGCATATCTTCTTTGCATCGAACAACGAAACACGAAACGAGCCGTACGAAATGTCGCTTTCACTCAAGTTCTTCAGCCTGGCTCTGGCGGTCGCATTTGTCCTTCCTGCTGCGCTAACCGTCATGAATCAGGCTGCTCAGATCGTCACCTAGCAACCAAGCCCTCGACGATCTGATGTGAAGCAAGGACGCGGAGATCGCTCCCCTCCGCGTCCTTCGCTTTATGCGCTTTTGGAAGCCGCTTCGCGACGCGCCAGGCTTTCAGCCGGCCATTCCTGTTTCATGTCATAAAAAATCTCGAACGCGCGCGCGTTCTCCGGCAAGCGCACCCAAGGCACTTTGCTCCTCGTGAAAATGTGGACGTCCGGCTCGATAGCGTGTGGCTGATCCAGCGTGGCGACCCGCGCGAAGCGCACGTAAGGCCTGCGCCCATAATCGCTCCAAACCGCGACCGCGCACTTCGGACAGCGGTGGATTTCATGCCCACGCCCGCTCGGGCTCGGCATGTCGACGATCTGAAGCGCCTCGCCGCCCGCCAGCATTTCGATGCGCGAGGTTTCAATCAATGCGTTGATCGCGAACGCGCTGCCCGTTTGTTTCTGGCAATCGAGGCAATGGCAGCAGTGCGTAAACATCGGTCGCGACGTGAGTTTGAACCGCACCGCCCCACAACTGCAGCCGCCTTCGAATGTTTCAGTCATCGTCTCCTCCTCGGAGCGCGCGTCTTCAGACGCGCTTCTTCCTCTTTAGCAGGCGACAAGAGCGGGCCTGAAGGCCCGCGCTCCAATTCAGCCGCTTTCTTGAATGCGGTCGGCAATGCGTTCGCATTATCCCACCAACCGTCGCCTGTAGGATTGGCCTCAGCGGCATAAACATCAAGCGTCAGGGCAAAGTGCGTGAAGGCGTGGCGGACGGCGCCGATGCGCCTCCACTTTGCCTTCACCGGCGCTTGCCTCAGCGCTTCAGCGCGCGACCATGCCTCGCCGCGCCATTCTGTGGTCGGGAGCGCCGCCATGCCGCCGAACAAGCCTTTGTCGGGCCGCCGCACCAGCCAAATCGCGCCATCGCGCTCGGCGCGAAACACAACACCGAAGCGCTCCGGCCGTGCCGCTTTCGCGGCACGGCGCGGATAGGTTTCAGGAGCGCCGGCCGCAAACGCCGCGCAGGTTTCGCGCCACGGACACAGCGAGCACTTCGGCGCCTTCGGCGCGCAAATGGTCGCGCCGAGATCCATCAGGGCTTGCGCCCAATCGCCGGGGCGATCGCCTGTCACCAACGCACCAGCACATTCACGCAACTCCGCCTTCGCGTCCGGCAGCGGCGTCGCCACTGCGCGCAAGCGCGCGATCACGCGCTCGACATTGCCGTCGACAACATTGGTTGCTTCATCGAACGCGATTGCCGCAATCGCCGCGGCCGTGTAGGCGCCGACGCCAGGCAACTTGCGCCAACCAGGCTCGTCTCGCGGAAATCCATCCCGCGCCAATATTTGCGCGGCTGCATGCAAGTTGCGCGCCCGTGAGTAATAGCCAAGCCCCGCCCATGCCTCGAGCACGGCATCGCGCGGTGCGGCCGCCAGCGCGGCGACGTTCGGCCAGCGCTCCAGGAATTTCGCGAAGTACGGGCCCACCGCAGCTACTGTCGTCTGCTGCAGCATCACTTCGCTGAGCCAAACACGATACGGCTCGGCGCGTCCGCCCCGCACGCGCCACGGGAGGTCACGCCCGTTACAGTCGTACCAGTTTAGCAACGACTTCCTCAGGTTCTCCCGAGTCGCACTGAGCTTGTTCACAGTTGCAACAGCGGATCGAGCGAGCGCGGGCATGGGGTGTCTTTACCCTTTCTTCATGAATTTTCGATTCGCTAGCAGGCCCGTGTCTCTGCGCGACAAATTTCGGCCAGCGCCAACGCTGGCGGCAGACCCGCAGGCGGAAACACGCGCCTCGCATGCCCTGAACGGTCAGCGAGGCCGTGGCACGTGGTCCGCCGCGCCCCGCGCCGGTAAGGCCGCGGCACGTGTTCTGAAACCCCTGATCCCTCAGGGCAGCATGGGCCTCAACGAATTGAAGCGGCGCTGGGCGGAGATCGCCGGCGACAGCTTTGCCCGCTGCGCGCCGGAAAAACTGGCCGCCGGAACCCTCACGCTGCGGGCGCCGGGCGCGCTCGCCCCGTTTCTTCAGCAACAGGCCCCGCTGCTAATTGAACGGTTGAAGGTGGCCGGCGCCAAGATCAAGTCCGTGAAGATCGAGCAGCGCGCCACCCAACTGCCCCGGACCAGCAACGTGCGCAGCCTCAAAAGGCCCCTCACCGCCTCGGAGGAAAGCGCCCTTTCTCAGGCTTTGCGCCCCGTGGACGACCCTAACCTCAAATCTGCCCTGATGCGGCTTGGCCGCGCACTCAAGCAGGGCTGAGGTTTTCTACCGCCCAAAAAAACTCTATGCCTCCAGGCGATTTCTGGAGGTATCCGCGCATGAGCGTTGTCGGCCGTAGGCAGTTGGTTCTGGGTGGCGCAAGCCTGCTGGCTTTGGCCGCCTGCAGCGGCGGTAATGGCGGGTCGGCGGGAACTGGCCCCAGCCCTGACGACATGGTGCTCGGATCACCAAACGCGCGGGCGACGTTAATCGAGTACGCGTCAGCCACCTGTCCCCACTGCGCGCATTTCCACGAAACCGTCTGGGACCAGCTCAAGACCAACTACATCGACACGGGCAAGGTCCGCTTCATCTTCCGCGAATTTCCGACCCCGCCAGAGGCGGTCGCCGTCGCGGGCTTCCAACTCGCGCGCTGCGGCGGGGCGACGCCGGAGCAATACTTCGCGCGCCTCGGTGAGATCTTCCGCCAGCAACACGAAATGTTCGCGAGCGGCACGATGGAGGGTGTGCGTTCCAAGTTGCTCGAAATCGGCGCCTCCTCGGGTCTATCCGAGCAACAGGTCATGCAGTGCATCAGCGACGACGCTGGGCCTGACCGCATTCGCCGCATCGAACAGGGCGCGCAGCAGTTCAACATTTCGGGCACGCCCACACTCATCCTCAACGGCACGAAGCTCGAGGATCCGCGTGCGGTGACGTACGAAGGTCTATCGCAAATCATTGATCAAGCACTGGCCGGGCACTGAGAGCAGAACCAATGAGCGCACGTGAGGTTGACCGCCGAATGCTTGTCTTGGGCGCCTCCGTGCTCGCACTGGCGATCAGCTTGCCGGAGGCTCGTGCGCAGACCTCGCGGACGGCGGATGACATGGTCTTGGGTTCGCCCCAAGCTCCGGTGACGCTCATCGAATACGCGTCTGCCGCCTGCCCTCATTGTGCGCACTTTCACGAAGACGTCTTTCCGCAGCTCAAGGCCAACTATATCGACACCGGCAAGGTCTTCTTCATTTTCCGGGAGACCTTGACCTCTCCCGCCGCGGTGGCGCTGGCGGGTTTCCAAGTGGCGCGCTGCAATGGCGCCACCGCCGATCAATACTTCTCCCGCGTTGGCGAAATCTTCGCCAGCCAACGCCAAATGTTCGCCACTGGCACCATGCAGGGCGTGGTCGACACGCTCAACGAGGTTGGCACACGCAATGGCCTGTCCGCCGACCAAGTCATGCAATGCATTCAGGATCCGGCTGGCGAGCAACGAATCCGGCGCTTCGACCAGGGTTCTATCCAATTCAACGTTACCGGCACGCCGACCTTCATCCTGAACGGGCAAAAGGTCGATGATCCCGCGGTGACCACCTATGATGGCCTGTCGCGGATCCTCGACCAGGCGTTGGCGACGGATCACTAAGTCTCATGAGGCGCTAGCTCAAAGTGCAGATCACCGAGCTGCGCCTCCTTGGGTTCAAGAGTTTCGTTGACCCCACGCGCGCCCCGATCGAGGCGGGGCTGACCGGCGTTGTCGGCCCGAACGGCTGCGGCAAATCCAATTTGCTGGAAGCGGTGCGCTGGGTGATGGGCGCCACCAGCGCCAAGTCCATGCGCGCGTCCGACATGGACGACGTGATCTTCTCGGGGACCGCAGGCCGCCCCGCGCGCGAGCACGCGGAAGTCACGTTGCTGCTGAGCGAGGCGGCCGGCCGCGCCCCGGCGCCGCACGACAAGGACGACATCCTCGAAGTCACCCGCCGCATTCGCCGCGGACTTGGCTCGACCTATCGCATCAATGGCCGCGAAGTCCGCGCCAAGGATGTGCAACTGTTGTTCGCGGATGCAGCCACTGGCGCCAACTCCCCGGCTTTAGTGCGCCAGGGTCAGGTCAGTGAACTCATTGCGGCTAGGCCCGAAAATCGGCGCCGCATTCTGGAGGATGCAGCGGGCATTGCTGGCTTGCAGGCACGGCGTCACGAGGCCGATCTGAAGCTCAAGGCTGCCGAGGCGAACCTTCAGCGTCTCGACGAAGTTCTGGCTGAGATTGAATCCCAAGCACAAGCTTTGAAAAAGCAGGCGCGCCAAGCCGAGCGCTATCGCGGCTTGGCGCAAACGTTGCGCGAAACCGAAGCACTGCTGCTGCATCGCCGCTGGAGTGAAGCGCGGGAGCGCGAGGCGGAGGCGCAGGGGCGTTTGCGTGAAGCTGAACGCGCTGTCGCAAAAGCGGCGGCGGATGCGAGCGCAGCAGAGCGCGGCGCTGAAGCGGCGCGCGATGGGCTGGCGCCGCTGCGGGAAGCGGAAATGATCGCGGCGGCGGTGCTCCGGCGTTTGGAGGGCGTACGGGTCGGGCTTGAACGCGATCTGGCAGAGGCCGATGCGGTGATTGCGCGCTGCGATACAGACGCGGCACGAGCCCGCGACGAGAGCGAGCGGCTGGAAGCTCTGAAGCAGGATGCGCAAGCAGCGCTGGCGCGGCTCGATGAGGAATTGAAGGCACTCGGCCCAGGCGATGGCGCCAAGGCGCAGGCGGCGCTGAAATCGGCGCAAGGCGCCGAGCAAGCCGCAGCAGCGAAACGCGCTGAAGCGGAAGCCAAGCTTGAAGCGCTCGCGGCGGGCGCTGCGGCGCACCGGGCGCGGGCGCAGGCGTTGTCGGGCGCGGCATCCGATGCGCGCTCGCGTTTGCAGCGCTTGGAGCAACGCAAACACTCGCTGGTTACGCAAATCGGCGCGCTGCCTGGCGAGGATGCGTTGGCGAAGCGCATCGCTGAGGCGACGGCCGCTGCCGAGACTGCAAACAAGCGTAGTGGTGAGACACGCACTGGGCTGGCGGAGGTTGAAGCCGCGCTGAAGCGCGCCGAGGCCGCTGACGAGTCTGCGTGGAGCTCGTCACGTGGGGCGGACGCTGCTTTTCATCAGCTCGAAGCCGAAGTGAAGGCGCTCGACAAATTGGCGCCGCCGGCGAATGCGAAGTTTCCGCCGGTGATGGCGTCGATAGAAGTCGAGGCGGGATACGAGCGCGCGCTCGCCGCGGCGCTTGGCGATGATCTCGATGCCTCGACTAATGTGGATGCCCCGGTGCGTTGGGCTGGCGCTGAGGCGCCTCTTCCGCATTTGCCGCCAGAGGCGCATTCGCTAACGCGTTTCGTGAAGGCGCCGGCGGCGTTGGCGGCGCGGCTTTCGCTGATTGGCGTTGTCGATGCGAGCGAGGGGGCGGCGCTGGCGCGCAAGTTGCCGCCGGGCGGACGCTTGGTCTCGCGCGAGGGCGACCTGTGGCGCTGGGACGGTTTCGTGCGCCGCGCCGACGCGCCGCAACCAGCGGCGGCGCGGCTTGAGCACAAGAATCGCCTCGCGGCTGCACGTACTGAATTGAAAGCTGCGGAGGCGCGCGCCTCGAAAGCTAAAGTCGCGTGGGAGGCGGCTAAAGCTGAACGGCAGTCGTTCGATGCGAAGGCGCGGGCGCTGCGGGCGGATGCGCCCAAACATGCAGCCGCGGCGGCGGATACGGCGCGTGAGGCGGAGCGGCTGGAAGCCGAGCGTGCGCGCACGAGTGAGCGGCGCGGCGAGTTGGATGCGCAATTGCGTGCGACCGACACTGAGATCGACGAGACGCGGGCGCTGGTTGACCAATCGGCGGATGCGGCCGCCGGTGCGGATATGGCGCCGCCGGATGAGTCCGCGTTGAATGCGGCGCGGGCGGATGCGGATACGGCACGATTGGCGGCGGCTGAGGCGGCGGCGGCGGCGCAAAGTTTGGTGCGTGATCGGGCGCAGCGGGATGCGCGGCGCGGTGCGATCGATACAGACTCGAAGCAGTGGCGCGGGCGCATTGCCGATGCGGATAAGCGCCTCGCCGCCCTCTCTGCCGAGCTGGATGATATCGAGCGGCGGCGCGATGCTGCTAAGGCCGCGCCAACTGCGGCGCGCGCTAAGCTTGATGATTTGATGGACGTGGCAGGCGCTGCCGAGACGCGGCGGGCTGAGGCCAGCGATCGGGTCGCCGAGGCGGAAACGGCGGCGCGGGTTGCGGGCGATGCGGCGCGGGCCGCTGAGCAGGCGCATGCGGGTGCGCGTGAGCAGCGTGCGAGCGCGGAAGCGCATGCGCAGGCGGCTTCGGCGCGGGTAGCGGATATTGTGACAGCGGCGCTGGAGCAGACGGGGCATCCGATCGAGTCGATGGCGGAAACTGCCGCGCAATTGCTCAAGGGCGCTTTGGGTTCGGCGCCGATCAGTGAGGTTGAGCGGCGGTTTGAGCGATTGCGGGCCGAGCGGGATGCGGCGGGGCCGGTGAATTTGCGCGCCGATGAGGAATTCGCGGAGGCCACCGAGCGGGTGGCTTCGCTGACGCGTGAGAAGGACGATGTCGCGGCGGCGATCACTAAATTACGCCGCGCCATCACCACGTTGAACAATGAGGGGCGCGCGCGACTGATGCGGGCGTTCGAGCAAGTCGACGCGCAGTTTGCGCAATTGTTCGCGACCTTGTTCGAGGGCGGCCAGGCTTCTTTGAAGCTTACCGAAAGCGAAGACCCGCTTGAGGCGGGGCTCGAGATTTACGCCGAGCCGCCGGGCAAGCGGCTGACGCATCTCTCGCTGCTCTCAGGCGGCGAACAGGCGCTGACGGCGACGGCGCTTATCTTTGCGGTGTTTCTCTCCAATCCGGCGCCGCTCTGCGTGCTCGACGAAATCGACGCGCCGCTCGATGACGCCAATGTCGACCGCTTCTGCTCACTGCTTGATGAGATGAAGCGGCTGACCACCACGCGCTTCACTGTGATCACCCACAACCCAGTGACCATGTCACGCATGGACCGGCTCTATGGCGTGACCATGCCGGAGCAAGGCTTGTCGCAACTGGTCAGCGTCGACCTCGGCCGCGCGCAGGCGATGGCGGCTGAGTGATCACTTCCCCTCCCCTTCATGGGGGGATTGAGGGGGGTGATCCTCGATATTTGTCGGTCGGCGCCGCGCTTGCGTCTGAAACGGCGGTGCTTCATCCCACCCCCAACCCCTCCCTATGAAGGGAGGGCGTGAGTCCGCGCTGCCCTTCCGCGACTGGAAAAGCGAAGCTCGAAACGTACGCTCGCAAGAAAGCGGGAGCCGTGGGGCGCGCAAGAAGCTTGCGCAGGAAAGTCCGGTTGGTGGTGGTGCTTGTTTCGCGCCCCACGTGAATTGTTTTGGCGACCGGCGAAGACGTAGCGGCGTTTCTACAGAGCCAACGGGGGCCATGCGTTTGAGCAGACAAGCCTTCGCTGCTGCGCAGCTTCGGCTTGCTTACGCGAGCCGAACTGCGAAACAACGTCAGTTACGATCGGCGCTAACTCCTCGCCTAGCGGGTCGCCCCGGACCGATCCTCGCGACGCTGGGTATCCGTTGCGCTCTTAGCGCCCCATCTTCGTTCCCGGCCGGCGCGCATGACGAAACCAACAGCTTCGTCTGGGCCTTTCGAGTTTCGTTTGTTCTCCTCGAAACAGCGGTTTCGATCCTCGCGGATTTCTGCCGCATCGCGTCCAATTCACATCCCTGCGCTGATGGTTGTTGGTGCACCGTCAACCTCCCAGCAGAGGACGGAGGGAGTGTACGGCGGGTTTGGAGGTGTTGGATGGCAGGGGGCCGTCTTTCTCGAAGAACTCGATCCAAAGAACGAAGAGGGCGTTGCAGCAGCTATCGAA
>JACQAC010000165.1 GCA_016195245.1 Pseudomonadota bacterium
TACGACCCAGAACTACACAGTCGATGTCTCGGTAGCGCCGCTCGATCAAGCGCGGGACTTCCTGGCTGGACTCCCAGATTGGCTCAAGATCGTCTCAGCGATCGTTGCGGCGATTGCGGGTTTGCTAACCGCAATTGCAGCTTTGCGCGGCGCAGTTCGCAGGAACCGCTCGGCCTAGAGTCCAGACAACAAGAAAGGCGCCCCACCTTGCAGTGAGGCTGCCTCTCAAATTCGGACAGTACCGAACCTAACTTTGAGACGCGGCAATCGCGGCGGCGGGGTCGATCCGCACGCCTGGGCCCATCGTCGAGCTCAGCGCTACCTTCTTCACGAACGTGCCTTTCGCGCCCGACGGCTTGGCTTTCGCCACCGCGTCCACGAAGGCTTTCACATTGGCGAGGATTTGCTCTTCGCTGAAGCTGGCCTTGCCGATGCCGGCGTGAATGATGCCCGCCTTCTCGACGCGGAATTCAACCGCGCCGCCCTTGGCGTCGGACACCGCCTTTTTCACGTCCATGGTGACGGTGCCGACCTTCGGGTTCGGCATCAGGCCGCGCGGGCCCAGCACCTTACCGAGACGGCCGACGAGCGCCATCATGTCCGGCGTTGCGATCAGGCGTTCGAAGTCGATCTTGCCGCCGTTGACAACCTCGAAGAGGTCTTCCGCGCCGACAATATCCGCGCCCGCCGCCTTGGCTTCTTCAGCCTTCGGCCCGCGCGCAAACACCGCAACGCGCGCTGAACGGCCTGTGCCGCTCGGCAGAGCCACGACGCCACGCACTTGCTGGTCGGGATACTTCGGATCGACACCGAGGTTCATCGCCACTTCGATGGTTTCATCGAACTTGGCGCTGGCGCGCGACTTCACGATCTTCACCGCTTCGTCGAGCGTGTGCAGTTTGCGCGGATCGATGTTGGCGTGGCTCTTGGCCATGCGCTTGGTCGTCTTCACGCCTTTGGTTTTGGTTGGAGCTTGAGCCATTGTCTTACCCCACCACTTCCACGCCCATCGAGCGGGCGGTGCCTGCGATCATCTTCGCGGCCTGATCGAGATCAGCGGCGTTCAGATCCTTTTGCTTCGCTTTGGCGATTTCCTTGCACTGCGCCATGGTGATCTTGCCGACCACATCGACGCCCGGCTTCTTGGAGCCCGACCCCGGCTTTTTCACCGTAGCCATCTTCGCCGCCTTCTTGATCAGGAACGACGCCGGCGGCGTCTTGATCTCGAAGGTGAAGCTCTTGTCTTGGTAGTAGGTGATGACGACCGGGCACGGATCGCCCTTGTTCATGTCCTGGGTGCGGGCGTTAAAGCCCTTGCAGAATTCCATGATGTTCAAACCGCGCTGACCGAGCGCGGGACCGATTGGGGGCGACGGGTTCGCAGCCCCTGCCGGCACCTGGAGCTTAATCTGCCCCAGAACCTTCTTAGCCATGTTGTCCTCTCAAGGGTGGACCAGCTTGCGCTGACCTGAGGGTGCGTGGTGCGGGCGGCAAAACCCTCCCACGCGGGAAGCGCGGGCTTATAGGGGATCGATTTTCAAATGTCGATGCATCCCGGATGGAGAGCCTGACGTATCTTGCCTCTATGGATCAGAGTCTGATTTGGGACTTGCTGCTGCGCGGGATCGCCATCGGGGCGCTCGTGGCGATGGCCGCCGGCCTTGCCCGCGGCGCCGCCGGCGCCTCTCAGCGCATTGCCGGTGTCCTCTTTTGCCTCGGCGGCGCTGCCTACGCGGTGAATTCTTCCGACGTGCTGCGTGACGCTGTGGGACCGTGGTTTCTGGTAGTTGTGCTGTTTGCGTCCAGCGGCGTGGGCCTGTTTTGGCTCTTCCTCCTGACGCTGTTCGAAGACCGGCCAATCACCGCTCCGATGTTGGCCCCGCCGGTTGCTCTAGTGCTGATCGCTTACCTCGCACTTGCCTCACCGCCAGTCCTTCGCTCGTGGCTCTTTGGCCTTCACCACGTCATTCAAGCGGGACTCATTCTGCACGCGCTGTTCGTCATCGCCCGAAGCTGGCGCGGCGACCTGGTCGAGGTGCGCCGGCGCTTGCGCGGCGGCTTGATGACAGTGGTGGCGCTTTATGCGCTTCTCATCACCGGCGCCGAATCCACGGATCGCGCCGGCCACGCCCCACCGTGGTTCGAGCTGGTCAGCGCCTTCATTCTCGCGGGGCTCAGCGCCGCGGGCGCCTTCATTTTCCTCCAAGCACGCGCAGCCCTATTTGGCGCCACCACCCCGGCGTCGCCGCCGGCGCCGACGCTCGACGCCGGCGATCGCCTTCTGCTCGACAAGCTGAACAAGCTTATGGGGAGCGGCGAAGCCTGGAGGCGTGAGGGGCTGACCATTGGGGCGCTGGCCGAGGACCTCAGCGTTCCAGAGCATCGATTGCGGCGCCTCATCAATGATCAGCTCGGCGCACGCAACTTCGCGGCGTTCGTGAACGGAAGGCGCGTCGAAGCCGCCAAATGCCTGCTCTCTGATCCTGCCAAGGCGCGCACACCGGTCTCCGCCATCGCCTTCGAGTTAGGCTTTGCCTCGCTCGGCCCCTTCAACCGCGCTTTCAAGGAAGAGACGGGACTTACGCCCAGCGAATGGCGGCGGCGCGAACTCGGCGAAGGCTCGCCGATTCCGGAAAACCCTGGCTGATTTCGAAAAGGACCAAGGTTTTTGGGCGTCGGCGAGACCTAAGGATCTCGTTTCACGCATCCCTCCATCGACAACGGAGGCCCACATGTCACTCAACGACGTCCTGGATTATTGGCTCGGTGGAATCGGCGAAGACCTTCGCCGCTATGTAATCTTTGCCTTTTCGGTTTGGTTCATCCTCTGGATCGCGCTTGCCGTTCCGTTGGCGAACCGCAAAATCCGGCCCGACCGGCCGAAGCTTCGTCAGATGGTCATCGAGTTCAGCGCGTCACTGCGCTCGATCACCATCTTTTCCACAGTTGGGCTGCTGACCTTCGCGCTAGATCGCGCCGGCCTCCTCTACGGCCCGCACCTTGCGGTGCAATGGGGCCTCGGCTGGGGCGCCGCGTCATTACTGCTGATGATCGTCGGCCACGATGCCTATTTCTATTGGACGCATCGGCTGATCCACCGTCCGGCCCTCTTCCGGATCTTCCACCGCCGCCATCACCGTTCCAATAACCCGTCGCCCTTCACCGCTTATAGTTTCGACCTCGGCGAAGCGGCGATTCAAGCAGCCTTCGTGCCTTTGTGGATGATTTTGGTCCCGACGCCTTGGTGGGTTACTGGCGTTTTCATGCTGCACCAGATCGTGCGCAACACGATCGGACACGCCGGTTACGAACTCTTCCCTGCGCGCGCCGACGGCAAGCCGGTGTTCGATTTCATCACCAGCGTCACCCACCACGATCTCCATCACGCGCAAGCGGGCTGGAATTACGGGCTCTATTTCACGTGGTGGGATCGCCTCATGGGCACTGAGCATCCGGAATATTACGCGCGCTTCGCCGCCGCGACGCGGCGCCCTGCGGCAACTGAGGCGGCTCTGCCCGCGGAGAACGCCAATGCGTAGGCCGCGCTTCATAGCCAGCCAAGCACGCCATGCGAGGGGGCTTTTAGGCTGGCTGATCGCGTTCATTATGGCGCGCGAGACCTGGGCCCAGAACCAACGCGCCGTCGAATCGCTTGGCGTTTTGCCTGGCGACCACGTCCTGGATATCGGATGCGGACCGGGGCGCAGCCTTGCGATGCTCGCAGCGCAAGCGCGTGATGGACGCGTCGTCGGCGCCGATCCGTCACAACTCATGGCGGAGGTCGCCGCGCGGCGCAATCGCAAGCTCATCAATTCGGGTCAAGTCGATGTCGTCATGGCCAGCGCGGCGTCACTGCCGTTCGAAGACGGCGTCTTTGACAACGTGCTCTGCGTGCACGTCGTCTATTTCTGGAACGACCTTGCCGCCGCCTTCGCCGAGATCGCGCGGGTGCTGAAGCCAGGGGGCCAGCTCGCCCTTCTCTTCAGGACCAATGCCGACGTGAAGGCTGTGCAGGCCTTTCCAGCGGAGGTGTATAGCTTTCGCTCACTCGCCGATGTGATCGCGCCGCTCGAAGCCGCCGGATTCGCGGTCCAGACACGGGATGAACTTTGCTGCGAGCCCCAGACGGCGCCGGTCCTGCTTGTGGCGACACGGCGAGCCTATCAGGCGCGCAACGCTGCTTGAGCGCGGCGCGCCTTTGCTCCAAGCTCGCTTCAGTAGATCGGGGGCCGTACATGCGTGTGACAGCACTTTTGGGCGTAGGCATTCTCGCGGCGACACTTGCGTGTGCACAGCCCGCGCAAGCACAGATTGCGCTCTCTGACATCAACGCCCGCATCGATCAGCTCGGCCCGCAACTCGTCGCTTGGCGGCGCGACATCCACCAGCATCCCGAACTCGGCAATCGTGAAACCCGCACCGCAGCTCTCATCGCCGCGCATTTGCGCCATCTCGGTATGGAAGTGCGCACAGGTGTCGCCGGAACCGGCGTGATCGGTATTCTTCACGGCGGACGGCCCGGCCCCGTTGTAGCGCTGCGCTCCGAGCTCGACGCGCTTCCCGTGCACGAGGCGACCGGACTTCCCTTCGCCTCCACTGTGCAGACCAGTTACAACGGCCAAACCACTTACGTCGCGCATGCGTGCGGCCACGACATGCACATGGCGATGCTGATGGGCGCCGCGCAGGTGCTGTCGGAAATGAAAGCGCAACTGCCTGGCACCATCCTGTTTGTGTTCCAACCAGCTGAAGAAGGCCCGCCTGCCGGTGAAACCGGCGGCGCCGCGCGCATATTGGCCGAGCACGGTCTCGACAATCCCGCCCCCTCGGCGATCTTCGGCGTACACGTTGTCAACGGCGCAGCGGGTACGCTGTTTTATAGGCCCGAAGGCTTCATGGCCGCCGCCGACGAATTCCGCATCGACATTCACGGACGTCAGACCCACGGCGCGCTGCCCTGGCAAGGTATCGACGCAATTTCGCTGAGCTCAGCGATCGTCTCGGCCTTCAATCAGCTGGCGGCGCGCACCGTCGATGTCACGCGCGCACCGACCATCCTCTCCGTGACTGCGATCAATGGCGGCAACCGCTGGAACATCATTCCGCAAGACGTGACCATGATGGGCACGCTGCGCACGTTCGATCGCGACGAACGCATCCAGATGCAGCATCGCATGCAGACCACCGTGCAAAACCTCGCCGCCAGCTACGGCGCCACCGCGGACCTGCATCTCATTGAGCACGGCCGCGTCACCTATAACGATCCGGCGCTCACCGCCTGGGCATTGCCCGCAATGCGAGAAGCGGCCGGCGCCAACAACGTCGATCCTGCGCACGCGCCCTCAATGCCGTCCGAAGATTTCTCTTATTATCAAGAGCACATTCCCGGCCTCTTCGTGCATCTCGGCTCCGATCAGGATGGCCAGGATCCAGCGACAGCGCCGCCCAACCACTCACCCATGTTCAGTCCAAACGAGCGCGTGCTTCCACTCGGCGTGCGGGCGGAAGTGCTGTTTGCGGTTCGCTATCTTGAAAGCGGCGGTTTGCACGCGGCGCCGCACTAGCGGCTTGCGACTGGTCCTCTGAAAAAGTTGGGAGAGCTGCGCCCTTAGCGCAGCTTTTCGACCTGACCGTACTCGAGATCGACTGGCGTTTCGCGGCCGAAGATCATCACCGCCACCTTTAGGCGGCCGCGTTCCTCGTCCACTTCCGACACCACGCCTTCGAAGCTTTGGAACGGACCATCCGAAACGCGCACCCGTTCGCCGGTTTCGTAATGGATCAGGTTGCGCGGCTTGGCGGCGCCCACTTCGGCGACGCGCCCGAGAATGCGCTCAACTTCCTTATCGCTGACCGCCTGCGGCTTGTTCTGCGTCCCCAGAAAGCCTGTGACCTTCGGCGTGTTCTTCACGAGGTGATAGGCCTCGTCAGTCATTTCCATCTTCACCAGCACATAGCCCGGGAAATGGCGGTGCTGGCGCACCTTCTTGGCGCCGCGCACGACTTCGGTGACTTCCTCGGTCGGCACTTGAATGTCTTCGAATTGCTCTTCGAGGCCCTGACGTTGCGATTGATCGCGGATCGCTTCGGCGACCTTGCCTTCAAAATTCGAATAGGCGTGCACGATGTACCAGCGCGTGCGGCCCGAGCTTGCGCGCGGAGCAGCTGCTTCTTGGTGGTCTTGCGCTTCAACCATGGTCATGCGGCCTTAGTGCCCAATGCTCAAAATCAAACGGATGACAAAGCTGGCAAGCGTGTCGACAACAAAAAAGAACAGCGCCGCAGCTACGGTGAACATCATCACCATGATCACCGAGACGGTTACTTCACTGCGCGTAGCCCAGGTGACCTTCCGCGCCTCGGCGCGCACTTCGCGCCAGAACTGGAAGGGTCCGCCTTTGCGTCGCGGTTCTATTTCTTGGTCGGCCGTGTCCATCGCCATCTGAATTCTAAGACTTTCCGTTTCCGTCCGTTTCGTCGTCTTCAAGTCGTGTGCGCCGCCGCGCCTCGCAAGGCGCGGGTGGCAGGAGTTGAGGGACTCGAACCCCCGACCCTCGGTTTTGGAGACCGATGCTCTACCAGCTGAGCTAAACTCCTTTACCGCCCCGCCGCCCCTCACCTCAGGCAAAGACCATGCGGGCAGGCATAGAAGCAGCGGCCGCGCTGACTTCTTCAGACTGCCGGCCGGTCAAGGCAAGGGCTTATGCCCGAACGAAAAGAGACCGGCAAGGGGCGGTTCGACCGGAAACCTTGGCTTAGGGCGCTTCGCCGCTGCCCTCGTCCGTGCAGAAAGCTGGCCGGTGCGCGGCGTCAAGCAAACCGCAGCCGCGACGGGTTTCCGCTTCGATCATACCGCAGGAATTGGCTGCATTGCAGGGCGGATGCGTGGCTGGGGAGACTTGAGTGCATTGGGACACAAGGCGCGCCGCCTCCTGAGCGCCGCGCGTTTCGGTACAGCTCTTGGCGGCGTCGCGAATTTCTTGTTCCGCCGATTGGCGCAGATTGTAACCGCTGTTGCTTCGTATGTTGTCCGCGCGCCAGCCTTGTGGCGTCTCAACCATGTCCCAGGTCTCGACACGCGCATCGCCGGCCACTGTAAACCGCGCCTCGATGGTGGCGCGGCCATTCAGGGGCGGCGATGTGGCCGCCACCGTTACAGCACTGATCGGCGAACAATCTTGGCAGTCGAGGACAAGGTCGCCGTCGATAAACGGCTCGTCGTTGGCTTCCGCCGCGGTCGTGGCTTGATTGATGAGCGCCTTGAAGGAATCCGACAGCGGCAGATCATCGACAGTTGTGGCCTGACCATGCGCATTGCGTTGTACGGCAGCGTCGAAGACTGTGCGCACAACCGCCTCTGGCGCGGGCGCTGATTGCTGCTGCGCGCCTGGCGAGCATGCAGCTAGCACCGCGCCCAAGATCGCTACAAAAGCCGTGCGCATCCGCCACCTCCCGCATCCAGGCGCAATGCTTAAGCAAATTGGCCGCGCTTGCCCAGCGCGGCCAATCCAATGCTCGCGCGGAAAATACGCCTATTCGGCGAAGAGCACTTCCCAGGTATGTCCATCCGGATCGGTGAAATAGCCTGTATAGCCTTCTTCATCGTCATGCGCGGCGGAGATCGTGGCGCCTGCCCTTTGCGCCTTTGCCATGATCGCGTCGACGTCGCCTTTGCTGTCTGCGAAGTAGCTGATGATCATGCTGGCATTGCCGCGCGTCGCTGGGCGGTTGCCGACTTGCTCGACGTAGGCGCCGAAACCACTGCGATCGAGCAGCGTCAGATACACGCCGTCGACATCGAAGGCGGCGTGATCGTCGTCAGACTCCTCCGGCGTTAGACCCAGGCCGTCTCGATAAAACGCCAACGACTTCTTCAGGTCATCCACCGGAATCGTGACGCAAGAAATCGCTACAGGCATCCTACCCTCCCAAAGTGACGCGAGGCGCGTCTTCAGGCGAGACACCTGAATGGATTCTGCAGGGCCGAAAAGAGTCGCCGCCATTGCAACGGGCTCATGAACGCACTCCGGATTTTCTCCAATTGGGAGAAAACCGCTGACGAATTCGTGGGTTGGGCCGTGTCCTTCCCGCATCGCAGGAGCACCATTCCCGCGAGCGCTGTTGTGCATAAATGCTGACCACAACTCGCGCGCCGGGGCGCGACCTTCTTGGAGAGCAATGCCCACAAGCAACATTTTCCGGCGTCTCGGACGCCACCTATGCAACGGAGACACACTCCGATGATTTGCTCGGTGAACGCTTGATCGGCGCCGCGAGGCTCTTCAATAACGAACAACTGGTGGTGGGGGCTCACTTTGGTTCCCTCTCATTTTGTCTGGGGAAATCAATGAAAAAGACCTTTGCTCTTATTGGCACGGCCGCCGCCGCGCTCATGTTCAGCGGGACCGCCCACGCGGACGTGGGCAGTGGATTTGTCGGCCTGTCGTATTCGAACGGCAACCCGATTGATCTGGAATCCGTCGGCATCGACGGCCGCGTGGCGTTCGGATCGAACATCCAACTCGACGCCGGCTACAACAGCATCCACTCGGGCGACCTGAATCGCTGGGATATTGGCGGCCACTTCTTCAGCCGCAGCGACCAATGGTTGTGGGGCGGCTTCGTTGGCTACGAGAACTTCGACGCCAGCGGCGGCAGCGCCGACGAATGGACCGTCGCCGGTCAAACTCAGTATTACGTCGACAAGACCATTCTCAGCGGCAATCTGAGTTACAGCCGCACGAATGCACTGGGCCCGGACATCAATACGATCCAGCTCACGGGCGACGCACGCTTCTTCGCGACGGACAACTTCACCGTTCACCTCGGCACCGGCTACGGTCGCATTGACGTGAGCGGAAGCAATGGCAACTTCTGGACCTACGGTGGCGGTGCGGAGTGGAAGCCCGATCAGCTTCCGATCAGCATTTACGGCGACATCGGCGTTGTCGATCCCGACGGCGGCGGCAGCAACTCGACCACCTGGACCGTTGGCGTTCGCTACAATTTTGGCGGCGGCAGCATCTACGACCGGGAACGTCACGGCGCCAGCCTGAGCTCGCCGCGCGGGTTCTTGGACCTGCTGTTCTAAGTCGCGATCCATTCACTGAACTAGACGTCGAGAGCCCCGCCCTGTGGCGGGGCTCTTTGCTTATGGGGGTGGGTAAGCGGCGCTTCTTTCCCTGCGCCGCCGCGGTGTGCCTCGCACGCCACAGGTTTGAAAACCGCTTGCAAATCCCTTGAGCGGCGAGCGGACCCGACGCATGGTTAATGCACCTTTGGGTAGGGAGGCCATTCCGGCCCGGCGGGTAGACACTGGGGAAACCTCAAATGAAAAAGCAACTTGCGTTTTTGGGAACGGCCGCGGCCGTGCTCATGATGGCGGGCACCGCGCACGCTGACGGCGGCTATGTCGGCGCGCAGTACACAGATAACACCGACGCCAGCTTCCACAGCTGGGGGCTCAATGGCGCCTTTGCGTCATCCAATTTCCAATTCGATGCCGGCTACGCCAACCTTAATGGCAGTGGCGCTAGCGTTGATGCTTTCAGCGTTGGCGCGCATTTGTTCAGCCGAAGCGATGAATGGCTTTGGGGTGGATTTGCCGGCTACAATCATTTCTCCGGCAGCGGCGACGCCGGTGAATGGACGATCGCCGGGCAGGTGCAATACTACATGCCAAGGACCACGATTAGTGGCGACTTGAGCTATAGCTCGACCACAAGCACGCCCTCCGACTTCAACACTACCCAGATCGATGGCGAAGCACGGTTCTTCGGAACAGACAATTTCAGCTTCCAAGGCAATCTCGGCTGGGGCAGCGTGAGCGGTTCCGGATCGAGTGGCAATTTCTGGACGTACGGAGTTGGCGCCGAGTACCAGTTCGACGCGGCGCCGATCAGCCTCTATGGCGGTTGGCAAGGCTTGAACCTCGATGGCGGCGGCAACCTCAACGCGTGGTCGATCGGCATCCGCTACAATTGGGGCGGCACGCTCCTGCAACGCAATCGCTCAGGCGCTGGCCTCAACTCACCGCACGGCTTCTTGGCGTCCATCCTGTAATCTTCGCAGGCTTGAGAAAACGACCAGAACCCCGCCGAAAGGCGGGGTTCTTTTCTTGCCAGTGGGAGTGTGCGGGCGCCGCGAGCTTAGGCGCGCAGCTTCGCCAGAACCTCGGCGCTCACTGCGCGCGGCACTTCTTCGTAATGGTCGAATTCCATCACGTAGGAAGCGCGGCCCTGTGAGAACGAACGCAGCGTGTTCACGTAACCGAACATGTTGGCGAGCGGGACCATCGCGTTGATGATCGTCGCGTTGCCGCGCATGTCTTGGCCTTGGATCATGCCCCGGCGCGAGTTCAAGTCGCCGATCACCGAGCCGACGTATTCTTCCGGGCTGGTGACTTCGACCTTCATAATCGGCTCGAGCAGACGCGGATCGCCCTTCTCCTTCAGTTCGCGGAAGGCGGCCTGCGCCGCGATCTGGAAGGTCAGAACGTTGGAGTCGACGTCGTGGTACTTGCCGTCGATCAGGCGCGCGGTCACGTCGATCACCGGGAAGCCGGCGAGCAAGCCGTTTTCCTTGGCCATGTTCAGGCCCTTTTCAACGCCCGGGACGTATTCGCGCGGCACGTTGCCGCCGACGATCTTGTTCTCGAACTTGAAGCCCGAACCTGGTTCACCCGGCTCAAACTCGATCTTCACTTCGGCGAACTGGCCTGAACCGCCGGTTTGCTTCTTGTGCGTGTAGGTGATCGTCGTCGCCTTGCCGAGTTTCTCGCGATACGCGACTTGCGGCGCGCCCACGGTGGCTTCGACTTTGTAAGTACGGCGCAGGATGTCGATTTTGATGTCGAGGTGGAGTTCGCCCATCCCCTTCAGGATGGTTTGACCCGACTCTTGATCGGTCGACACGCGGAAAGACGGATCCTCCGCGGCGAGCTTCGCCAGCGCGACGCCGAGCTTTTCCTGGTCGGCCTTCGTCTTCGGCTCGACCGCCACTTCGATAACCGGCTCTGGGAAGATCATGCGTTCGAGAATAACCGGCTTCTGCGGGTCGCAGAGCGTGTCGCCAGTGCGGACTTCCTTCAAACCGGCGAGCGCGACGATGTCGCCGGCGTACGCTTCCTTGATGTCTTCGCGGTTGTTGGCGTGCATCAGCAGCATGCGGCCCGCACGCTCCTTCTTGTCACGCGTCGAATTCAATAGCGCGTCGCCAGCGTTCAGGACGCCCGAATAGATGCGGCAGAAGGTGATGGTGCCCACGAACGGGTCGTCCATGATCTTGAACGCCAGCAGAGCCATCGGCTCCGTGTCGCTTGACGGACGCGTCAGCTCTTTTTCCGGATCGTCCATGTCGACGCCTTTGATCGCCGGGCGATCGAGCGGGTTCGGCAGATAATCGACGACCGCGTCGAGCAGGGGCTGCACCCCCTTGTTCTTGAAGGCCGAGCCCAGCAGCATCGGATACCAAGCGGCCTTCAACACCGCGAGGCGGATCAAACGCTTCAGCGTCGCTATGTCCGGCTCGTTGCCGTCGAGGTAGGCAGCCATGACGTCGTCGTCCATTTCGACGGCGGCTTCGACCAAATGGGCGCGATACTCGATCGCCTTCTCTTTCAGGTCGTCCGGAATCTCGACGATGTCGAACTTCGCGCCAAGCGTTTCGTCGCGCCAAAGGATCGCTTTCATCTCAACGAGGTCGACGAGGCCCTTGAAGCCGCTCTCAATGCCGATCGGCAGCTGCAGCGGCACTGGACGCGCGCCCAGGCGCTTCTTGATGTCTTCGACGCACATGTAAAAGTCAGCGCCGGTCTTATCCATCTTGTTGGCGAAGATGATGCGCGGAACCTTGTACTTGTCGCCTTGGCGCCAAACAGTTTCGGTCTGCGGTTCAACGCCTTGGTTGCCGTCGAGCACGACCACAGCGCCATCGAGCACGCGCAGCGAGCGCTCGACTTCGATGGTGAAGTCGACGTGCCCTGGGGTGTCGATGATGTTGAGGCGCTTGCCGTTCCAGAATGTCGTCGTCGCAGCCGACGTAATGGTGATGCCGCGCTCTTGTTCCTGCTCCATCCAGTCCATCGTGGCCGCGCCATCGTGGACTTCGCCGATCTTGTGGCTCTTGCCGCTGTAGAACAGGATCCGCTCGGTCGTGGTCGTCTTGCCCGCGTCGATGTGGGCCATGATGCCGAAGTTGCGGTAGTCTTCGATTTTATACTGACGAGGCATGACAATTCTGTCCGTGTGTTCGATCGCCCGGCGTCTTGCGAGGCCGGGTTTATGTCCGGCGTCGGAAGCGCCGGCGATCCGTTTGGATTACCAGCGGTAGTGTGAAAATGCGCGGTTGGCTTCGGCCATCCGGTGCGTGTCTTCGCGCTTCTTGACGGCGTTGCCGCGGTTATTCGACGCATCGATCAATTCACCGGCAAGACGTTCCTGCATGGTGTTTTCGTTACGGGAGCGCGCGGCGCCCACCAGCCAGCGGATTGCCAAAGCCTGACGGCGTTCCGGGCGAACTTCGACCGGCACCTGATAGGTCGCGCCGCCGACGCGGCGCGAGCGCACTTCGATGGCGGGCGCCACATTGCCCAGCGCGTCGTGGAAGACCTCGATCGACGGGCGCTTCATCTTCTTCTCGACATTGTCGAGCGCGCCATAAACGATCTGTTCGGCTACCGACTTTTTGCCCTCGTACATGATGTAATTCATGAACTTGGTGAGCACGAGATCGCCATGAACGGGATCGGGCAGAACTTCACGCGGCTCGGCGCGGTGACGGCGGGACATCTCTTCTCTTCCTTACTTCGGTCGTTTCGCGCCATAAAGCGAGCGGCGCTTTCTACGGTCCTTCACGCCTTGCGTGTCGAGCACACCGCGCAGGATGTGATAGCGCACGCCCGGCAAGTCCTTCACGCGGCCGCCGCGAATAAGCACGACGGAGTGCTCTTGCAGGTTATGGCCTTCGCCCGGGATGTAGCACACAGCTTCGATGCCGGTGGTCAGACGAACCTTCGCGACCTTGCGGAGCGCCGAGTTCGGCTTCTTCGGGGTCGTGGTGTAGACGCGGGTGCACACGCCACGGCGTTGCGGGCTTTCCTTGAGCGCCGGCGACTTGTTGCGCTTCGCATTGGGCGTCCGCGGCTTGCGGATCAGTTGGTTGATCGTCGGCATTTCGCCTTTTTTCCCTTCCCGCGCTTCAAACTCAAACAGCGCGCCAGACGGCCCCTTCGGGAGCCGCCCACGGCGCGCTAGATTTTAGGTCCAGTCGGCGGGGCAACCCGGACATGAGGGTCACAGCCGTTCCGAATGAGGCGGGTTAAATACGAGCGCTACCCCTCCAGGTCAAGGCGGCAACCTGGTCCAATATCCGGGTGTCAGTTGGTCGGCGCCCCGGGGGTCCAGCGGCAGGTCCAGGGCCTGTCGCGTTTCAGGGCCCGCAGCCAGCCCAGCGTCCGAGGGCGCAAAGGCGGCACGAGGGGCCGCACGGGAATGCAAGGGCGGCGATTGCCATTTTGCCTGCCCGCCCCTTAATCGGTCCATGCTGGTCGAAGGCGATTATTGGCAAGATGGTTATGCGCTGGTGCGCGGGCTCATTTCGCCCGAGTTAGCCAACGCCTTCCTCCAAACCCTAAGAGTTGACATGGCTCGGCAAGCCCTGCCGCTGCAGGACGCCGCGCAGTCGGCGCCCATCCTCGATCGGCCATCCGTGGAGCTCTACGGCCATCACTACAGGCCGATGATTCAATTCTTGTGGGGTCTAACGCCGATCGTCTCTACGTTGACCGACCGCGAATTGCTGCCGACCTACAACTACTTTCGCATCTACCCCAAGGATGCGATCTGCCGGGTCCACTCAGACCGCGAAGCTTGCGAACATTCGCTTTCACTGACGCTGGGCTACAGCGACGATATTCCGTGGCCACTCGAAATCGACCGCGGCCTTATCGACGAGCCTGGCCCTATCAAGGACTCCTTCGAAAAAGCAGATGTTGCGCGCCTTCCAATGGCTGCGGGCGACGCGGTCCTTTACCGCGGCGTCGAGCATCGTCATGGACGCACGACGCCAAACCCTAATCGCTGGTCTGCGCACATGTTTCTGCACTGGGTCGACCGCAATAGCCGTCATCGGCGCTTCGCGTTCGACGGACACGGGCCGGCGTCACGGAAAGTCGAATTTGACCTCTAGGCCAGTTAGATCAGTCCGTTCTTTGCGAGGACGGCCGCCGCCGGGTCGAGCAATGAGCCGTAGCGCCGCCAACGCTCCACGGCGTTCGCATTGATGGGTTCGCGCACCTGTGCCGCACTCGGCGTTCCGACGGCGGTGGTGTTTTCATGGAAGCGCAGGCAATTGTCGTCCCAAGGCAGGCCACAAAACTCCAGCAGCGCACGCGTTTGTTCTACTTGGTTTTGCACCAGCGACTCGTAGCTCAACAATTTGAACCGGTCGCCCGGCAACCTATCGCGCCAATGAGTTGAAACGCGTGTGAACTGCGTGACCTTGTCGGCGATCGCGCTCAGATCGTTTGCATAGTCGTAGAAGCGGTCGTCGATCGGAAAAATCTGCCGGTAATTGCCCAGGCAAAGGTCGAGAGGCGCGCGCGTGACGCACACGATCCGCGCATTCGGCAATGCTCTATGGATCAAGCCGGTCCAAAGATAGTTGCTCGGCGCCTTATCGACAAACTTCGCGGTCGCGCCGGTGTTGGGACGCGTACTCACAACGTAGCGCTCCCCCAATCTACGAAGATCAAGCAGATGCGCATCTCGCAGGCCCGCCATCGTGCCTGGTGCTTGATCACCCAGCGCGGCCGCTGACAGCGTTGTGAGCGCGATGAAGTTTTCTATCTCGCCAACGGAAGTGACCTGACCATGGCTCGAGAGGATACGATCCACCAGCGTCGTCCCCGATCGCGGAAGGCCGCAGACAAAAATTGGCTCGTCGGACAGCGACCCCGGATTGCCTTCGGCAATCCTTTCCGATGCCGAGAGGCACGCATCCGTGACTTGGCGCTCATACTTGCCATCGTATGGACGCACCACGTTTCGGCGTTGCTTTCCGCGCCGCAACCATTCGAATGAGGTCTCCAGGTCTCCGAGATCCTCGTAGGTCTTCGCCAACGCGTGTCCCAAGAAGAGACTGCGCCACCCCTCCGCGTCCGGCGCTTCGAGCCGTCGCTTCAGGTCATCAATCTGATTGTGTGCCGCCGACTGCTTCACCAACCGCACGGACGCATAGCGCGCGCCAGCGTGGTCGGGATTGATGCGGACCGCGCTTTCGTAGGATTGCCGCGCTTCGTCGAATTGCCCCAAATATTCTTGGACGACGCCAAGGTGATAGAGATTGTAGGCGCTGTTGGGATCGACGCGCCGCGCCTGGAGTCGCACCTGACAGGCGCTAACGTAATCTCCGCTCAGCAAATAGGCCTGCGCCGCCGCATCCAGCGCGCGCATGTCGTCCGGTTGCTCGCGCACAGTCTGCGCAGCGATCTCGCGCATCTTTGCGAAACGTAGCACAAATCGTTCGATATCTTGTTCTGTCGTCATGCGGCGGCGCGAACTAACCCGTCGCTTGGGCTTTGTCGCGTATGAACTGCGACAGCAACCACTTCTCGCCGCCAACAGGCGGACGTCCTTCGTGCAAGGTCAATCGATCCGGCTGCCCCTGCGCATCCACGTTGCGAAATAGAAGCGCATCTCCGGTTCGCCCTCTGAAACCCTTCTGGATCCGCGAAAAGCTCGTTTCACCCTCCTGATAATCCTGATTGAGATAGACCAGGAACGTCGCCACCCGCTGGCCACGCTCCGCTATTTCGCGCTCGAACATGGCAGGATCGAGAAAATCGACGTGATCGGCGAAACGCTGCCCCGGCAAGTACCGCAACACGTTGAACCGCTCCAGATTCGTCACGGGAACGCCCGCTGTGTTGCTGATGCGCTCGCGGATCAGCAGCGTTGGCACGTCGAGACTGGCAATGGTAAAAAGCGCGACCGTATTGGTGCGCGTATCGTGCTGCATGCCCTGCGCGTTGGATGGATTGTAAACCGTCGCCGCCGTCTGCAGGGGCGCCGCCCGCTCCATCACCCAAGCACAACAGGCCGCGTCCATGAATGAGGCCGCCACCTCAACGCGCGGAGAACCGACAACTGTTCGGATAGGCCGCGCACCCGCCCACGCATCAATGTCGACGCTGCGGCTGGCTGAATTCCAATCCTCGAGGTCGCTCCGCCCCGTCAGCAAACGCAGCTGCTTCCGCGCGAGTTCATAGCCGCCTTCTGCCGCGGCTCCGAGCCACCGCAGCGCCGCCTCCCAATCGACGGCGCGCCCAAACCCTGCCCCCGACACCACCGCCAGGCGCTCGGCCGCTCGCGCATCGCCCTCGTGCGCAAGCGTCTCCAGCAGACGCCCGCCGGCGACCGGATCCAGAGGTTGGCCATTCCGCGTGAGGAGACCCATCGCGTCTTCGAAAGAGCGTGCGCTCATGAGCAACGGCCCTTTAGCAGCTGAGAGTGCGCCGCAATCACGTACAACCGCCTTGGCTGCAATTTGAATTTAACATACCTCTCCTGCATGCGCGTGCGCGGCGATTATTATGGCGACGGCTACGCTCTTCTCGAAGGCCTCTTGCCAGGCGAGGTCGTCACCGCGTTCTTGCGTCAGCTCATGACCGACATGAAGCAGGCGAACATCGCGCTCGACAGTTACGAGAAATCGTCAGCCATCCTCCAGCGCGCCGCGGTCGAGATCTACGGCTACCAGTACAAGCCGATGATCACCTTCCTCTGGGGACTGACCCCCATCGTCTCGCATCTCGTCGGACGCGACCTTCTTCCCACCTACAACTACTTTCGCATCTATCGCCGCGGTGACATTTGCCGCGTGCATTCCGATCGCTTTGCCTGCGAGCACAGCCTGTCGCTGACGCTTTCCTATAGCGACGGGACGCCATGGCCGCTGGAGATGGCGAGCACCCCGGTTGAGGCGGCCGAGCCCATCACGCCGGACTTTGGCGCCGCCCCACACGCCGCGCTGGCCATGAACCCGGGCGACGCGGTGCTCTACCAAGGCGCCCGGTATCGGCATGGGCGTGTGCAGCCCAATCCCAACGACTGGTCCGCGCACATGTTCTTGCACTGGGTGGATCGCAACGGCCCTTATGCCGCCGAGGCTTTTGACCAACGCGGCATCGGCACGGTCGCGACAAACAGCTAAGCGGCTGATCGAAGCCAGCGGTGAAGCGCACCTGAGGCGCGCTTCGCGGCGCGTTCATGAACACTAGGCCAATAGCAAAGAGGGACGGCCTTGCGGCCGCCCCTCCAAGTTTTGCTCGTTCTATCGAGACTAGAAGCGCAGGCGTCCCGAAACCGTGAACGTCCGGCCCAGCACCCGGTAGTAGTTCGGGTCCGTGTTGGCCTGGCTGAAGATGCCGTCGGCCGTTTGCGGCGGGTAGTCGTCGAAGATGTTGTCGACAACGCCGATCACGGTGAAGTTGTCCGTGACGTTCCAACGCGCCGACAGATCGACGTAGCTGGAGGCCGGCGAGATGTTCCGGTTGTCGCCACGCGGGTCGGTTCGAGAACCGAAGCCGTTGCTGCTTCTGACTTCCGGTGCATACGACCAGCGGCCGAAGAACGTCCAATCGCCGAGCGTGTAGGTCGCCGAGAACACCGACTTGTACTCCGGTATCGTGCCATCGACGCTCGCGGAGGTCGTGCCACGGAACTCGGTGCCGTTGAACTTGAAGCTGTCGAGGTAAGAATACAGCTCGTTCAAGGTCAGTTGGCCTGGGCCAACCGGCACCGACCACTCGACTTGGACGTCAACGCCCGACGTGTCGAACGACGCTTGGTTGCTACGCGTGGTGTTGACCGACACGATTTGCCCTGTGGTCGTATCGCGGATGATACGGGCGCAACCGCCGGCTACGTTGCCGTTGATGTAGCAGTCGTTGATGAAGAAGCCCGCACCGAGGGTCGCGATAACGTTGGTGATTTGAACGTTATAGTAGTCAACGGTGGTGCGCAGATCACCAATCGGGAACCAATCTGGCTGGAACACCGCACCGATCGTGTAGGTGTCGGCCGTTTCCGGCGCGAGGTTTGGGTTACCGAAAGCGAAGGCCTGCACCTGGCTGTTGTTTTGTTGGAAGCCCGGATACACGGCGGCCGGAATAGCCGCAGCGCCTGGCGCCGCAATACAAGCCGCGTTGTGGCCCTTGCCGTCGTTGCAAGGATCGGTGAACGGCGGGAAGCCTTGGTCGCCGTTTTGGAACAGCTCGAACACGTTCGGAGCGCGGGTCGCAACGTTGTAGATGCCGCGGAAACGCAGCCAACGCGCCGGAGCCCATTCACCGCCGGCCTTCCAGGTCTCGATGTTACCCGCGGACGAGTAGTTCGAAATCCGGTAGCCGCCTTCGAGGCCGAGATAGTAGGCAAACGGTTGCTCGGAGATGAGCGGGATCGCGAACTCCGTGTACAGTTCGTACACGTCGACCGCACCGCCTTGGTCCTGCGTCGCGTTGAAGCCGTAGATGTTGCCCGACCGCTGTTCGTTGTCGACGTGGAACTGGGCTTCGGTGTCGCGATATTCGAAGCCGAACACCGTCGAGACCGGGCCAGCCGGCAACGTGAACAGATTGCCGCGCAGGTAACCCGCAACCCGATTCTCTTCCACGATCGTTTGGGAGAAGGTCGGAACGCGGATGAAGTTGACCATGGCCGGGGTCAGCGTGCCTGGCCCGAAAATGTCGATGCGCGTGCAGCCTGGCAGTGCCGATGTCAGTGGGTTGCCCGCGGAGTCTTGGCAGCCCGCGAGACCTTCACGAAGCGCGGTCGCGTTGACGCTGTTGACGGCGCGATCCAGGAATTCGCTCTGGCCGTAGGAAGCCGACAAGCGCCAATCCCAATCGTTGCCCAACGAGCCGTCGAGGCTAGTGATGAAGTAGAACTCGTTGTTCTCGTTGACCGAGTTACGGGTTCCGACTTCCGTCATCCGGCGGTCCATGATGAACGGCGCCAGCGGGTTCGGACGAGATTGCAGAGCCGCCCACAGATCCGAATGCGAGGTCTGGATCAGGTTCTGCATCGCCGGCGTCAGCGTGACGGTCAGGCCGGTCGCCGGCGTTGGCGCCAGCTGAACTTCCTGACGGCTGTTGACGTAGTTTGCCAACACGCTGAGGCGGATGTTGTCGTTGATGTCGTAATGGCCGCTGACGTTCAGGCCAATGCGTTCGGCCGGGATAATGATGAAGTTATCCGGCGCGAAATTGTAGCGCGAAGAGCCGATCGAGCGATCCGGAATACCGCAGTAGCGGCCCGGAAGGCCCGTTTGGCTGTTGCGCGGCATCAGGCGGCCGTTGTTGTCGAACGACAGGTTGCCCGAGTTGACCGCACCGCCCGGAACGCCATCGCAGTTCGTGTCGGTGACGCCCGCGTTGAAGTTGGTGTTGCCGATGCCGTTTTCGACCGTCGACAGCTTTTGGAACGGGTTGGCGCCGTTGTTCGTGATCCAGCCCCAAGGCGGGGTGCCCGAACCGCCGCCGATGGTGACGATGCCGGTGCCAACATCCTGACGGCTGTCGCAAACGTAGTACATATGGCCAAGGCCACGGCTTGAGTCATAGCAGACCGCGCCAGAGGTACGCGAATAGTCGTACTGGCTCTGCAGAACGCCGTTGCGGTTATAGTACGACGCATACGCCGTCATATTGCCGCGGCCATTGGCGAAGTTGCCGCCGACCAGCATGTTCGCTTCGAATTCCGATGCGTTGCCGGTGCTCAGTTCGGAGCCGTAGGTGGCGCCGATTTCCGCGCCTTCATAGTCGTCCTTCAGAACGAAGTTCACGACGCCAGCCATAGCGTCCGAGCCGTACACAGCGGACGCGCCGCCGGTCACGACTTCAACGCGCGAGATCAAGCTCGCCGGGATCGTGTTGATGTCAACGACGCCGTCAGTGGACGAAGCCGGGAGACGTTCGCCGTTCAACAGAATGAGCGTACGGCCCGGGCCAAGGCCCCGCAGGTCGAGCGTGCTGAAATCTTCGCCGCCCGCGTTGTTGGAGGTCCGAGTGTTGCCCGGGACGACTTGCGGCAGCTCGTTCAGGAGCGTGTCGGTCGTCATCGTGCCGGTCAGTTCGAGTTGTTCAGCGCCGACAGTCGTGACCGGGCTGATCGCTTCGAAGTCTTGGCGAACGAGACGCGTGCCGGTGACGACGATGGCTTCGTCGTCGCTCGAGCTCGCGGCCGGAGCGCTGGTATTGTTTTGCGCCATTGCCGGCGCGGCGGCCATCGCGGCTGCCGCGGCTGCGAGAACCGAGGCTCCCGTCAGCAGAGACTTACGCTGTTTTGACATATTTCGAACCCCCTAGAGCGGCCGGGCCATCACCGCATTGTACGGCGAACCCAAATTTTCCGGGTCACCATGACCCGAACGCTGCGGAAATGATCGTCGTCCCCCAGGGACGACCGAGCCGTGGCCCGGCGTCGACTCCCGCCATGCTGTTGAAACGCTAACGACACATTTTAATCAATCTCAACCCCCTCCTGCCGCAAATCCGCCCCACAGCTCACCCTTGTCGAAACGTGTGGCTGGTATGTCTCAGTGGCGATGCGGCGACGTCGGATCGGGCCTGCGGCGCTTCGCAAAAACCGCGTCAAGAGCCACAAAACAAGGCACTTCCGCACCTTGGCGCCCCGCGATGGCGAGGCTTATGTTCCCAGTTCATGCCTCGTTCCCGCCCCCCAGCGCCTGGCGTCGCCGAGGCGAGCGCCATCTTTGACGACGCCGCGGCCATCTGGACACCGCACCGTCCGGAGCGCGCCTGGGAGAAGCTGGAAGGCGGCAAACGCTTCAAGATTGTTTCGGACTACGAGCCCGCCGGCGACCAGCCCACCGCTATCGCCGAACTTGTCGAAGGACTGCGCGGCACGGAGCAAGACCAAGTCCTGCTCGGCGTCACCGGCTCCGGCAAGACCTTCACCATGGCCAAGATCATCGAGACCGTGCAGCGCCCGGCTCTGATCCTCGCGCCCAACAAGACCCTCGCCGCCCAGCTCTACGGCGAATTCCGCCAATTCTTCCCGGAAAACGCGGTCGAGTATTTCGTCAGCTACTACGACTACTACCAGCCGGAAGCGTACGTGCCGCGCACCGACACCTACATCGAAAAAGAATCCAACATCAACGAGCAGATCGACCGCATGCGCCATGCCGCCACGCGCGCGATCCTCGAACGCGACGACGTCATCATCGTCGCCTCGGTCAGCTGCATTTACGGCATCGGCAGCGTTGAAACGTACACATCGATGACCTTCACGGTGAAAACCGGCGACGAGTACGGCTCCCGAGAACTCATCCGCAATCTCGTCGCCACCCATTATCGCCGCAACGATTCCGCCTTCTCACGCGGCAATTTCCGCGTCCGCGGCGACACCATCGAACTCTGGCCCGCGCACTTGGAAGACCGCGCCTGGCGCTTCTCCTTCTTCGGCGATCAAGTCGAAAGCATCGACGAATTCGACCCGCTCACTGGCCGCAAGTCCGCATCGATGTCAGCGGTGAAAATCTATTCCAACTCCCACTACGTCACGCCGCGCATGACGCTCGAACAGGCCGTCTCCTCCATCAAGGACGAGCTGGCGCAGCGTCTCGCCTTCTTCCGCGCCGAGGGAAAACTTCTCGAAGCCCAGCGCCTCGAACAGCGCGTGAACTTCGACATGGAGATGATGCTGGCCACCGGCTCCTGCGCCGGCATCGAGAACTATTCCCGCTACCTCACCGGCCGCAAACCCGGCGAGCCGCCGCCCACCATGTTCGAATACATCCCCGACAACGCCCTCGTCTTCACCGACGAAAGCCACGTCACCATTCCGCAAATCGGCGGCATGTATCGCGGCGACTTCAACCGCAAGAAGACGCTCAGCGATTACGGCTTCCGCCTGCCCTCCTGCATGGACAACCGCCCGCTCAAATTCGAGGAATGGGACGTCATGCGTCCCGAGACCATCCACGTCTCGGCCACGCCCGGCCCCTGGGAGCTCGAACGCACCGGCGGCGTCTTCGCCGAACAAGTCATCCGCCCCACCGGCCTCATCGATCCGCCCGTTGAGGTCCGCCCCGTGCAAGCGCACGGCCATTCCCAAGTCGATGACTGCATCGCCGAAGTGAAAGAAGCCGCCAAGAAGAACCTGCGCTCGCTGGTCACCGTGCTCACCAAGCGCATGGCGGAGGACTTGACCGAATACATGCACGAGCAAGGCGTGCGCGTGCGCTACATGCACTCAGACATCGACACCGTCGAGCGCATCGAAATCATCCGCGACCTCCGCCTCGGCGCCTTCGACGCGCTGATCGGCATCAACCTCTTGCGCGAAGGCCTCGACATTCCCGAGTGCGGCCTGGTCGCCATTCTCGACGCCGACAAGGAAGGCTTCCTGCGCAGCGAAACCTCCCTGGTGCAGACCATCGGCCGCGCCGCCCGCAACGTCGACGGCAAGGTCATCCTCTACGCCGACAAGGAAACCGGCTCGATCCAGCGCGCCATGGCCGAAACCGCGCGCCGCCGCGAGAAGCAAGCCGCCTACAATCTCGAACACGGCATCACGCCGCAATCGATCAAGTCCCACATCAAGGACATCCTTGATTCAGTTTACGAGAAAGACTCGCTGACCATCGATCCACGCGATCCCATGGCCTGGAAACGTGGCGCAGGCGGTGACCGCCGCCGGACCGCCGGCGCCCTCGCCGGCGGTGTGTCAGAAGATTCAGCACCCTTCATCGGCCACAACCTGAAGACCCACATCGCCGCGCTCGAACGCGAGATGAAAGACGCCGCCGCCGATCTCGAATTCGAAACCGCCGCCCGCCTGCGCGACGAAATCAAGCGCCTACAAGAAACCGAACTGCTCATCGCCGACGATCCGTTGGCGCGGCAAAGCGATATCAGCGCATCGGTGAACGCGAGCATGAGAGAGAGCGCCGGAAAGGCGCCATCGACGCCGCGCCCGCGCAACGCGTATCGTGGGCGGCGGCGGAAAGGGCCGTAAACTAAGCGACTACTGCGGGCATCTCATCCCACGTGCGGCCGTCAAGCTCGCGACCGGTTTTGCTTTTGACCACGCCGCCCCATTGCTTGAAATGGAAAGCAACGCCCTCGTCGGAGCACTGGTCGCGAATATCACGCACGCAATCCGGATCGTCTGCTGCTCTCCTGGATCCGCTGCGGCGAAGCCATGATGCGGCGTCTGTTGCTGATCGAAGCCGCCGCCTATCCCAAACCCAACACGCCCCCGCGCCTGTGGCCCAAGCGCACGCGCGTTCGCCGCCTCGTCGGCTTCGACGACGACAAACCCGAAACTTGGCGTGTGCGGTTTAGGTGCTTTCGCTCACCGCTCCCCGGCCGTAGTGCGCGAAGGGCCGGGGCCCATTGCAGCAAGCGACCGGATACTCTCGAGTCTGGCGCAACGATGGACCCCGGCTTTTCGCGTGCTGCGCACGCTTGGCCGGGGAGCGTGAAAGGTCGCTTCTACTCAGCCTGGCCGCTCGCAGAACGCTACGAGGCGCTGATCCGCGTCTTCAACAACCCCGCGCCCCGCGCCAAGCGTCTCGCCACGCGCCTGCACGCGCTCACACACCGCGTCGCCGAACTGCTCCGCGCGCCACCCGAAGCGCAACACCGCGTCCAACGCTTCGAAGCGCTGACCGACGCCGCCAAAGTCCCTTGGCGCCCGCCCAACACCAGCTAGACACGCCGCGCGCATGCCGTCATTGACCGGGCATGGCGCAAAAGCTGCTCTACACATCGCAGCCGTTCTTCTTCACGCAGCCAACAGTGTTGGCGGCGATGGCGGCGTTATACGGCGTCGACACAGCGCCCCCCGAAACCGCACGCGTGCTCGAACTGGGCTGCGCCTCCGGCGGCACGCCATGCTGAGTTTCAACGTGCTTCCGGGTTGGCGCCTGGAGCAAATCGTCCGCGATATCTGCGCCGCCGAAGATCCCGCGCTCGATCCCGAGACCAACGCCAAGCAAGCTATCGCCCATCTCAACGCGATCGCCGCCGGAACGCCGGAGAACACCCCCTACGGCTTCCTGGTTCGCCAAGCAGCGCAACGTCTGGCGAACGCCAACCCCTCCTACATGCTCGGCGAATATCTAGCGCCGGTGAACAAGTGCTTCCTGTTCGAAGACGTCCTGCGGCGCGCGCGGAAGGCGGACATGCACTATGTCAGCGAACCCGAACTCGCGACATCGCTGCCCGAACGCGTATTGCCCAGCAACGCGGCGAAGGCGCGAGCGCTTGCCAACGGGGACGCCGCTAAACTGCAAAGCATCCTCGACGCGATGAGCGGCCGCAGTTTCCGCCGGGCAATCTTTTCAAAGCATCCCCCGCGCGGAGAGCCGGACCCAAAAGTCCTCAACACGCTCCACGCATCGCTTTCATTGCAGCGCGACACTGCCAATTCGCGCAGCTTCCGTACTGGAACCGGTCAAACCTATACAGCGCCAAGTGATGAAATCGCCGATGCAGTTGCGGACCTCACACGTATCCACCCCGCGATAGCCGCCGTGGCAGAGCTTGCCGTAAAGGACCGCGGCGCCCTCGAAGACGCGCTCATGCTGTTGGCCTCATCCGGGTATTTGCGTCTCCAAGCAACGCCCCTTCGCGTCGGGCGTGCCTCGGGTGTGAAACCGATCGCCGACGAGGTCGCGCGCCTTGAAGCGCGTGACCAGAAAAGTTGGGTCACCACGCGCCATCACCTCGCCGTTGCGCCTTCAAGCGACGCGATGGCGCTGGTTCCGCATCTCGATGGCACACGTGACCGCTCGGCGCTCGCGGAACTATTGCAGGGCGCCGACCGGCCTGCTCGCGTTGAAGGCGCGCTCAAGCAACTCGAACAGGCCGCGCTTTTGCAACCAGAAGAGTGACGCTATTTTCCGCTCAAGAGTTGCCGCAAATCCCAGCCATCAGGCGGGCCGCCACTGCGCATATTGTCGATGCGCCAACCGCTGCTTTCCCAGATCAAGTCGTACATGACGTCCTGCTGAGCGCCGCCATTGAGAAAGCTGGCGCGCACGACGGCGTGGCTTTGCGCAACAACGCCTTCAGCTGCGACATTGAAATTGCTGAGCTGCCAATCCTGCGCATTGACGATGGGATCGAAATCGAGGCCTTCGCCGCTCTCATCCTGATCAGATCGCGCCTCCATCGCCACAATCGCTTCCCGCAGCGAGGCTGACCAAGGGGCGGCGTCCTTCAAGTCCGGAAGCGACACGTCGGTGTTGTTTGCCAGATAAGGCGCATAGATCGGCCGGATGATTGCCGCGGGATCATCAACCGCGGCGGTCGTTGCGGCACTCGTGGCTGGTCCCGGCTTCGATGAACCGCGGCTCTGCGGCGCGGGCGAACACGCGGCGAGCGCGGCTGCGCCGATCAGAAAGAAGCGCCGATGCATTCAAACCTCCCGAACGCCGAGAGATTGGCCCAAATCCTCAGCGCGGGCCATCCTTCTGGCGATGACGAGCAAGACGCCGTACAGATATCCCATGCACCTTTCACGCCCGCGCATAGCGCCCCTCGCCGACGATCAGCTCTCCCCGCAACAGCGCGAAGCGCTTGCGCCGCTCAGCGCGCCCGGGCGGCCGGTGCTCAATATCTTTCGCACACTCGCGCACGCGCCCGAAGCCCTTACAGCGTTCTTGAGCTGGGGCAGTTACATTCTTTCCAAGAAAAATGCGCTCCCGCCGCGCGAACGTGAAATCGTCATCTTGCGCACGGGCTACCTTTGCCGCTCCGGATACGAGTGGACTCAACATGTTGAAATCGGCAAGCGCGCCAATCTGAGCGATGCGGAAATTGCAGCAATCAAGATCGGCGGCAACGCGTCGAACTGGTCGCCCGCGGA
>JACQAC010000166.1 GCA_016195245.1 Pseudomonadota bacterium
CCCGCGACGGTGTCCGCGAACCGCTCAACCGCCGTACCGCGGTGACCATCAGCTTCCAGTAAGACTGGTAGCCTGAACGAAAGCGACGGGCCCGGCCAAAAGCCGGGCCCGTTTGCTTTTGGGCGGCTGGACCAGCGCTCAGGGCGCGGCTACCACCTCGCTCATGTCGGCCGATCAAATCCAGGCGCCGGCGCGTACCTTATGGGGCGCCGGGCTAGAGCCATTGCTGGAACACCTTGACGCCGAGAGCCAAGCCATGCTGGCGCGCACCGAAGCCTGGGCAGCCATCAATTCTGGTTCCCATGAGCTGGCTGGCCTCGACCGCATGCGCGCCCCACTGGCCGATGCGTTTTCTGCGTTGCCCGGCGCGGTGACCATCGAAGCGCTGCCGCCAAGCCAGCGCGTGCGCGCCGACGGTCAGGTGATCGACATCGAACATGCGCCATCGATCCGGGTTGCTGTTCGTCCAGAAGCGCCCATCAAGGTCGCGCTCACTGGCCACTACGACACTGTCTTTCCAGCAGCGCATTCGTTTCAGAAGGTCTGGCGCGAGGGCGAGGTGCTGCGTGGGCCGGGGACGGCCGACATGAAGGGCGGGCTCTCGCTAATGCTCGCGGCGCTGCAAGCGTTCGAGCAGCTGCCCGGCGTTAAGCGCGTCGGCTACGAAGTGCTGATGAACCCCGACGAAGAGATCGGCTCACTTGGCAGCGCACCGCTGCTCGCCGATCTTGGCAAGCGCGCGCATGTCGGCATGACCTACGAGCCGGCGATGGCCGATGGCGCGCTGGTCGACGCGCGCAAGGGTTCGGGCAATTTCAGTCTCGCTTTCCACGGCCGCGCTGCCCACGTCGGACGGGCCTTCAATGACGGTCGCAACGCCGTGATGGCCGCGGCCGAAGCAGCGCTGGCGCTGAATGAGCTCAACGGCAAGCGCGAGGGCGTGACCTTCAATGTTGGCGCCATTGACGGCGGAAGTCCCGTGAACGTCGTGCCGGATCGCGCTGTGCTCCGCTTCAACGTGCGCGCCCCGGACAATGAGGGCGCAGATTGGGCGCAGGCCGAAATCAAACGCATCGCCGACAGGGCCGGCAAAGGCGATGGGCTCAGCGCGCATCTACACGGCGGCATCACCCGTCCGCCCAAGCCGGTGACGCCTTCGCAGGCTAAAATCATAGACTGGACACGCAAAGCCGGCGCAGCTCTCGGGCTTGATCTCAAATTCCAAGCCTCGGGCGGGGTGTGCGAAGGCAACAATCTCGCAGCCGCTGGCTGCCCCAACATCGACACGCTGGGGCCGTGCGGCGGCGGCATTCACTCCGACAAAGAGTTCGCACTAATCCCGAGCTTTTCGGAGCGCGCCAAACTTTCCTTCCTTCTGCTCGCCGGCATCGAGCGTGGCGTGTTTGACATTACGGATCTGCGCTCATGAGCGGGCCGACTTACGTCATGCGCGCTGCCGGTCCCGGAGACTTTGAGGGCTTTCGGGAGTTGCGCGCTATTGCTGGCGCTGGTTTCACGAGTTTGATGCTCGATGACGCCGGCATCGCGAAGCGTCTTGAATTGTCCCAGCAAAGTTTCGCGGCGCAGACTTCAGCGCCAGGAAAAGAACGCTACTTTATCGCCCTCGAACACGTCGAAAGCGGTCGGCTCGCGGGCTGCTGCGGCGTGAAATCCACGATCGGCGAGACCCCTCCCTTCTTCAATTTTCGCCTCATCACCGAGGCGCAGTCGTCCGTGGCCGCAAGTCGCCGCTTTGACATGCAGGTGCTGATCGGCGTCAACGACTTTACAGGCTGCACGGAAGTAGGCTCGCTGTTCGTACGCCCCGAGCATCGCGCCGCAGGCGTAGGCCGGGCCCTGGCGCAGTGCCGTTACATGCTGATGGCGACAGCACCGCAGCGCTTTCACGAGCAGGTGGTGTCCGAACTGCGCGGCGTCGTTTCCCCAGAAGGTGTGTCGCCGTTTTGGGAAGCGCTCGGCCGCCATTTCTTCCGCATGGATTTCGCGGAAGCCGACAAGCTCAGCGCCACAACTGACAACCAGTTCATCCTCGATCTCACACCGCAACATCCGATCTATGTCGATCTGCTGCCCAAAGAGGCGCGCGATGTTATCGGCAAGTGCCACAAGGACGGCGAGGGCGCGCGCAAGCTGTTGGAATGGGAAGGGTTCAACTTCTCCAATGTGGTCGACATTTTCGACGGCGGGCCGCTGGTCAGCGCCCGGCGCGACCACATCCGTACGCTGCGCGAATCCAAACGTGCAAAGATGGAACCCGCGGCGGAGGGCGAAGGCGGTTCTCGCGCCCTGGTCGCGACACCCCATATCAGCACTTTCCGGTGCGTGTCCGCGCGGGCAAACGTTTCCAATGGTGTCGCCAAGGTTGATGCCGCTACGCTCGCCGCGCTGAACCTGCAAGCGGGCGACGAAGCTTTGGTCTGGGTCGACAATGCGATCTGAACTTTTCATCGACGGACAATGGCGCAAGGGCGAGGGCGAACGCTTCGCGTCACACGATCCCGCCACCGGCGATACCGTTTGGGAAGGCCGCGCCGCAACGCCCGACGATGTCGCTGAAGCGATGGCCGCCGCGCGGCTTGCATTCCCGGCGTGGTCGAAACGTCCCGTCGAAGAGCGGATCGCCATCGCACGCGCCTTTGCCAAAGCCATCGAGAAGCGCGCCGATGAGCTGGGGCGCACCATCAGCCGAGAAATGGGCAAGGCGCTGTGGGACGCGCGCGGCGAAGTGCAGGCGATGATCGGCAAGGTCGAGATTTCGATCCGCGCCCAGGCCGAGCGCGCCGGCGCCAAGGAAGAGAAGAACGCTTTCGGCGTCACCGCTCTCTCGCATCATCCGCACGGCGTGCTCGCCGTGTTCGGCCCGTTCAATTTTCCGGGCCATCTGCCCAACGGACATATCGTACCGGCGCTGCTCGCCGGCAATTGCGTGCTGTTTAAGCCCAGCGAATTCACGCCGGCTGTTGCGGCGCTGATGGCGGAGGCTTGGGAAGAGGCTGGCTTGCCGAATGGCGTGCTGGGGTTGCTGCAAGGCGCGCACGAAACCGGCGCGGCCGATATCGGCATTGTCGATC
>JACQAC010000167.1 GCA_016195245.1 Pseudomonadota bacterium
CAGCGAAGGCCTGTCTGCCTCAACGCATGGCCCCTCGTGGTTCTGTAGAAACGCCCCTGAGTTTCCGCCGGCAGCACAACAACCCGCGCGAGGCGCGCGCCAAGCACTCCTCACACCATCAACTTCCATGCGCATTGCTCAGTGCGCGCCTCGCTCTCCCACTTTGCCCGGGAGGCAAAATGTCCTCCGTAGCCTTGGCGTAGGAGGACGATGAACGAACCCGCAATGCGTCACGCATGTGCGGCCAAACTCGATTCCCCTCCCCGCGAGGGGAGGGGATCAATTACGCCAAAGACTTATGCAAAGCCGCCGCGCTCAGCGCCTCGGCCAAGCGCGCCATATCGGCGCGAACCCGCACATAACCGTTGGTGCGTTCCAGCGTGCGTTCATCAACGTAAAGCGCGCGGTTGATTTCAATCTGCAACGCATGCACGTGCGCGGCAGGCCGGCCATATGTTTGCGTCGTATGCCCGCCCGCGAAGGGCGCGTTGCGCGCGACGCGATAGCCTAGGCGCCGCAACGTGGCTTCCGCCAGCGCCGTCACGGAGGGGTGGCACGAAGCGCCGAAGCGGTCGCCAAGCACCACGTCTGGCGCATGCGCCCCACGCGAACTCGACGGCATGGAATGGCAGTCGACGAGAACCGCGCACCCAAACAAAGCCTTGGTCTCCGCGACAAGATTGGCGAGCATCGCGTGATAGGGGTGATGCACGGCTGCGATGCGCTGTTCGGCGTCAGCCAGTCGGAGTTTGCGCCGATATAAGGTCTGGCCGTCGCCGCTAATGCGCGGGATGGCGCCCAAGCCCGCCTGCACTCGAGCCGAAGCCGTCGCTCCGGGCAATGCATCTTCGAACATGTCGGGGTCGAGCTCCGCCGGATCGCGGTTGAGGTCGACATAGGCGCGAGCCACCGCCGCTGAGAGCACCGCTGCGCCATGCGATGCAGCGCTCGCAAACAACTCATCCACGTATGCGTCTTCCGAGCGGCGCAGGCTGATCAGCCCCACACGCGTTTGCGCCAGCAACTCGGGCGGGTAGCGGCGGCCGCTATGCGGCGAGGAGAAGATCAGTGGCGCGGTACGCCGCAATGGTTCGATCAGGACGAAGGGGAGGTCCGGCTTGGTGTCCGGCGCCGTGCTTGGCGTGGTTTGGGTCGTAACAGCGCGCCTATAGTCCGAACCGTCCATGGCCGGCATTGTTCGCTGTGGCCGCCGAGGCCGTCAATATTGCTCAATCGTTACCGCCTGTATGTTAAGGTTCAGCCTGCCTTTACCCGCGCTGTGCTAGGGGGTACCGCTTCGAGTAGGGCGAATCCCGGAGCGGCGCATGGCGCGGATTCTACTGGCGGAAGACGATGACTCGCTCAGGGCCTTCCTGGTGACGAGCCTGAAGCGCGCCGGGCACGATGTCGCCGGTTATGGCGACGGCGATTCGGCCTGGGAGGCGCTGGAGCACGGATCATACGATTTGCTGCTCACTGACATTGTCATGCCGGGTCTTGACGGCATCGAACTCGCGCGCCGCGGCGCCGAGGCCGATCCGGCCATGAAGATCGTGTTCATCACCGGCTTCGCCGCCGTGGCGCTGTCAGCGCAGAGCCAGGCGCCCAAGGATGCCAAGGTGCTGTCGAAGCCGTTTCACTTGAAGGATCTGGTGATCGAGATCGAGCGGGTCATCGCGGCCGCCTAAGAGTTCGACCAGAGCCGAAGCAGATTGTTGCGCGCCGTTTCGAAACGCACGCGATTGTCCCAACTCATTTTTAGGCCTTCCAGCGCGCCCACCTCGTTGAGTTCATAGAGCAGGTTGCGCTTGAATTCGTCGCCGACCAGGCTCTCGACGAAGGTGATCGAAACCAGTCGCTCTCCCGAGCGAACGGGCGTCACTTCATGCAATGTCGTCGATGGATAGACGTACGCATCGCCGGGCGCGCCCTTGGCGATTGTCGTGCGGCTCCCAATCCGAACCGCCAACTCGCCGCCTTCATAGCTCGATGGATCGTTCAAGAATACGGTGACCGAAACATCGGAGCGAAGCGGGAAACCTGGCGAGCCCGGCATATAGGCGCTGTCGGAGTGCGCGCCGTATTTCATGCCGGACGTGTAACGCGTCAGCAGGGGCGGAGCGACGCGCTTGGGCAGGACGAAGTCCCGGAATTCGCGTGACCGTCCCAACGCATCATAGACGATCTTCGAAGATTCGCTGGCGAGCGGCGCCTTGGGGTCGGCCTGCATGTTGACCTTGGTCTCGTTGGCCGGGTTGGTGGCGCGTCCGTCGACAAAACCGATCTCGCTGGCGATCGTGCGCAGGCGCTCGACTTCCGGCGCCGCCAGCACGCCCTTGATGTCCAGGATCATTGCGCCCACTCTAACAATCGCCAGCCGGCGGCGTAAGCCATCCGAAGCGCGCGAAGAGGAAGGCTCCGGTCTTCCTATGCCAAGAAACTTCGGAGGACATCCAACACTCGCCGCGCGAGCGTAGGATGGTGGGCGCGACAGGGATCGAACCTGTGACCCCTACGATGTCAACGTAGTGCTCTCCCGCTGAGCTACGCGCCCGTGTCCGTTTTGCGGATGAATCGTGGGTGGACGCCTATAGCCGCGCGAGTGGGCGTGGCGCAAGCGGAGGGCCGCTGGGAAGAGCCGGCCACATTTGCGCCGGATCAAGGCGCTTGACGGGAACTCTGGATAGTGTTGTTTAGAATCATTCGCAACTAGACGGCATGGCCCGCGGACAATGACCCTCAAGACTCTCAGGAAAGGCCAGAAGGGGCGGGTGCGGGGCATCGTCACCCCCGACGAAGACCTTGCCACCAAGCTCCGAGAGATCGGCTTTTCCGAGGGCGATGAGGTGGAAATGATCACCTCCGGGCCGCTTGGGCAGCCATTGGCGGTACGCCTCAACCGCACTCTCGTGGCGTTGCGCGGCAACGAGGCCGCCGCCGTCCAAATCGACCATGACTGAGCTTCGCCTGGCGCTGGTTGGTGCGCCGAACTGCGGCAAGTCCACGCTGTTCAACGGCCTCACCGGCGGCCGCGCCAAAGTCGCGAACTATGCGGGCGTAACGGTGGAGCGACGCATCGGCCGCTTCCACACTCCCGCGGGCCAAGCCATCGACTTGATCGACCTGCCGGGCATTTACGGACTGAGTGGGCGCTCGCTCGACGAAAAAATCGCTGTCGACTCCATCGTCGGCGCCAGTGAAGTGGCGCCACCCGATGGCCTGCTCGTGCTGGTCGATTCCTCCGATCTGCGCACGCATCTGCAATTCGTGCTGCAAGTCCGCGCGCTCGACCGCCCGATGATCGTGGCGCTCAACATGATCGATCTCGCAGAGCGCGACGGCGTGAAGATCGACGACCGCAAACTCGAAGCACTGCTCGGCGTGCCGGTGGTGCGCACGCGCGCGACCCGCAGCAATGGCCGCGCCGACCTGTTGGCGCGCATTGATGAGCTAGCCGCGAAAGGGGAGTGGAAGCGCCCGCATCAAACGGGGAAGGTCGACAACATCTCTTCGTTCCAGCGCGAAGCGCGCGAGATCGCCAAGGCGGCGATCCTGGAAGAGCCGGTGATGAACCGGCTGACACGCGCCATCGATCGCGTGGTGCTGCACAAAGTCGCCGGACCCTTCATCCTCGCCCTCATCTTGTTTCTGATGTTCCAAGCGGTGTTCACCTGGGCGCAGGCGCCCATGAACATGATTGATGCTGCCGTTACCGGGCTCTCGGATTGGATCAAGGCAGCGCTGCCGCAGGTCTGGTGGCGCGACCTCCTGACGGATGGCATCATCGCCGGCGTCGGCAGCGTTATCGTCTTCTTGCCGCAGATCGTCATACTGTTCGCACTGATCTTGGCGCTCGAGGCCTCGGGCTACATGGCGCGCGCGGCGTTCTTGATGGATGAGCTCATGTTGCGCGTGGGTTTAAATGGCCGCGCTTTCATTCCGCTGCTCTCGAGCTTTGCCTGCGCCATTCCCGGCATGATGGCTGCGCGCACCATAGAAAATGAACGCGATCGCCTCACGACGATTCTCGTGGCGCCCTTGATGACCTGTTCGGCGCGTATCCCAGTCTACACGCTGATCATCGCGGCTTTCATTCCCAACACCGGCGTCGGCCCGTTTGGAATGCAGGGCTTGGTGATGTTTGCGCTCTATCTCGCTGGCGTTCTGAGTGCGGTCACGGTCGCGGCATTGCTCAAGCGAACGGTCACCAAGGGCGCAGCACAACCGTTGCTGATGCAATTGCCGACCTACAAGTTGCCGGACCCGAAGGACTTCCTGCTCAACTTGTTCTTCCGCGCATGGGCGTTCTTGAAGCGTGCAGGGACGGTGATCTTCACGGTCGCTGTGGCGCTCTGGTTCTTGGCGACTTTCCCGGTGACCGATCAGGGTATCGCGGGTTCGTTCGCGGGCCGCATTGGCTCGCTGCTTGAAGTGTTGCTGAGACCCATTGGTTTCAATTTGCAAATCGCCATTGCATTGGTTCCGGGGATGGCGGCGCGCGAAGTGGCGGTTGGTGCGCTCGGCACCGTCTATGCAGTGCAGGGCGGCAACGAGACCGGTTTGGCGCATGTGCTCCAACACGCCTGGTCATTGCCAACCGCGCTCGCCTTCCTCGCGTGGTACGTCTACGCGCCGCAATGCATCGCGAGTCTTGCAGTGCTTCGCCGCGAGACCAATTCCTGGAAGTGGCTCTGGTTCACTGTGCTCTATCTGTTTGGCCTCGCCTACATTGCCGCCGGCGCCACATATTGGATCGCGCGCGCTGCGGGGCTTTGAGAGCAGCACGCACAGGTCTATCTATCGCGTAGCAATGAAAGCGAGGCTGCGCCGATGACCATCAAGCTCCATTTCTTTGGCGCGGCCGGCTGTGTCACCGGTTCCTGCATGTTGTTGGAAGTCGATGCAGCGCAGGTGCTGATCGATTGCGGCATGTTCCAAGGCTCGAAAACGCTGAAGGAGCTCAACTATCGGCCCTTTCCGTTCGATGTCGCCAAGATCGGGGCGGTGCTGCTGACGCATGCCCATATCGATCACAGCGGATTGTTGCCCAAGCTCTCGCGCGCGGGCTTCAAACGCACGATCCACGCAACGCCGGGAACCGTCGAACTTTGCGAGGCGCTGTTGGCGGATGCTGCTGGAATTCAGGAGATGGAAGTCGAGCAGCTCAATCGCCGCAATCAGCAGCGTGGCGGACCGGTTGTGCAGCCCATCTACACGCGCGCTGACGCCGACGCCTGTCGCGGCCTCTTCCGCGCAGTGCAAGTCAACACCTGGTCCGAAATCTTGCCCGGCGTCCGTGCACGCTGGTGGAATGCGGGGCACATCCTTGGCTCGGCATCCATCGAAGTAGAGGCCAAAGATTCAGGCGGCGCAGTCGAGCGTCTGCTCTTCTCTGGAGATCTCGGGCCCGGCGGCAGCGAATTCATCGCTGACCCCGAAGGCCCAAGCGGCCTCGATCACGTCGTCATGGAGAGCACCTATGGCGGAACCGACAGGCCGCCATTGTCGATTGCGGATCGCCAAAAGAAACTCAACGACGAACTGCTGAAGGCCCACGCCGCCGGCGGGCCGCTCCTCATCCCCGCATTCGCCGTGGAGCGCACGCAGGAGCTGATTGTCGACTTGCTGCAGGCCATGGAATCGGGCGTCGCGCCGCGCGGTCCGATCTTCGTGGACTCGCCCCTCGCCGTGCGTGTCATGGATTCGTACATGCGCTTCGGGCGCGACAATGACGGCGCCAATCCGTTCGAGGCGTTGAAGGAATCAAGTTGGCTGCATTTCACCGAGTCCGCGAACGAGAGCAAGGCGCTTGAGCGCGTGAAGGGGTGGCACGTAATCTTGTCGGCCAGCGGCATGTGCGATGCGGGCCGCGTGCGCCATCACTTGCAACGATTGCTCTGGCAGCCGCAGGCCACTGTGTTGCTGGTCGGCTACCAAGCCGTCGGTACGCTTGGCCGCTTGTTGCGCGACGGCGCCAAGGATGTGCGCATCCAAGGCGAGCACATCAAAGTCGCCGCCACTATCCGCACGCTCGACATTTATTCAGGTCACGCCGATGCCAATGCGCTGCTCAAATGGGCGCAGGCGCGCGGGCCAATCCGCGGCGATATCTTCCTCACGCATGGCGAGCCCGAAAGCCGCGACGGCCTGCAAGCGCGGCTGCAGGCCGCCACGCTCGCCGCCAATGTGCTGACGCCGCAACTCGATCAGGCCTATCGCCTCGAAGCGGCGAATGTCATCGCCGAAGCGGCGCCGCCCCCGCGCCTCGATCCCTCGACGCCAGCAAAGCTGGATTGGCACAATGCGCGCGTGGACTTCCAGAATTTGCTCACGCAGCATCTGCTGTCGGCGCCGGACAATGCCGCGCGCGAGCGCATCATCGCGGACTTGAGGAAGCAACTGACGGCATCGCCAAACTAGCGCCCAGCGAGCTGCGCGATGCGGTCGACCATCGCGGAGTCTGAGTCGATCAGCGGCGCGATCACCGTAAAGTGGTTCGCGCCCTCGATTTCCTCGTAGCGGGTCTCGACGCCATCCTCTCCCCAAGCGCGCACGATGTCGGCGCTTTGGCGCAAGAACTCGCCGCTCTCCGCGCCGCCAACCACGGCGTCGAGGATTTTTCCCTGGGGCGCCGGCCAGAGGAGGGGACTGAGGTTCGTCGCTTCCGCTTCATCCAGACGCAAGGTGTTGTTGAGCGTGGTCGAAATGAGCGGCGCCAACTCGAACACGCCGGAAATGGCATAAGCTGCGGGCACGACCGCCTCTGTCGCCAACATGCAGGCCGCGAGATGCCCGCCCGCGGAATGGCCGCCGACGATCACATTTCGCCCAGTCTGACGCGCGAGCGTCTGCACCGCGGCGCGAATGTTTTCGACGATGTCGCTAATGCGCACGTTTGGACAGAGATCGTAACTCGGAATGGCGACGGTGACGCCGCGCTCATTGAGTCCGCGCGCATGGATGGAGTGCCAGCTTTTGTCGAGCGCCTGCCAATAGCCGCCGTGAATGTACATGACGGCCGGACCGTCGCCGGCGACGAACAGGTCGAACGTATGCCGTTCGCCGGCGCCATAGCGCACCTCGCGCGGCGGTTTATGCGCACGATAGGCTGAAGACTCATCGGCCCAGCTCTTCATGATGCTGGGATTGTCCGGCACGCGTGCGCGGTTGTTGTATTCGCGTTCGCAGTCGATCGTCATTCTGCGTCGGGATAATCGAAGCCCGGCCATTTCGAGCCGTAGATCTGATAGCCAAGCACGGTGTAGGTTTGCGCCACATTCGGATTGGCGCGGATCGCCTCCGCCACCACGCGCTGAATCTCGTTCAAATCCGGATGCTCGATGCGCACGAGCAAATCCCACTCGCCCATAATTGAATAGATATCGAGGATCTTGTCGCTGCCGTCTTTGAGCGCGTTGCCGACCGCCTCCGGCGTTGCGCCCTGCACACGCACGAACACAAACAAGCTATGGTCGGCCATCTTGAACTCCTGCCCGACCTTAGCGCGGGAGGACCGCGGTTGTCTCTATCTCGATGAGCGCCTGATCTTCGATCAATGCGCCCACTTCGACTACGGCCGTCGCTGGATAGTTTCGCCCCATCTTCTCGCGCCAGATCGCGCCGATCTCGGAGAGTGAGGCCAGGTAAGCGCGCTTGTCGGTGATGTACCAGGTCATGCGCGCCACATGCTCGGGGCCGGCGTTCGCCTCGCGAAGCACAGCGAGTGTGTTGTCTAGCGTTTGCGCGAATTGTGTGGCGAGCGTCGCCGCTTCGAACTTGCCATCTGGCGTCCAGCCGATCTGGCCGGCGACAAACACAATGCGTCCGTCAGCTTCGATGCCGTTGGAATAGCCCCTGGGCCGCGGCCAGCCGGGCGGGAGGAGTGTTCTCATAGCTGCTCCTCGTAGCGGGTCATGGTCGCCCGCAAATCCAGCGGCCATTCCTCGGACTTAATCGTATTCAGATCGACATAGACCAGTGTTTGCTCAAACCGTGCGGCAAGGTCGCCACCGATTTGCGCTTCGTGCAGCAGCCGGCAGGAGGCGTGTCCAATGTGCAAGACCCGCAGACTTTGCACCAGCCGCTCACCCATGCGGATCGGACGCAGGAACTCAGCCTCGAATTCCACCGTGGGCACGCCCTTGCGCTGGTCGACATGCAAGCACGCAAACGAATGCTCCATCGCGGCGAACCAGTCTTCGACCATCTCGTTCACCAGCGCGAAGAGACGCGGATAGAACATGAGGCCTGCCGCATCACAGTGCTCGAAGCGCACTACGACTTCGCGTTCGAAAACGCTCACGGCTGCGGCTCGCGCAACTTGAATCGCTGGACCTTGCCGGTGTGGGTCTTCGGCAGCTCGGTTACAAACTCGATCGCGCGCGGATATTTGTAGGGAGCA